>CACOYI010000082.1 GCA_902631405.1 K189A clade bacterium | reverse complement strand
GTTAGTCATCTTGGCACTCTTTCTACAAATTCGACTGGCTTTCTGGGTTGCGGTTGGAATACCAGTAGCATTACTGGGAACCCTCGGATTCTTGCCCTTCAGCGATATAACAATTTCGACGATGACTGTTCTAGCATTCATTCTCGTGCTCGGTATTGTCGTTGATGATGCCATCGTTGTAGGTGAGAGAGTCTACGGCCATGAGCAAATGGGTAAAGAACCAGTTCAGGCGGCGATAGAAGGGACATGGGAAGTATCGGTCCCTGTCATCTTTGGTGTATTGACGACGATCACCGCATTCCTCCCTCTGATCGCCGTCGACGGTCGAATGTCCAACTTTTTTGCACCGATTGGTTGGGTGGTGATCTTTGCACTGATCTGCAGCATCATTGAATCGCAACTTATACTCCCGTCACATCTAGCGCATAGAAAAAGAACAGCTTCTAAAACAGGCGTCGCAGGGAAATGGAACCTCCTACAGGGCCGGTTAGCAGGAGGGCTACAAAACTTCGCAGAGAACACATACAGGCCTTTTCTCATTAAGGCAATGAAATGGCGATATGCAACCACAGCAGTTGCCGTCGGTGTATTGATTCTTGCGTTTGCCCTAATTGGCAGCGGGCGAGTCACGTTCGGCTTTTTTCCAGCGGTTGAGGGAAACAGGATTTACGCCGCTCTCGAACTTCCAGCTGGCACATCGGCTGACACGACCTATAAGGCTGCTCTTCAAATCCAAGAGGCAACGATCTCACTCAATGACAAATTCGTATCTGACCACAATCTACAATCTGACCTGGTACAAAATGTTCTATCCAGTGTTGGCCAAAACGTAGATCGAAACGGACCAGGACAACCATCTGGACCCGGTCAGAGCAATATTGCGGAGATTGTGATTGACATTCTCCCCTTTGAAAGACGAGCCAACGTGACCGCTAAAGAGATCTCGAATCAATGGCGGGAGCTAGTTGGACCTATACCCGACGCGGTCAAACTGTCTTTTGACGCAGACACCTTCTCGGCTGGAGAGGCGATTGAATTTAAAATTACTGGTAGTGACATTGAACAAATGCGGCTCGCCGCAGAAGAGTTGAAAGTAGATCTAGGAAGCTTCCCAGGAGTCTTCGATATCAGCGATACTTTCCGTTCGGGCAAACAAGAAATCAAATTAGAAATGTTGCCAGAGGCACAAAATCTAGGCCTTACTTTGAATGATCTGGCCAGCCAGGTAAGAAACGCTTTTTACGGCGTTGAGGCGCAACGGGTCCAGAGAGAACAAGATGACCTTAGAGTGATGATTCGATTTCCAGAATCCCAAAGACGCTCTATTGGCGACCTTGAAGATATGTATATCCGTACGCCATCAGGAATAGAAGTCCCTTTTTACAGCGTCGCTCGGTTCGACCTTAACAGAGGATTTTCTGAAATTAGGCGACTCGATGGAAGAAGAGTCGTTGAGGTAAGCGCAGACCTTGACCGAGCGGTTAATACGCCCGAAGCCGTCATGACCGCGATACGCGGACAAATGATACCAGCCATGCAAGTGAAGTACCCCGACCTAGAATTTGAAGCGGGGGGAGAGCAAGAAGAGCGCAATACCGCTTACGGCTCCTTGGGAGTAGGCCTTTTAATATCTCTGTTTGGTATCTATGGACTCTTGGCAATACCGCTTAAAAGCTATTTACAGCCGCTCGTTGTTATGAGCGTCGTGCCTTTCGGGGCGATCGGCGCTATTACCGGTCATTACGCGCTGAGTGTCGACCTGATGTTCTTCTCTGCTCTTGGAATCGTTGCACTGACTGGTGTAGTCGTGAACGCATCCCTCGTTCTCGTGGACTATTCCAATCGCAGACGGCGAGCAGGGGAATCTATCGAGGAAGCCATTACAGCATCGGCAATTGTTCGATTTAGACCAATTATCCTGACCTCGGTTACCACTTTTGTAGGACTTATTCCTCTCATGACAACCACCACCCCCTCTACCGCGCCCTTTTTGCCCATGGCGGTATCTTTAGCATGGGGGGT
>CACOYI010000081.1 GCA_902631405.1 K189A clade bacterium | reverse complement strand
AATGTTGGTAGCAGTATCGCTCGCACTGCAAACGGGAACGGTTGGCGTTCAATGGTTACTGATCACTTATCTCTTGCAAACATGGGGAGAGCTAACACTTTCTCCGATCGGTTTATCTGCTTTTTCCAAGTACTCACCGAAGAAGTATACCGGGCAAATGTTCGGACTATGGTTTTTAGCATCTGCGATAGGAGGTGTCTTAGCAGGCATCTTGGGTGGAGATGCAATGGATTCTGGGCTTGAGAGTATGTCGCCAACATTCACTTATATGATTCAATATTATGCGGTGATCGCGATCGCGATTCTTGGACTTGCCTGGGCTATTAAAAAGATGCGGCCCAGGAATTCGACTAAATAGAGTCGTTCCACGTTGATTCATTCGGCATTTCGGCTAACCAGCAAAAAAACGTTCTGCGTAAGAGTCACTCCAACTATCTAGCGCCCAATTTTCAATAAACGCAGTGTGCCCGCCACGCTTAGTCATTTTTCGAGTAACGCTTGGGGGCAATGCGTCTATGTCAGAGGTGGGCACCACAGGGTCATCGAGAGATGCCAAAATATGGGCGTTGACCCCTTCGAGCCTGGAACCACAGAGATCGTATGCATCGCAGTAAGAATCAACGGAATCGAAACTCGTAAACTCTCCGATGAAATGTTTGGTAAGAGTAATAATCGATTTTTGTTTCATTGCATATGAAAAGTCATAAAGATCAGGGAAATGTCTTTGCTTATCGCGAAAAATTTTCCGCCATTTATTTATAAAGTAAGGCCTGTAGATTTGGGAATTTTCAATTTTCTGGATAGTTTTGTGCGGACTCAGGGATGGAGAAATAGCAAGCGTCCTAACAGACGACAGCTGTCGAGCGACTCTCAGCGCAAAATTACCTCCCATTGAGAATCCCACGAGGCCTGTTGTTAAGTCGCCTTCTCGATTCGGGTATCTCACTTTGAAGTCGTCCACTAACTTCTTGATTAGATCAACGACCTCTTGTGTTTCAGCGGAGTGGAATAGACCAGAGTTGAGATGGCAGGTTTCACCATGGTCCCTTAATGTAATCCTAACCACCTCAAATCTTGCATCTACTAGTTTCTTGGCTAGAGAAACTACATAACTCGATTTGGAATGTCCCAGCCAGCCTGGAATGATCATGATTAATCCGAGTGGCTCTGTGTTCGCCGGTTTGTCTCTTTCAATTTGTAGCCTAACACTGCCAAGGTTAATAATTTCTTCTTGGCCCGCGTTCAGGAATTCGGCTTCTGTCCTTGGGATTATTATCTTACGAATAGCACTTGAGAAAATGGTCTGCAGGTTAGGGTTGGTGAGACCTACCGCTGGTGTAAAATCATGCAAATTACTAATTGAGGTTCCTGCGTTCTCTGAGACCATTATATAGGCATCCAATTAATTGATCACAGCGTCTGCGGATGAAAATCGTTCTCCAATTTGACCTTGATCATTCAAAATTGAAACGACGCTATTTTTACCTGCTAAATGCGCAGCGCCAACGATGATAAAATAACTCTTATTAGTTCTGAGATAATGCAATATTTTAGAAGCCATTCTCTCGTTTCGATCATCCAGTAGTCTTTTCATAAAGTCTCTAGCCAAGATTGAGCTGCCCATAGATTCGCGTATAAGCGACTCGAGACCTTTATCGTCTCCTTGGATCCATTTTCCGATAATAGCGTCCGTGTCATCAGGAAGTCTCGGTAACTGCATCAAAGTTTCTCGAAGTAAAGCGTTCTGAGTAGCCCGGTCAGCGTTGAAGAGCAGATCAAGTTGGTCTTCGACAGATTCGAGCTCTAACACCGGCTTATCTCTATCCAAACTCGTAAAGTAGGATTCGAGACCAAATTCGGGCTCGTAACCAATTGAATACATGGCCATGAGTTGAATTTGTTGACCAACTACCGCCGGTTTGAACGGTTGCAACTGCTCGAGCTGAATTCCATAAACTGGAGCCACCTCTTCCAGGCTCTGGTACAAATCAGCCGGCATTGAAGTTCGTAATGTTCCCGATTTTAAGGAACCATAATTCAACATTATCGCTTGCAGCGCTTC
>CACOYI010000080.1 GCA_902631405.1 K189A clade bacterium | reverse complement strand
TGGTATCACGTATTCTGGAAGGCCGTTTTTTGAACAAACGTCCGATCGTGGTTGCGCATGAAGCAAAATACACAGAAAGCGAACTCATTAAACCTGTTCGAAAGGTCTTAGTTCATGCCCGAGGTTGCACGGCGACGAAACTAGTTCGTATCGCCAAGCAAAAACGGATTGAGGTGGTGCTAGTTCAAAGTGATCCGGATATGGACTCGGTCGCGTCCGAGCTTCTCACTGAAGAGGACACGCTGGTTTGTATTGGGGGCAATACACCGGATGAGAGTTATCTGAATGCCTTGAGCGTTTTGAATGTTGCTGAGAGTGAGAAGGTAGATAGTTTGCATCCAGGCATTGGGTTCTTGTCGGAGAGTTCCCCCTTTGCAAGGTTGGTTAGATCACGTGGAATCAACTTTATTGGCCCTCCGGTTTCATCTATGGAGACGATGGGTAATAAATCGAATGCGATAAATACTGCAATGAAGCTTGGTGTTCCTGTTGTGCCCGGGAGTCATGGAGTTGTAACCGACGTTAAGGCCGCAGCCCTCCTTGCGGAGGGCATTGGATATCCGATTCTAATCAAAGCAGTTCATGGCGGAGGAGGGAAAGGTATTCAAGTTGTTCGCGACGCTTCCGAATTCGAAGAACTTTTCTTTAGAGTTAGTGTCGAAGCGAAAAGTGCCTTTGGAAACGGTGACGTTTATTTAGAGAAGTATGTTACTTCCCTCAGGCACATTGAAGTTCAACTCCTCAGAGATAGTCACGGAAACACGAAGATAATTGGCGTAAGAGACTGTAGCGTTCAAAGAGATAAGCAAAAGGTGATAGAGGAATCCGGGTCCACCCTTTTGACAAAGAAATTGTTGAACCAAGTCGTTAAGTCAACCGAAAAACTCGCTGATGCCGTGGATTACATAGGAGCTGGAACTGTTGAATTCATTTACGACCTTTCTGCGAAAGCGGTTTATTTCATGGAGATGAACACGCGGCTTCAGGTAGAACATCCTGTCACGGAGTGGACCTCTGGTGTGAACCTGGTCGGGTCCCAGTTCGATATAGCCTCTGGAGGAGAAATTAAAGACCTTGAGATCAAATCTGATGGCTATGCAATTGAGGCCAGAGTTAATGCGGAGAAACTCGTCAGAACTGGAGATGAAATTGCATTTCGCCCTCACCCGGGTGAGATAAAAAGTTGCATTTTCCCGTCCGAGGATGGGGTTGAGATAATCGCATCTGTCAGCGAAGGCAAGTCGGTGTCTCCCTACTATGACAGCATGATCGCGCAGGTTATTGTTTATGCGGAAGATCGAAGCCAGTGCGCAAAAAAACTGGTTGAATATCTTCAATCAGTTCGAATAGAGGGTGTCTCCACCAATATACCTTTGTTATTGGAAATTCTAAAAGATCAGATTTTTCTTGGTGGTAAATACGACACAGATTATCTGCCTAATCTACTAGAGAGACTCGATGTGGGAGCTTTAATTAGTATCATGGAGTCTAGGGCTGGTGACGCTGGAGAGATGATTGACGCGAAAGCACTCGAGATAGAGGGTACAAAAGAAATAAAGGTTGTTGCACCCAGTTCGGCTATATTTTATAGCACACCCTCCCCATCTGAACCGGATTATGTGCAGGTTGGGAGTCGGATTACGACTCAAGACACTCTGTGCCAGCTGGAGGCGATGAAGATCTTTACCCCGTTAAGACTTTCGGATTTCAATTCAGAAAATGAGCTTTACGACCCAGAAGCGATTTTCGAAGTGAAAAGAATCAATATGAATAGTGGCCAGCAGATAAATGCGGGCGATCTGCTGTTTGTTGTAGAAGAGTGCGGTGGTAGCCAGTCAAACTAGATAAAAGTAAATGCCTTGCAGAATGCAAAAAAAGCCGATTGTCAGGATGAACACTGTACTCACCCTGTTGAAAGATTCATTGTCCCAACGATTTAGTAATTTCGTGCCTGTGGTTGTGCCGAGATAGGCGAAAACTACCGCAGAGAGAATCGTTGCGGTGCTTAGAGATTCAAAACTCATAGCGACTATCAAATAGTAGGCTATTCGAAGGGAATGACTGAAAGTTTGGGTAATTGCTTTATTG
>CACOYI010000079.1 GCA_902631405.1 K189A clade bacterium | reverse complement strand
ATCGTGGAGTCCCTTTCTTCGTCCAACCCACTTTCTTTTATCGAAGAATTTCAATCTAGATATCAGGTGGCGGATTGCGATCAAGACATTCGCTTCATAGGTGGGTTGGTAGGCTACTTCGGCTACGATACCGTTCGATATGTCGAACCAAAACTCCTATCGAGCTGTCCAAAAGACACCTTAAACACTCCGGATATTTTCCTGATGGTCAGCGAAGACATTATTGTCTTTGATAACTTAAAGGGCCGAATGAAATTAGTTTCTTTAGCCAATCAAGATGACCCTGATTCTATTGCAAGAACATCGACCATCCTCGATACAAGAGTGGAGAAGCTTGAAAAGACCTCGACGCCGGACCTTAAAACAGGTGGGAACAAGCCCTTATCGGAATCGGACTTCTCTTCCGAATATGGCGAAAAAGCCTTCAAAGAAGATGTAGAGAAAATCAAGGAATACACGAGGACCGGGGATATCATGCAGGTAGTTCTGTCACAACGAATGTCGGTGCCTTTTGATTGTCCTCCTATTAATCTCTATCGATCACTAAGGAATCTCAACCCCTCTCCCTATATGTATTTTATGGACATGGGAGATTTTCACATCGTGAGTTCATCCCCTGAGATACTTGCGAGGCTTGAGAAAGGAAAGATTACTAATCGACCTCTAGCTGGAACGAGACGAAGAGGTCATGACTCTGACGAAGACATCAGGCTCGAGGTAGAGTTGAAGAACGATCCAAAGGAGCTAGCCGAGCACCTCATGCTGATTGACCTAGGACGAAACGATGTGGGAAAGGTTTCAAGAGCTGGCAGCGTTAGCGTCACTGAAAAATTCGTTATTGAACGTTACTCCCATGTTATGCATCTGTCCTCGAACATAGAGGGAGATATCCTTCCAGAGAAAAACGCACTTGATTTACTGCGGGCTACACTACCGGTTGGGACTCTATCTGGCGCTCCTAAAGTACGCGCGATGGAAATTATCGATGAGTTGGAACCAATAAAACGTGGCATCTACGGCGGAGCGGTAGGATATCTCTCGTGGAACGGAAATATGGACACCGCCATAGCGATCAGGACTGCTGTAATAAAGGACAAAACTCTCTATATCCAATCAGGCGGAGGGATCGTTCACGATTCTGTGCCGGATCTAGAATGGAAAGAGAGTCTTAATAAAGGCAGAGCGATATTTCGAGCCGCAGCAATGGCCGCCACTAACTTCGAGATAGGTGAGTTGTACGAGCCCAGAGAAAAACGAGATTAACCTGTGGTTTTAGTGATAGATAATTACGATTCATTTACCTATAACATTGTGCAGTATCTTCTCGAGCTCGGAGAAAAGGTAATAGTACATCGAAATGACGAGATCTCGCTCGATCGTATCCGTGAAGCAGATCCGCAACAGATCGTTATCTCGCCAGGCCCCTGCACTCCGAACGAAGCAGGGATTTCCGTCGACTGCATAAAAGAATTCGGCGCATCCATCCCAATTCTAGGAGTTTGTCTCGGGCATCAAAGTATAGCTCAAGCCTTTGGAGGCAAGGTCGTGAGAGCCAATCAAGTAATGCATGGGAAAACCTCCAGCATTAATCACGATTCGAGAGGTGTCTTTGCTAATTTAGAGGGCAACTTTATCGCTACAAGATACCACTCTCTCGTAGTTGAAGAGGAGTCTCTACCCGGCTGTTTAGAGGTGTCTGCTTGGTCAAATGACGAAGGATCTTCAAAAGAAATCATGGCTGTAAGACATCGAGAGCTTTTTGTTGAGGGAGTTCAATTTCACCCTGAGTCCATTCTCAGCGAGCATGGATATCAGATCCTTAAAAATTTCCTTGATCTTAGTCAGTCAGAACGAAGGGATGAAAAGTAAAATGGATATTTCCTCTGCCCTAGAAAAAATAATCTCAAGAGAAAATTTAAGCATCGAGCAAACCCGCGATTTATTTCTACGACGGCCAGGCATTTGTAGCAGATGAAAAAGAAACCAGGGAGTCGTTGACGGAGGCAGCTGAGGAGGAGCAAGATCACCTGGCATGGTGTTATGAGCGTCTAAATCAATTGAACGCAGCACCAAGTGTTCTAAATCCTTTTTTCTATTTGAGCTCCTTTGCTGTTGGAGTGGTG
>CACOYI010000078.1 GCA_902631405.1 K189A clade bacterium | reverse complement strand
TACGACCAAATCGTTCTCCTCGTCAAAAATAGAGCACGTTACATATAGGAGATTACCGCCGCAACGGAGTGACTGCCACAGATTTTGAAGAAACTGGATTTGAAATTTAGATTTTAATTCGAGCTCTAATGGGTCTAATAAAATTCTGATATCAGGGTTATGCCTAATAGTTCCGGAACCAGAGCAAGGGGCGTCTATTATGATTGCGTCACATTTGGAGTTAATTTGCTTCAGAGGTTCTGTCGAATCAGACTCAATAAAAATGATGTTTTCAATCTCTTCTTGTTGGCTCCTTTTTACTAACTTTCGAGTCGTTTCTAGCCTTTCTCGGCTCTTTTCTATAGCAATTAACCTATAGTCTTTGAATTTGCTAGCCAGTATTTCGTTCAAATGGCTCAGTTTCCCGCCAGGAGCGGCACAACTATCGAGAATTGTGGGGTTATTCGTATTTGTGGCGAGAGCTTTCACTAGCAGCGGTGCGGCATATTGGGCGCCTAAGTCCTGCACAGAAACTTCTCCTCGAACCCAGCCTGGAAGCTTCCTTGATGGTATTGGTTTTTGAAGAATCAACCCGTCCTCCGATTCGCTTTCTCTGAATTGGATGTTTTCTCGCCTGAGTTTTTCGCGATAGAGGCCCAGAGATGTCCTAAGAGCGTTAACTCGGATTGCCATGGCTGGTTGCTGGTCATTTGCTGAGCATATTGCTTGCCATCGTTCTGGATATTGGTTTTTTAATTTGGTCACGAACCACGTTGGATGATTTTGCACCGATACGTTTGTGTCGCCCACTTCTTTTTTTCGTCGGTCAACTTTTCGCAACACAGCGTTTATAAAGCCTTTTGCCCAATTTTTTCCCAAAAGGCTGCACGCGGAAACCGTCTCATTTATTGATGCGTAGGCCGGCAGCTTCATATGTAAAAGCTGGTAAACGCCAACCAGCAACAGGTGGAACAAGTCCCGATCCTTAGTCTTGAGCGGTTTCTCTATCAGTTGTTCAATAATTGTTCCCAAAGAATAGTAATGGCGGACAGTCCCGTAAATAAGTTGAGAGCCAAATGGGGTGTCGAACCAACCAGCTTTGTTAGTAATAAGCCAATCTAAAGTCCTCTGATGCTCCGTAATTTGTTGGAGAGACCAGACGGCGTTTGCTCGTGCTCGGGGGCCATCTAAGCTTTCTCTCATCATTCTTCAGTCGGATTCGTTGATATTTTTGATGATGGCGCCCTTTTTGAAGATATGAGAGAAACCATTTAACGCTGATGACGGATCTAGAGTAGCTCCTTTTCCCCCAATCACTTTCAATTTAGTGATACTTAACAGTCCATCGATGCACTTAACGGTGATACCGCTCTTATCTACGTCAATTATGGTTCCGATCATCTGGGAATCTTTTTCTTGCAGCTTTTGTTGGCGGTCGATCACCTCCAGGATTTGAATTTTTTGACTGTTTATTTCTACAGTAACCGGCATACGTTCGCTTAAGGCCCAGACCTGTCTAGAGAGCATGTCAGTCGAATGCGACCAATCAATTTTTCTATCTTCATTGGTTAGCTTTGTGGCATATGTTGCAAACTGCCCTTCTTGAATTGATTTTGTCCCGGGTAAATTTCTAATAACCTTGCATAGTAGGTCTGACCCCATTAATGCTAAACGTGTTTCTAGCCCGCTAACGCTCTCTCCTGGGATAATATCAGTAGAGCTGGACTCATAAACTGGACCTGTATCAAGACCCTCTTCCATCTGCATAATAGAGACGCCGGTGGTTTGATCGCCCGCCAGAATTGCTCTCTCGATTGGAGCAGCCCCTCGCCACCGCGGTAAAACCGATGCGTGCACGTTAATACAGCCAAATTTTGGGGCGCAAAGGATTTCTCTGGGTAATATCAAGCCATAGGCAGCGACCACCAGAACATCTGGCGCCATAATCTCAATCTTCGATTTGACCGCTTCGTCTTTGAGCGTGAAAGGCTGGAGGATATCTATCTGTGAGTCGATCGCAACTTTTTTCACAGGGCTAACTGTGACCTTCCGACCTCTGCCTCTCCCCCTGTCCGGCTGAGTCAAAACGCAGCCGGGTTCGAGCCCCTCCTCGATTAGCCCCTCTAGTATTATTGCTGCAAACTTCGGAGTGCCCGCAAAAAT
>CACOYI010000077.1 GCA_902631405.1 K189A clade bacterium | reverse complement strand
ACAACTTCAACTTCGAAATAGGGCACTCCGTGCGGACAATCGAAGAGTGCGTGACGGAAATGAGGAACGATATTTCCGTAGAAACCGCCGTGATGGAGAGGCGTCATCTTGCGGGCTCAAATGATGTATCAAGCCATCTCATTACGAGACTGGGGCAAGAATCGATATCAGAAGATGACGACTATTTTGGCCTTAAAGAGGTGGAGCAGAATAATCGGCACAAGCAGTTTCAGAATGTGGATTATGGTCTCGAGCCCAATATTAAGAATTCGCCCGGTGGTTTGAGAGACATTCAGACCTTAATGTGGATAGCCTTAAAACGGCACAAAACTTCGAGCAAAAGGGAGCTCGTAAAGCTCGGAGTCCTCACGAGAACGGAGTTACAATTGTTGACGGCAGCGGAAAAGTTTCTGAAACATGCTCGCTTCGGCCTTCACCTGATATCTAAAAATAAGGAAGATCGATTGAGATTTATGTATCAACGCGAACTATCGGCCAAGCTTGGGTATAAAGGTTCAGCCGTCAGGCCCGATGTCGAGAGATTCATGCAGAAATACTACCGTCATGTCCTCGCCATCCAAGAAATAAATACGATCGTTATCCAATCGTTTAGAGAGAAACTGTCTAAGGTTATCGAGCCCCAAAACAAGATAAATCCGAGATTCAACCTAGTAGGAAACTACATAGAAGTTGCGAGAGAATCAGTTTTTAAGGAAACCCCTTCGGCATTGATCGAAATGTTTGTGATAATGGCCAAGAGAAGGGACATAGTTGGCGTCAATTCTTCAACGATCAGACTCATACGAGAGTCGTTATCACTGATTGATAAAGATTTCCGAAATGACAAAAAAACAGTCTCACTCTTCATCGATTTACTGAAGTCACCCTTTACTCTCGTGACTCAGCTAACACGGATGCGAAAGTATGGCGTTCTGGGTCGCTATTTACCCGAATTCGGAAAGATAGTTGGGAGAATGCAGCATGATCTTTTTCACATCTACACGGTTGATGCGCATACAATGATGGTGATTCGAAATATGAGGCAATTTCGATACCGTTCGACAAAAAACCATTCACCTATCGCCTATCACTGCGTCCATAAAATCCCGAAGCCAGAATTACTCTATATTGCGGGACTTTTTCATGACATCGGGAAAGGCCGCGGTGGCAACCATTCAGAGTTGGGTAAAGAGGATGCTCGAGCCTTCTGTGCACGTCACAGGGTCAACCGAGCGGATACAGATCTGGTCGTTTGGTTAGTTGAAAAACATCTAATGATGTCCGCAACTGCTCAACAGAAAGACATATACGATCCACAGGTAGTCAAAAACTTTGCTGCAGAAGTTGGGTCTGAAATGAGACTAAATTATCTGTATGCACTTACTGAGGCAGACATAAAAGCGACCAACGACACGCTCTGGAATAGTTGGAGAGCCTCTTTGTTGAGGCACCTCTTTCTTGAAGCTCGAAAAATCCTAAGATTTGGAGAGGAGTCGATACCCGGGCGAAAAAAAACTGTAAATGCCTGCAAGCGCAAAGCTAGAGAAAAGATAAGATCGGTAGCGGGTTTCATCAGCACAGAAATGCAAAGAAAGTTATGGACTGCTGCGGGTGAGGATTTCTTCTTGCGCCACACCCCAAATCAAGTTTCGGAGATAACCATTTCGATGCTAACAAATACAAACCTTACTGAAACAGTCGTAGAGGTGCGGGATGCGAATTACCAACTAAGTATTGATGGTGCTACTAACGTTTATATCCGCACACCCGATCGTAAAGGTGTTTTCGCGGCAACGACCTCAGAACTGGATAAATTGAATCTCTCGATAGTTGACGCCAGCATTAACAGTAACGCCGATGGTCTTTGCCTCAACAGAATCACTGTTCTAATGAATGACGGAGAGCCAGTTCCTCGCTCTAGCTCGGTCCGCTCAGATATAAGAACAAAATTGACGCAAACCCTTGGCAAAAAAACCATCGAGGCGACACCTCACAACCGGAGAACAAAAAGGCAAATTGTTGAGTTATCTCGTTCAACGGAAGTCTCAGTAGAGGCCGGTAGCACCCAGAGTAATTCGTTATTTCGTGTGCTCGCATCAGACCGCCCAGGTCTGCTGGGCATGATTGCCTCCTGGTTTCATGAGTATGGGTTTGATATCCAATCCGCCAAAATCAATACGCTCGGGGAAAGAG
>CACOYI010000076.1 GCA_902631405.1 K189A clade bacterium | reverse complement strand
CATTTGCCCTAAAAGAAAAAACCCGAAGACAATTAACCCGAGACATAAAAGGGCTAAGGGGAATACATGTTTATTTCTATTAGAAAAGCGCATAAAAACTCCTACATCTGGCGACGAAGCCCCATTAATTTCATGCAACCTAACTCAAATCGCGGACGCTCTTTGGGATCGTTCATCCTTTACGGATAGCAACACCAGGGAACCAGCGATAATGAGTATTGCAAGGGATCCCACTCCCAATCGCGTGGATTCAGTAATGTCGGTGATAGTGGCTACAAGCAACGGGCCCACGAAGAGAGTCACTGTACTGCTCAAGCCAAACAACGCGAAGAATTGAGAGGTCATTTCCGGCGGCGAGATTCTCGCCATCAGAGTTCTAGACGCCCCCAAATTTGTAACAAATACCAGAGCAAAAAATTGATTATTCGCCAGATAATAAAGCTCTGAAACAGTCGAAAAGTAAGGAAAATCCCAAACAGGTTCTGTACTGACAGGCACCACGTATAAAATCGTATCTGAGGTCACCGATACCAGAGAAATCAGAGCCACAGCATTCAGTATCGTGACGAGACGGAGCGTCCTGAGCGAGCCAAGCCAATCATCTAACAACCCTCCCAAATAGGCACCCACCATGGCGGAGAAACTAGTCAACAAACCCAAAATCAAAAGGTCAATCGACCCCCAACCGAAAACGCCGGACGCATAAATACCACCAAAAGTCAGCACAGCGGCCATGCCATCGTTGTAAAGCATACGAGCCAGCAAATACCGGGCAATGTTAGCGTAGTGCTTCACCTGCCGGATGGTCTCTATTAGATCCTTCACACCTTCTCTCGCGGACTCTTTCCAAGAGCGATTAGAAGTCTCTCCATCGGGTGTAAAAAAGAGCACGGGCAGTGTGAAAATCAGCATCCAGATTCCGCAAAGTGGTCCAACCAGTCGGTCATGCTCGAAAAGAGATTGATCGATTCCAAACCATGGCTCATTGGGCAAAAACGACCAGGGCTGAACGCCAGGCATAGCAAAAGCGAACAAGACAAAGAGCATTAGAAAAAGACCGCTCATATTTCCTGAGGAAAATCCGAGACCAGAGATCAGGCCGCCTTTTTCGGCAGGAACGATAGCGGGGAGCATGGCGTTGTGAAACACCTCGCTAATCGGAAACGCTGTATAAATCATAAAAAGTAATACGAGACCGAGGAGTGCTCCCTGGGATCCTGGCAGGGGAGTCACCCACCAAAGTCCTATCGACGCAACCGCCATGACCAAAACAGTTCCCAACACCCAAGGCTTCCTGCGCCCATCTTTGTCCGCTATTGCGCCCAGAAAAGGAATTGTCAAAGCCACGAGCCAAGCACTTAAACTCTGGACGTACCCAATGGTCGCTTGACCCTTCACGGGATCTCCAATAACGGTATTGCTCAAGTAAGGTAGAAAAATATAAATGATGATTAGGATATAGACGGGATCTCTTGCCAGATGGGCAAAAACCCAGCTGTAATAACCCAGCGGACTAGCCGCGGGAGTACCCGCTAATGAGATAGGTTGATTCAATTTTTTATCCTACATGTTTCTCCGCCGCTAGGCGGCCTAACTAACGCTTTGCGTTATTAAAAGTCTGTTCCAGTTTTGAGTAGTCGGCGCCTCTGGGACTATCAAGAAAATCATCCTGTCCTAACAACTGCGCCATTCGAGGCCCGTGCTCCTCAATGAGTTCATCATTCCACGCTGTATAATTTTCTACAGGACGCATCATGAGTCGGCTGTATGTAATATGACAGACAACCCTTAATCCTTCAGTTTTCCTCACATAATTGGAATGCCAAATATTCCCATCCCAGATTGCAACTGAGCCCGGTTCGCACTCGATAGGTTGAGCTCCCTCCAGAGCCTCAATTTCATCGTGAGTTGGATGTCGTTTGAGCTCAGCTGTGTCAGGTATTATCAGGGTGGCCCCGTTTTCTTGTGTGTAAGAATCACAAGCCCAGCAGGCTGTGAGCAGCATATTATGAGCAGGAAACGGGGCAGGTAGCCAATTATGATCGGCATGAAGACCGATAGAGGGAGAACCCTTAGATCTCACGCTTGCCGCGACCTGACTCAGTAAAAACCCGCGGCCAACAGAAAACTCCGCCAACGCCATCAATTTCGGAGCTAAAACCGCCCTGCCAAACAAAGGATCTTTCTTGAGCAGCATTTGAGCTCCACCCGTGGAGCCTGCTATATCAAGTATCTTGCTGCGAAAAGCTTC
>CACOYI010000075.1 GCA_902631405.1 K189A clade bacterium | reverse complement strand
AACGAAGTATTTTTTAATTTACGTAAACTTTTCACGTAGTAGGAAGCATTCTATCCAAATGCTTCGGGAGTGAGGCTACGAAGCTCTCCTCCCCCCTCCAGCTCTATTCTCGCTCCCGAAGCCTTTCTAACTCCCGTCTCAACCGTTCCAGCCTACGCCTATTGGTGCCCATGTCAGAGTAACCTACCCTGGACGCAGACCGAACAGCTATCTCGCTTGTTTCGGATTCCAGCCTAAATTCAACATCGTCCACAAAACGGAGCAGCCTCGTCCTGAACTCTGCATGAATGTAACTACTGTCTTGGGAAATCACCCGACAGTTTGATGTCTTCTCTAACATATTGGCCAATAACTCCCAAGATTCTTCTGGTCGTTCACCGGTTTTAAATCTCCTAATAAATCTTGCTTTCGAGAGGGTTTCACTTGATACACAATTAGGTGTTGTTGGGCACTCCTTAAATCGCTCCCATTCATTGTCTGATGCCATCACGTCCTCAACCCCTTCACTCAAATTCAACAATCCAGCGAAGAAAAATATCACAAAAAGCTTCATTAACTTTGTCTCCTTGAGTTGTATCCTGAGTAGAGAGAGTCGTGACTTAACTGATATAAGATGCTTAGCATGTTCACTTTAGAGTCGATTTTTATTTTTACCATTCTATTAGGTCTTTCCCTCTCGATAGGAAGCTTTGTCGGGATGGCCTCTTATCGGATTCCACGAAAAATAAATCTCGGCCAAACAGACCATCCATACTTACTAGGTGGGAGATCACAATGCCCTCAATGCAATCGAGGTTTACGTAATCGAGATCTCGTCCCCATCTTGAGCTACCTTTTATTGAGAGGAAACTGTTTTTTTTGTAATAAAAAAATTTCGGGCAGATACCTTTTTATCGAGCTTGCTGCCTGTGCTTGTTTCTTAATTTGCATTCTAGCTTCCAACGATAACCTGGTTCGAATCAGCCTTTTCTGTTTTATGGTTGGCCTTCTACTATTGTCCACGATCGATATCGAACACGGACTTCTACCAGATCAGATTACGCTTCCACTCCTATGGATAGGACTAATCGTCAACTTGTATTTCGAACTTGTGCCTTTGAGTGCCGCCGTTCTTGGAGCCACTTTAGGATACGTCACTCTTTGGCTGCTCTATTGGATCTATAAATTTCTAAGAGGCAAAGAAGCTTTTGGATATGGCGATTTCAAACTTCTGGCTGCCACCGGGGCCTGGTTTGGGTTCCAATCTATTCCAAGCACTCTGTTATATGCTTCCATAACGGGTTTGATCTGGGCCTTGCTGAAAGGCTTTATCGAAAAGAGTCCGATAAGATCTGTACCTTTCGGACCTTTTATTAGTTTTGGAGTCATAATCTATATTTTGTCTTCTGATACTCTTTGATTGGGTCAAGTAGTTATGAAAGGTGAAGTAGAGCGTATGGTTAGCTGTCCCACCTGCAAGCAAGGTGTTAAATGGGACCTAACAAAAGAAAAATTTCTGCCCTTTTGCTCGAAGAGATGCAGTCTCATCGACTTGGGCGCATGGGCTAGCGAAGAGATGGTTATACCGGGAGGAACGATTAACGACGGTGATAGAGACCCGAACGAGGCATCTTAGGACCTGTATTCTGCATTGATGCGAATATATTCATGGGAAAGATCAGTGGTCCATATAGTCGCGTTAGCCTCGCCTCGACCTAAATCGACCCTAACCGAAAATTCTTCTTGAGCCAGGACAGCGGCACCTTTTTCTTCCGAGTACTCAGTACTGATACGGCCCCTTTCCGCCACCACCAAATCGTCAAGCCAAAGGGTGATTTTATCTGTATCTAAATGACGTACTCCGGCTTTCCCTATCGCCATACAAAATCGACCCCAATTGGCATCCTCGGCGAAAATAGCTGTCTTAACCAGCGGGGATTCAGCTATTGAATAGGCCACTTCCAGACACTCACGCTCGGTTGTGCCACCACTAATTTTTACCGCAACAAACTTAGTGGCTCCCTCCCCATCTCTGACAATGGCTTGAGCAAGTTCTTGTGCAACCTCTACCAGAGCATCTCGAACGATCGCACATTCGTATTGAGCCTCATTTTCGATCACTGGAGAGTCACTATTGCCCGTGCAGGCAAGCACAAAAGCATCATTAGTGGATGTGTCACCATCAACCGTAATTCGATTAAAACTCGCATCTGCAACGTGCTTCACAAGCGACGGCAACAAAGACTCATTAATGCTTACATTGCATGTAATGAAGGACAACATAGTCGCCATGTCAGGACGAATCATCCCCGACCCCTTGGCCATACCGCCGATAACGATCGTATTGTTTCCGAGTGAAAACCGTTTCTCGACCAACTTCGGCACCGTGTCCGTCGTCATAATAGCTTCAGCAGCTTGCAACCAT
>CACOYI010000074.1 GCA_902631405.1 K189A clade bacterium | reverse complement strand
TTGAGTTTATGGCTGCCAACAGGACTATTTTGGCAGGTAACCCGATAAGGTCGCAGGATCTTCGAAAAGCCAGACTAGTTCGCAGAGGGGATCAAGTGAACCTCGTGTCGGCCGGAGGCGGTTTCACGGTGTCGTCTAAAACAATCGCTTTGGAGGATGGTTATTTGGACGAACAAATAAGACTTTTAGGCGAGGATGGCAAAAGAGAGATTCGCGCAAAGATATCAGGCATAAGTAGCGCAATTGCTTTAAAATAAAAAAAATGCAAAAAATGCTAAAGAATATGAAACTTAACCCGACTATAAGAGATGTAGTAATCCCTTTAGGGACTTTTGTAAGAAGAACGAGAAAAAAGGAGTCAAATAACCAATATTTGGTTACGCGAGGTTGATATGGACAGCATAAACTCAGTATCGAGCAGTAGTGTTGCAAGCAAGGGTCATAATTCTACTAAGGCGCAATCAGTCAAAGCAGAGCCTAACAAAGAGGCGATGCCAGATGTTAATGTAGAACTAAGCGAGGACATTAAAGCAGCGGAGTCTGAAGCAATGATGCGTCAGGCTAAAGTACAGGAAATGCGCTCTGCGATAGAAGAGGGCAGGTTCCCTCTCGATGCTAAAAAGATTGCCGAAAACTTTGCCGAACTAGAAAAGCTTCTCTAAAGAAACTTCTAGCTTGACGAGTTTTACAGCGACATATGAGCTGCTCACCGAACTGGGTGAGCGGCTTTCGATCGTTTTGGATAAAGAGTTTGAAGCTCTTGCACAGAAGAACCTACCTTTACTGGAGAGCCTGCAGAGCCAAAAAGTCGAGTTACTTTCTGAGATAGAAAGTTCTTGGAAAAACTCTCCGGGTCTCGATAAAGATGATAGCTCTTCAGGAGAGATTAGATCTCTCATTGAGACGTGTCGTGAAAAACACATACGTAATGACATTCTGCTTAGGAAACAAATAGATGAAGTACAGGCGCTGATTGGCACACTCACCTCTCAGACCTCCGGAAACTATGGCAACGTATACAACAAGCTTGGGAAGATTAAGAAATAATATTTCAGTCAGGCTGCTTTCCTTTAACCCAATAAACCCAGGATAAAATGACCGCTACTGACTGAAATACTTCTTCTGGAATCTCTTGATTAAGCTCTAGATATGAAAGGGTTTCCGCGAGGACGGGATCCTCAGCCACAAGCACACCACTCTTTTGCGCGGACTCGATAATTTCCCAGGCCACCTGATTCTCTCCTTTTGCCGTCAAAACAGGCGTTTTTAGATCACTATAAAGGAGAGCGACCGCTTTCTTTTCGCGGCCTGAATTAGAAACAGATCTAAAAAAACGAGTAAGTCTAGACATCTAACTTTATACGAGACTGAGACCCTGTATCCCCGACTGGAGATCGGATCTTTGCGAAATCGTGAAGCTGAAAACTCAGTAGTTCTAGCCCGTGATCAAACAATTTACTCTTTAACACATGCTCGTTGTCATGAATTTTCTGATACAAACCCTGGTCTGGCACCCAACAAGCCAGAGAAAGGCGGTTTTTATCCATGACAAGACTCATTGAAAAAACACTAGAACCTAGGTCTAACTGAATATCTAGATTCCAACCACTATCACCGCTTCCGTCAGATCCGCTATCTTTATTTTTTTTCTCATGCAACTGCAGCCAGACTGGCGACGTGTCCAAAAAAGGTAATGCCCATGAAATCGAGTTTTGTCTGTGCAACTGACTAGATAAAGTCTCCAATTGAAGTGCCTCCAGATCATCTATAGCTTTTGTTACGATCGTCGAATCCTTCCCCAGCCTTGAAAAAGCGTTTCTAATTTGCATAAGAAAAGACTTTAAATTCAGTGGCCCAGCGGGTTTGCCCCGTCTAAGGTCACTCTCCAAATAAAGCCCCGACTCTAGTAACATTTTTCGCACACTTCGCGCCGTGATGTCTTTAGTTGTTGTAAGGTTTACAACAAGTTTTTCCCGAATTTCCTCTAGTTCAACATCTCCGAAAAGAAGGGATAGGAGAGAATTTAGTGGAAACCTCGTAATGCCGTTAAGTTGATCTAACCTAAGAAGCCTCTCAAAACGAGAGTTATGAAAATCTACTAAAGGGCCTTTACTCGACCCAACTTGGCCGTCAACCTTGCTGCCCAAACCCATTTTTCTTAAAACGTATGCCCCTGCAAGGATAGACACTTGAAGCTCGACCCTGCTACCTGGCGCGCCAAGCCCGGCAGGCAGAGGCAGATACTGACCGCTGATTTTAATCGTGTTTCCTTCCGGTCTTAAGGCTATCGTGCCGTTAATGATCTGCCCTTCACGAAGATTTAGTGCCTTACCTTGTTCCGGGGCTATTCTAAATGCGGATCCACCGCCTTCAACATAGATAAGATTCGGCCGAACCTGATGATTTACCGAATCTATTCCGTACATCTAGGAGCCTATGGATAGTGAATCCAACCCCTAT
>CACOYI010000073.1 GCA_902631405.1 K189A clade bacterium | reverse complement strand
CGTTCCGTGAATCAAGGCTTCTGTGAAAATGATGGCGTCACCCGCCTTAGCAGAAACTCTAGTGATAGAAGGATGAACCCCCTTACTAAGGTCTAACCATTTACGGGGTGCTGGAATATTTGCTTTATGCGATCCAGGGATGCAGGCAAATCCTCCATTGTTCCCAATTGTGTCATATAGTTCGAAGCTCACAGTGGTAAGGCCATTGAATAAAGTACCATTATCGTATCGATAAAAGCCTGATACTCCATTCCAGCCACCATGGAGTATTCCGCCCACGAACCCTTTGGCGACATGCGTATGAACGTTAATGTGGTCTAAACGATAGGTTGGTTTGGCTGGTCGATTTTGTCTATCTCTACGATGGCGTAGATCAGGATTACCGATCAGAGATTCCAAGAGTGGATCTATAACAGGGTTATCCAATAGTGCCCGCCATATTGGATCCCAATGCAGCGGACCTTCGTCTTGTGGCACTGGGGGGAACTGTTCAGTTGGCCCTGCAATTGTATTTCTAAGCCTTTCGATTTCACTTGTTGTCAGCACATTTGGCACGACAATATAACCAAAGACATCGAACAGATACTTTTGTTCCTCGTTCATTTAATCCCGGAAATCAATATAAAATTGTGTTGAAATTAATCGGCTTTGTGTTTCCGTGCAAACAATAAAGCAAGCTTGCACACTCTTGGTCTGGGATGCAGCTAAAGATGCTCAAATTATGCCGCATCTTCACAGGTCAGCCGTCTGTGGCCAGAAGCGCGGCTTTAGCTTTTTTCATGCCCTCGTCGGTTTCTCCAGACTTCCAATAGCTGCTCACGTAGCTTGAGTCTTTTGATAACGTATCGAGACGTTTGACGTATTTTCTCGCAGACCTCATTAATTCAAATTCTCCAGCGGCCCAGACAAATGGTTCAGACCCCATTAAGTTGGTTTTCTCGAATTCGGATATTAAGGTCTCCGTTCCTCTCTTTGCGTCGGAATCAGTTATCCATTGGACTTCAACTTTAGGCGGCTCCCTGAGATCGACTCGGTCCTCGTCACTTTCAATAAGTATGATTGCTTTTCCTTCGGTTTCTCTTGAAAGGTTCTCAAGATTTACGGCTATCGCCGGTAAGGAAGTCATGTCCCCTGCGAAAAGAACCCAATCTGACTGAGGTGGAGGTCTCTTCACTGGGCCTGGGCCAGCAATGCTCAAGTGGTCCCCCTCTTTCGCGGTTTCAGCCCACTTTGAAGCCGGTCCGCTATCTCCATGTAAGACGAAATCAAGGTCGAGTTCCTGGGCCGCGTTTCTAAAGTTTCGTACAGTGTACGAACGCATTAAAAATCGATCCTTTATTGCCCCTTGCTCATTATCGTTTCCAGTGTCTTTCGGAAACATTGCTCGCACATATCCTCCCTCATATCCGCTTGGGAAGTCGCTTAAATCCGGTCCTTTCAACGTGACCCGTTTCATGTGTGGGGTGATTAACTGTGTCTTATTGACGAAGACGTTTCTTATCTGTGGCGCCATTATTTTTCTTCTTCAGGAGACCCATTCTACTTTGAGCTGCCACCATTGCTCGATTAATAAAGTTGTTTGAGGGATGCTCCTCGTTCAGTGTCAACTACAGACCACCCTCTGTTAGTTTCATTGGGTCGAGGAGTTTTTCCAATTCCGCTCTCGGAATATCAGTGTTTTCCTCGGCAATATCTATTATTGGTCGATTTTCAGCGTAGGCCTTCTTCGCTATTTCTGCCGCTTTGGCATAGCCAATAATAGGGTTGAGTGCTGTCACCAGTATTGGGTTACGATGCAGAGCCTCTGTAAGCTTTTCCTCGTTGACAACAAAAGTCTTTATGGCTTTTTCTGCCATTAGTAGTGATACGTTGCTCAATATTTTTATACTAGTCAATAAGTTAGAAGCGATAACTGGCAGCATAACATTTAACTCAAAATTCCCTGATTGGCCGGCGAAGGTAATAGTTGCGTCATTGCCAATGACTTGAGCGCCGACCATTGCAGCGGCCTCGGGAATAACCGGATTGACCTTTCCCGGCATTATCGATGATCCCGGCTGTAGGGCCTCTAGTGTTATTTCACCCAGTCCCGCCAATGGGCCAGAGTTCATCCACCTCAGGTCGTTTGATATTTTGATTATGGAGACCGCGAGCATTTTTAGCTGGCCAGAAAGTCCTACAGCAGCATCTTGAGAGCCTATATAGGGGAAATAGTTGTCGGCAGATGAAAACTTAATCCCTGTTTCAGCTGACAGCAATTTGGCAAAAGTTTGACCAAACTCGGGGTGTGTGTTGATGCCGGTGCCGACTGCTGTGCCCCCGAGTCCCAGCGTGCAGACATAGGTAAGTGCTCTATCAACGCCACTGATTCCCGCATCAATTTGGTCCGCCCAGCTCAAAAGACTCTGATCCATCCTGATCGGCATGGCATCCATAAGGTGTGTTCGACCCGTCTTTGAATACCCTTTTACTGAATCAGCTTTTTGAATAATCTCATCTCGCAGCGCTTCAAGTGCC
>CACOYI010000072.1 GCA_902631405.1 K189A clade bacterium | reverse complement strand
TAGTCATATAGTTTGCTTGTTCCAAACGTATTTGCTATTAGAACGCCATCTCGACTAAGCACCTTTTGTACCTCCAGCAAAAACTCCTTGGTCATCAGATGTTCGGGGATATAGTCGCCATTGAAAGCATCCAGGATGACTAAGTCATATTCGGTGGATCGGAGAATCGCTCGTTTGATGAATACTCTGGCATCTTGTGCGATCACTCGTTTGCGTTCGTTGTCTTCGAACAGAAAATACTCTTTAGCTACTTTGATTACGGCCGGGTCAATCTCCACTGTATCGATCTTTACGTCATCGAGTAGCTCGAAGAATGCCTCGGGTAGTGTTCCTCCGCCCAAACCGACGATTAGAATTTTTTGAGGGTGTCTATTAAATAAGAGCGCCGTCATCGTCATCCTCGCATAAGCAAAGACGAGACGCTTGGGTGCACTGAGGTCTTTACAGCTTTGATTGCTATCGGATCTCACCAGAGTGAACTTCATGCACAAGAGGTTGTTCACCTTGTGAACTAAAATTCTCGTATAAAGAGATCTCTCCTCGTGAAGAATACCGATTCGCTCTTTGGCCAGTGAGAACATCGAAACTACTAGAAGCGGAGGTAGCAACGATAAAGTTGCTCGTGTTCTATTCATTTTCACCTGTAAAGCGTGATTTAGAATGCGCATTTAAGTAAAGCGAGAACATTCCCAAGAAAATAAGCGATGAAGAAAGAACGAGGATGATACTGTTGACCTCGAACCAGAGGACGAAATAAAAGGAAGTTAAAAGCGTCCCGAGGGCACTTCCGAGTGTGGAAAAAAAATAGAGTGTTCCAGCCACAGAACCGGATTGCTCTACCTTCTCAACCAGTAATCTAACCGAGTAGGGCGAGATCATCCCGAGGATGATTGTGGGTATGGCAAACAAAAAAGTTGATGCAATTAGGGAGCCATATCGTGGATCCTCCACTCTTAGGAAAATGAAATCCATCACGGGGTTTGCAAGAAGCGTTATAGGTATCAGGAGCGATCCGCCTACTATAAAAATTATGCCAAATTTCGCGAAAGTGGGATCTTTTACTGACAATCGACCTCCGCTTAGATAACCGATCGAGAGTGAGACCATGAATATCGTGATGATGCTTCCCCACACGTAAATCCCACTGCCAAAGTAGGGCGCCAAAATTCTCCCCCCGATCAGCTCCAACGACATAATGCAAAAGCCGCCTCCGAATGCTAGGAGATAAACTAATAACGGCATTTGTTTAGTGTTCGCTTAATAAATGATGGTTAGGTGGATTTCGATCGCTGTTGAATTGTTTCAGTTGGACCACCTTTTTCTTTCCAGCCTCTAAAACCTTCACCGAGGTGGCAGACATTTTCCAGCCCCATGTCCTGAACAGTCTTTGTTGACAGGGCAGACCTCCACCCGCTCTGACAGTAAAACACCACTTTTTGATCTGTACCAAACTCCTCTTTGTAATAGGGCGAGGAAGAGTCGACCCAGAACTCCAGCATGCCTCTGGGCGCGTGAAACGCGCCAGGGATCTTACCCTCTCTCTCAAGTTCTCGCGGATCTCTCAAGTCAACAAAAAGAAACTCCTCATTTTCCTCAAGCCCAAATGCATCCTCACTACAAAGCGTTTCTATTTGGCTGAGGGCCTCTTCAATGAGATCCTTGTGAGTTAACTTAAGGTTTCTGCTCAAGTTCGCTACTTGCCTTGCCAATTAGGTGCTCTCTTTTCAGCGAAGGCTTTAGGGCCCTCTATGAAGTCGGAGCTACCAACCATCGCCTTAACCGAATCGTAACTGGCTTCCATTGCATCTTGTAAAGAGGCGCTATCAAGGCTCTTATACACAACGTCTTTGCTGGCTCTAATGGATAATGGAGCGCATTCTAAAATCAGTTTCGCCCAGCGCATGGCGGCTTCCATAAGTTGGTCCGCAGGAACGACTTCATTCACAAATCCGAGTTCAACTCCTTCCTCTGGTGATACGTGTCTTCCCGTTAATATCATGCCAAGAGCTCTCTTCGGTCCAATCTGACGAGGCAGTCGGTTCAGCCCGCCAGCCAATGCAGCGAGGCCTACCTTTGGCTCAGGTAAAGCAAATTTCGCCTGATCTGACGCGATAATGAGGTCACACGCCAGGGCGATCTCAAAGCCACCACCCATCGCGACTCCATTTACGGCCGCGATAACAGGCTTGTGTAGGTCAAATCTAGATGTCAGCCCGCCGAAGCCTTTCGGCATGGGGACTCTCTCTCCGCCCTCTGCCTGATATCGAAGGTCATTACCTGCACTAAAACCTCGTCCCTCTCCTGTTATTATCGCGACCCACAGGTCGTCGTCAGAGGCGAATTCATCGAAAACCTCGCCCAGCTCGGCGTTACCAGGGGGGTGAAGTGCATTCAGTCGGTCCGGTCTGTTGATTTTTACCGTCATAATATGATCGGCTTTCTCTACAATACAAAAATCCCGCATGTTTATTCCCCCCAGTCTGTGTAAATTACTCACTCAAATATACCAAGATGATCGGTGTTGTTGAAATCGATAATTCTCAGATGATCTGAAAACTCGCCTTTTGTAATGCTGCAATTGCCAAAGAAATAGT
>CACOYI010000071.1 GCA_902631405.1 K189A clade bacterium | reverse complement strand
ACATACCCTAAAGCCTTATCCAACCAACTAGAAAATACCAATATGATTTATCGCTTGATCAAAGTTAATATCTTCCCAGATTCTGACGTGGATGGAGAGGATGCGCATTATTTTATTGGCTTTGTTGGCCTCACTAAACGTAACCGGTTGTGGTGGAGGTTCATCAAGTGGCTCAGGAAATAGTGATACAGCAGTGGTAAATGCGGGGTCAAACGGTGAATCCTCTGAAGAAGTCTGTTCCGACGTAGAGACACTCTCCAGCGGGAATTATGATTCGGTCATTGCCAAATGGAAAACTCTAGATCAAATACAACGCCGAGGGCCCGCCAGAATGGTCGCTGTTGGCAGTTCTAGTATTCGTTATTGGCGGTCTCTATTTCCCAATTTTTCTGAGTGGGACATTATTCAGAGAGGTTTTGGGGGTTCATTAATATGGGACTCAGCGCAACACTTCCAATCTCTCATTACAGACCACGATCCATCTGTGGTTCTTGTTTTTGCTGGAACAAATGACATTGCACGGGAGAGAACAGTAGAGCAGACCGTCAACGGTGTTAAGTGCCTGATTCAGCGCCTTGAATCGGTAAATCCCGAACTCCCAATCATTTACATTGCGATCACACCTACCCCAGCAAGGTGGCATATCTGGGACAAATCTAATGCCGTCAATCTCGAGATCGAGAACCTAGCTAGCGAAAAATCAAACTTGTTTTTCATGAAAACGGCTCCAGGGTTCCTTGAAACTGGCGAGCCTCCTTCCTCCGATTTATTCTGGTCGGACGGGCTACACCTTTCAGATAAGGGCTACGCTATCTGGAACGAGATACTTGCTGATACACTCACTGAAATTAATACCTCCCCGCCAACACTAGAGGAGTCCACTTTTAAATCTGGCGATAGCATTTTCATGGATTTTGGTCCAAGCAATGCGGAGGATGGCGAGCAAACTGAGCTACAGGAGGATGGTACGTATTGGAATAATTGGCACAACATTAATGGCGAGGAAACCATCTATCCCGGTGAGCACCTTTCCAACCTAGTCAATCAAGATGGTGAAAGTACGTCAGTTAGATTAATCACTCGCTCAGACATGAGTATCAACGGCAAATTAAATGGAGGATTGATGTCTCCTAGCGCCGATAATTTGGGAGAGCTCGCTGTGTCCTCAGCGACCGTCGATTATCTATTTGGTTACAAGTTACCAGGCGCCATCACAATCAATGGTTTGCGACCAGATGCGAAATACTCTCTAAAAATTTTTTCCTCTAGAGCCGACTCTGAAGAGAGAATGACCCGTTTCTACATTCCCCAAGGTAATGAAACGATTTTCAAAGACATACAAACCTCAGGGTTGGCAGATACCGTATCAGGTGGCAACGAGAAAGATCTGCTCGAATTCCAGAATGTTGCAGCAGACCAGGGCGGCGCGATTCACCTTGATATGGTCCCCATAAAAGGGGATTTCACTTATTTGAACGCGTTTGTTCTTACGCGGGATGACTAGGCCATCTCTATAGCTGTTTTAAACGCCGGTCTTTCAGCGATTCTTTCGACATAACCTTTGAGATTAACCATTTCATCCGAAACACATCCCAAACGATTCGACATAAAACAAGCGTGACCCAACATTACATCTGCTGCGGAAAACGCACCGATTAGATAGTCCCTGCCAGCCAGTGATTCATCCACAGGCTCAAGAGCTTTCGCCAAAAGCCTTTGTGCTTGGCCCAGTACTGTTTCGTCTCTCCTATCCGGCGGTAACAGTAGGGTCTGCACAACGATCGTATTAACCGGTGGCATAACCATTCCTTCACAGTAGTGGAACCACTGTAAATACTCGGGATAGAGAGGATCGGAGACCTCGGGTTTCAAGCCTCCATTTTTATGTCTCTCGATTACATATTCAACAATTGCCCCAGACTCATAGATCCTAACGTCTCCGTCGTCCAAGACTGGAACTCTGCCGAGCGGGTGCCGCGCCCTATGTTCGTCCGATTTTAGGTCTTTGGGGTTGAACGCCATTTTATTGATGTCGTACTCAAGCTCCAACTCTTCTAGTAACCAAACGATCCTGCCAGCCCTTGAATTCGGAGCAAAGTGTAACGTCAACATGCTTCTATCTCTCTAATGAAAGTTCCTAATAATACAACAACTAAAGTTGGGCAGCACGATCGCTCATTAAGTAATATAGTGGTAAACAAAATCGTGTTGGCGCCGATTAAATTAATATGAGAGTCGTTTCCTGGAATATTGAGAAAAACGTCGATGCTTGGTACCACCTAGCGGACAAACTTGATCCTGATTTCGCTTTTATACAAAACTCGGTAGCGTTACCTGAGAATATTGACGGAATACTGATCCATGCGGCGAACACGGCGGACGAAAACAGTGTGATCTACGCAAAGGTTGGTGGAGCCTATCGACTGAGGTCAACTATGGCACTCACCGACGGCGGAATTGTCGCTACATTTGGAAACGGATCACTGGACGATATCCATCTTCTTGATGTGAATCCTTGGAACTCAGTAACCTATGACTCTGCACGCATAATGATCTCTGAGCTTAGCCGAGTAACGAGCTTTCTATCAAAAAAAATTCCCAAAAGAGTCATCTACGCAGGTCAACTAAATATCTCGGAGAGCAAAAACGACAAAGTCTGGACTGGCTTCTTCAAATCCCTCGGAAAAAAGCAAGAAAACTCATTTGAACCGTTGGAACGTTTCGGTCTCAGGGATTGTTCAA
>CACOYI010000070.1 GCA_902631405.1 K189A clade bacterium | reverse complement strand
GCGACAAATAGTTTCAATAGCGCGAGCTTTTGTCAGGCCCAATCTGAAAGCCGTTTTTTTAGATGAGCCACTTACGGCGCTGTCACCGAAATTAAAATGGCAACTAAGAAAAAAGATCAAAACGTTACAAAGGGAGGACCGCGTTACGATGGTTTTTGTAACACACGATCAGACTGAGGCGCTGTCCTTCGCCGACAGAGTAGGGATTATCGACGCGGGTACTCTAGTCCAGCTGGATGAACCCAAGACAATTTACGAGAGACCATTGACCACTTTTGTCGGAGATTTCATTGGAAACCCGGGTATGAATTTCCTACCAGTTGAAGCGTTCTTCTCGAAGCACGACTCACGCAAAAAGGCTAGCAAGGTTGGTTTCAGAGCAGAATGGGCTGAGTTGGCAGAGGTCGGTGAAGGAGGTCTATCAGGAAAAGTAGTCGGTTTTGAAGCCGATCGAACTCGGGATCACCAACCATATGGAACGACATATATCCACTCAGATTTCGGTCAAATGCGAGTTAGAGGGGCCTATCAGAGATTGGTTGGAAAGACCGTTAGCGTCAGGCTGACTAGCCACCTCTTCTTTGATTCCAATGATACTTTGATCAACGAAGATGGATAACCGAGTCAAAGATAATCGAGCTTGGCTCGGTGTCCTACCGGTGCTGTTGATCGTCGCCTTCAGTGGAATCATCCCGCTCATGACTGTTGTGAACTACTCGTTTCAGGACATACTGGATTTTAACAACAGATTCTTTGTTGGTTTTCAGTGGTACTCTCAAACGCTTAACGATCCGCGTTTCATAGAAGCATTTGGAAGACAGTTACTTTTTACCGGTAGCGTATTGGTGATTGAAATACCTCTGGGAATCATGATCGCGAAAGGCATGCCTAGGCAAGGCAAAAAAGCGACAGCGATCCTCCTCTTTCTTGCAGTTCCTCTGCTCATTCCCTCGAACGTGGTGGGAACAATTTGGCAACTCTTTGCGAGGCCTGATATTGGACTAATGGGGGTTTCATTGAATTATCTCGGGTGGAGCTTCAATTACACGGCAAGCGCAAGCCAAGCATGGTTCACTCTGCTTGCCATGGATGTCTGGCATTGGACGTCTTTGGTGGCACTACTGAGTTACTCCGGGCTGCGCTCAATCCCAGATCCGTACTATCAAGCCGCTCAGTTAGATGGGGCTTCTCAATGGCAGACATTTAGATGGGTAGAGCTTCCCAAATTGAAATCTGTCCTGATCATCGCAACCTTATTAAGGTTAATGGACAGCTTCATGATCTATACGGAGCCATTGGTACTAACGGGTGGCGGCCCAGGGAGCTCAACGACATTCTTAAGTCAACACCTCGCAACCATGGCTGTTGGCCAGTTTGACTTGGGCCCGGCCGCTGCTTTTTCAGTGATCTATTTCTTATTCATACTTTTATTCTGCTGGTTTTTTTACACCATGGTGATGAGTGAGAGTGATTAATTCAACAAACGATCGATCCAGCAAGGTCGCACAAACAATACTTGCTATTTACTGCGTTTACTTGGCGCTCCCTTTGTACTGGCTGCTAGCTATATCAGTTCAACAAAACGCAGACATTACCGGAGCGTTTTCGATCTTTCCTCAAGATCCAAGCCTTAAGAACTTCATGGAACTATGGATGAATCCGGTTTGGAGCAGAAGTTTCGTCAATTCGTTGACCTATGTTGTGATCAACACCTTACTCTCAATCTCACTGGCCCTTCCTGCGGCTTACGCTTTCTCTAGATATCAGTTTCTTGGAGACCGGCAACTGTTCTTCTGGTTACTAACAAACAGGATGGCTCCACCCGCCGTATTTTTGCTACCTTTCTTTCAACTATATTCTGCATTTGGCTTATTCGACACACCTCTTGCCGTAGGCTTAGCACACTGCCTTTTCACTGTCCCAATGGCTGTCTGGATCCTAGAGGGCTTCATGTCGTCAATCCCAAAGGAGCTCGATGAAATGGCAAAGATAGATGGTCACAGCTTTGGCTTTTTTTTCTTAAGAATTTTCATTCCGGCTAATTGGGGCGGCATCGGTGTCACCATTTTTTTCTGCTTTATGTTTAGCTGGGTCGAACTATTAATAGCCAGGACCCTTACGGGCGTCGAAGCCAAGCCTATTGTAGTAACTATGACCCGAACTATAAGTGCTTCGGGAATCGACTGGGGGGTTCTCGCGGCGGCCGGTGTCGTAACAATTTTACCGGGACTTGTATTAGTTTGGTTCGTAAGAAAAAGACTAATTCAAGGTTTTGCACTCGGGAGAGTGAAATGATTTGGATGGCATGGATCACCCCAACTGCAATCTTCTTTGCAACAATTGCAGCTCTGCTTTTAGGACTGGTCATTTTAGAGTTATTACGTCCGACTGAAAAGAGACGCGGATTTCTTAAGTTAAAAACGACTAGAGGAGATAGGGTATTCATATCTTTACTCAGCACCGCATTTATACATCTTTTAGCGGTCGCAGTTTTTCCAACGAGCATCTGGTTGGGATCTTTAGCAGCTATAGCTTGGGCTATACTTGTACTAACGTGGGGATAGTTACTGAACGGGAAATGGAAAAAGTTTTAAGGGAGGCTTCTCATGCGAATTAAAATCTGTGTTTTTGTCATTTTTTTTTGCACCTTAGGGTGCTCATCCGAAAGCACTGAAGATATCGTTGTTCAGGATCAAGATTATTCAGCCAATGTGTCCAATTGGGTAGACCGAGAGTTTCAACCCTCGACTCTCACTAGAGAAGAACAAATATCAGAATTGAC
>CACOYI010000069.1 GCA_902631405.1 K189A clade bacterium | reverse complement strand
CAGTGCCTATTTAACGGCTGCAGAGAGTGAATTGGATATTGATGGTAGTGGTGATGTGACGGCGCTGACTGATGGGTTATTACTAATACGTTATCTGTTTGGGTTTAGTGGTGATTCACTAATCAGTGGTGCGATAGGTACAAGTGCGACGAGAACCACTTCTGCTGAGATAGAGGACTATATTAAGGCAAGAGTACCGAGCAGTTAACAACACAAATAGACCCCAGAATTGGAGAGGGTTTCAGATGTTAGGTGGGTTGGTTTAGGACTTATCAATCGTTGTTTTGGCTGATCATGGGAGAGATGCCCTTAAAAATGGGAATAAACTTTCGATTGCTGTCCCAATCAACCGCCAATGATTTCCAGCTAATACTATAACTGAGTGTTACTACATCAAGTTACGGTTGATCAAATAGAGAGGAGCGTTTTCACGCCGGGGCGACTCGTTCTACACGAATTTAGTACCCATTTGCGTTTTACATAAGCACCATCAAATCGTGTGAAATAGAAAATGCTGTATCTTAAAAAATTGTGGGGCCTGCTTTTTTTAAAAAGCTTTAGAGACTCACTATCTCACGGGACTGGGACGAGTGGAACATCATCAAGCCTCTTGGTCATTGCTCATGTGATCATGTTGGCCGGTTGTAGCGAGGGGCTGGATTTAGGTAGTGGTAATTCGCCACCCGAGTTTGGTGCGTTAGATGTGTTCCGTGTAGGCGAGAATGACCTCACAGTAGGCTCAGTAGCAGCAGTCGACCCTGACAACGACACTATAAACTACTCAGTTCTTGGCTCAGATGGCAGCTCTTTCCAAATCGACGACAGCGATGGCATGCTAACCTTCGTCGAGTCACCGGATTTTGAAAATCCCGCAGACTTTGATGGAGATAATGCATACCAGCTTATAGTGCGAGCTTCGGACGCCCGCCAGTCGACAGACATTGCAATTGAGGTTGTCGTAAAGGATCAGGAGGAAATAAATCTCGGCCCCTATCTGCCTTTAGATATTGCAGAGCACGATTATCAAAATTTCACCGAGTTTGACACCTCTAATGTCTCTATAGATGAGGTGTTCACGACTCCTGATCGCCTTTGGTCATTGAAGATTCACGAAAACCGGCTGGTCATAGCGTCGTCCGTGAACGGACTGTTCTATGTGCATGACCTTCAAAGCGAGGCGACCACCGAACTTGATATGAATACGGTTATTCCACTTTACAACAACGGGCAGGGAGGAATTTTTGATTTTGAGATCGTCTCTAATCCCGGATCTACAGTAAGGTTATATTTCGCTGCGAGTATTTCTTCAGAAGAGGGCGCTGCGTTATCGGTGCATTCTTTTGCACTGAACGTGGCAACTGAAACGGCAGAAATGAGTGACTATCGAAAGCATTTTGAATTGCCAGCATCTGACAGTCTTTACCACTTTGGCGGAGCTTTAAAGGTCGTCGATAGAACGATGTATGTGAGTCACGGAGACAGGCTTGAAAGATCCAAGGCGCAGTCTTCCACCGATCATAATGGCAAGGTTCTCCGCTTGATAATCCTTGAAAACGGCGACCTCGAAGCTCACCCCGAAAACGATTTTCTGCCCGAGCTTCCATTAGTCTTTTCGATGGGCCACCGGAATCCTCAAGGTATGGAATGGATCGACTTTACTCAAATGTTGATCTCTACAGAGCATGGTCCTCAGGGAGGAGATGAGGTTAACGTGCTGGTCGAAAAAAAGAACTATGGCTGGCCTAGAGCTACGTTTGGAGAGGAATATGGTGGTGGGATTATTGGCCAAAATCAAGTTGAAGGGTTACAGGACGCCGTGACCTACTATTTGCCATCAATTGCCCCTCGGGCAATCAGGTATGTGGGTTCGAGCGCGGCCTTTCCGACGCTTGGAAACTCGCTCCTGATAGCTTCTTTGAAGTTCGAGCGTATTATTGCTCTTCGATTAGACTCGGAAAGACCCTCACAATCGTACTTCGATCTATCTGGCGAGGGCCGTATTTCTGGATTGGATTTGAACGACGGCGGGGAAATTTTCGTTGCCACACACAGCATTCCCGGTAGAGTTCTCAAGCTTTCAAAAAACTAAAGATAGGACTCCGTTTAATTCCGGTGAGGATCTAGCATGAAAAATCTAAACTGTCTGTTGCTTGTGTTAGGCGCGTTCCTCCTCGAGGTAGCAAGTGCGGACACAACGGAAATTTTTGTTCGTCTGACAGCTAACCCGTTTGCCTCGCCTCATTATCTTTTTTCTTATACCGAAAATGGTGACCCGGTAACACTTGAGTTGGTTCGGGGTAACACATACGTTTTTATCCGCACAGATTCTAATTCCGATCATCCATTTAACATCGGATCGGGATGGCGAGCGGCCGACCCAAACCTGATTGTCAGCAGTACCGGGACTGGAAGTCTGGTCGGTGGAGTGGCGTCGATACAGCGCGGACAAAAGCTCACCGTGGAGATACCATCTGATTACGAGGGTAATACGATTACATACTTCTGTTTTCCCCACTCGTCGATGGTCGGGCTAATTGCGATCGCAGCTGGGGTTGCAGATTCAGACAACGACGGAGTGAGCGATGACCAAGACGCTTTCCCCAACGACTCCTCCGAAACTCTGGACACCGACTTGGACGGCATCGGCAATAATGCTGACGCGGATGATGACGGCGACGGGCTTTCTGACTCTGACGAAGCGCTAGCAGGAACGGATGCATTGGTCTCTGATACAGATGGAGATGGTGCAAATGACGGGTCTGACGCTTTTCCAAAGGATTCCTCAGAGACGTTAGACACGGACTTGGATGGAATAGGCAATAATGCTGATGCGGACGATGATGGCGACGGGCTTACTGACTCAGCGGAAAAATTTACGGGAACGGAAGCACTGGTTGCTGAT
>CACOYI010000068.1 GCA_902631405.1 K189A clade bacterium | reverse complement strand
TGTGGATGAATTAGTAGAAGAAGGCAACGGGAAGCTGGCCTCGGAGATAATCAACCCTGAGGCTGATGGAGGAAAAGTCGCACTCAAGATCTCGGAGGATTTTGGATTTCAACCGATGGCCGCTAGCTTGTTTGATGAAAACCGATTTTATTTTTATCTAACCCTCCAAAGAGATGAGACGGTGGTACAGGTACCCCTGCCGGAATCTTTTGATAAGGAATCCTTTCGAAGGGCTATTGAGGAATCTATGAAGCGTTTTGCTACGGGAATGTTGAAGACGATAGTTCTCGTCGCACCCGAGCAGGTGCCTGAGTATATGAGAAGGCAAATGCAAACTGCGCCGGCCAATCAATATAATCAGTTAACGGAATTTTTGAGCAACGATTACACCGTGGTAAGAAATAATCTGACAGAGGGTGTTGTGCCCTCTGAAGCAGACATGATGATCCTTCTCGAACCGAAGAATTTTAGCGAAAAACAGGTCTTTGCAGTCGACCAGTTTCTGATGAAAGGGGGCACAGTTTTCCTAGCGACCTCTCCTTTTGTTGCCACACTCAGTGCAGATAATCTAAGCGCCACCCTACAAACAAGCGGTTTAGAGGACTGGTTGGAGCATCAAGGAATTTCTAGTCAAGCTGTTCTTTTGATGGATCCACAAAATTCGGCATTTCCGGTTCCTGTTACAAGGAATGTGGGTGGCTTTAGTTTTCAGGATCTGGTGCTCCTAGATTATCCCTTCTTCGCCGACCTCAGGGGTGCCGGACTAAATGATTCAAGCTCCATAACCAGAGGAATTCCGCAACTGACTTTGAGCTGGTCATCTCCTGTGGATGTAGAGGAACGCGAGAATAGACAGACAACAACTCTCCTATCAAGTAGCGCTGGAAGTTGGGTAACGGAGAATACTGACGTTATGCCCAAACTTTCAGAAGATGGTCTCAGTGAGTTTGTCCCCGAAGGAGAAGTTAAAAGCAGAGATCTAGGGGTTCTTCTAGAGGGAAGATTCGACAGTTTTTTCTCAGGGAAAAGCTCCCCTTTACTTCAGACAGATGAGTCGGAGGAAGAAAGTGGGAGTGCTGAAAATGAAGTTGAGCAGGCTGAACCTTTAGTAGTTGGCTCTGTTATAGAGCGATCACCAGAGTCGGCTCGAATTTTGGTCATAGCATCCAATGATTTTCTCGCGGATCAGACGCTCAGCATGGTGGGGTCAGCAGATGGGACGCTTAATTTGAATAATATTCAATTTATAGCGAATGCTGTCGACTGGGCTTTGGAAGAAGAAAATCTCAACTCGATCAGCTCTAGAGGGCAGTTTAATCGAACATTACCTAACCTTCAGGAATCGACTCAAGCGCTTATAGAAACCTTTAATTACGGTATAGCCATTCTTTTGTTGCTCTTTGTTTGGTGGGTATTTAGAAGAAATGAACGACATCGAAAAGAAATTTATCAAGAAAGATTGAAAGAATTAGGCCAGGAATGAAAACGATGGATAAGATATCCCGAATTATGGCCATGGTCATTGGTCTTCAGCTTTTGCTGATCCTCGTATTTTGGGTTGGTCTAGATGGCGAGCTTGATCAGCCGGGGAGCCTGATCGAGCTTGATGGAACCCAAATTACTACGATTGAGATAAATGATGGTGAGAACACTGTTCGTTTAGTGAGGAATTCAGAAAATTGGGCGGATGGTGCGAGCGTAAACGACGAGTTTCCTGCCGACTCAGTCAAAATTGTCGACGTCTTGGGAAAGTTACTCGCGCTCGAGTCAGGTTGGCCAGTAGCAAGGACAACAGCTGCGCATCAAAGATTTGAGGTGGGGGAGAGCAACTTTCAACGCAGGATAGACATGATCGATTCGGGAGGAAGTGTTCTCGCCACGCTTTTTGCCGGAACTTCCCCGGGCTTTGGGAAAGTGCATGCTCGTTTGCTGGGGGAGGAAGATGTATTTTCGGTAAAACTGTCTAACTACGAGATCGCATCTGGAGTCGACGATTGGTTAGATAAACGCTTGCTCGCTGTTGATCGAGACCCTGTGAAAATTAGCATTAAACGCCCGGGCTCCCAGGCAGACTCGCTTAATAGGGGGGAGGAATTTCTCTGGACATGGAATGGAAAAAAAACGGACCCAGAGAAGGTCACGGACTATATAGCTCGGTTTCAGAATTTACGAGTTCTAGGTATTGCCAAGCCTCAATCCGAGAGTGTTACCAACCAAACTTCCATAGAGCTGGAGTTTCCGCAGGACACGATTACTCTTAAATTTATTGAAACCGATGAAGATGAGTTCGTTGTTACATCGACTAAGATTGCCGGCCATTACCGTATGGCGAATTACTCGGTAGATCGATTACTGATTAAAGAGACCGATGTTATTGTCATAGAAGAAGAAAACGTGGCTGAGGAGAAAGCTTCTTTACCCTGACGAGTATGAAAGTCAGCGATTTAAGGCCAACCAAAGACAGAGATTTGGACAAACCGATTATTGAGGTTCCCTCAACATGATAGAACTCTATACAGCGCCGACGCCTAATGGACGCAAGGTTTCAATTGCTCTGGAAGAATTTGGGGTGGCTTATTCGGCAAAAGCGGTTGATCTTCAAAAAAACGAGCAGTTCGAGCCCGATTTTTTGAAAATGAGTCCAAACAACAAGATACCGGTGATTTTTGATTCGGATAGAGGCTCGGCATTAGCCGAATCTGGAGCGATACTAATCTATTTGGCCGAAAAATATGGCGGCTTCTGGGGAGAGGATCGGCTTGAAACGATCCAGTGGCTGATGTGGCAAATGGGGGGGCTAGGCCCAATGCTTGGTCAGGTTCACTATTTCAGTCGATACAATAGTGGTAAATCAGTTTATGCCGAAGAAAGATTTAAGAACGAGGCTTTAAGGCTATATAGA
>CACOYI010000067.1 GCA_902631405.1 K189A clade bacterium | reverse complement strand
GTATCCGCAGTGCTACGAAAAACATGTCGGCGAGCTGCGAAGCACCGAAGAGGTGGGATAAGAAAATGTCTCTGACAAAACCACCAATTCGAGAAAGCAGGGTCATGGAAGAGACCACTAATCCACTACGCGCAATTGTTCCTTTCATCTTTTCTTTTTTATCCACCGCGTAACTGCTATCGGAAATACTGATCTACAGTATCCTATTTAGTTGACATATGGACACCGTAGCGGCATATTCCTGCGTCTCTAAGAGGACCTAAAAAGGAAAAAATTTTGGCAAACAGTCCGCAAGCAAGGAAGAGAGCTCGTCAAGCCATCAAGCGGAAAGAAATAAACGCTAGCCAGCGGTCCACGGTGCGTACCTACATAAAAAAGGTGATCGCCGCTGTTTCTTCCAATGATTCTGACGCTGCCAAAAGCGCGTTGGTTCAAGCTATTCCCGTGATCGATAAAATGGTGTCGAAGGGGATTCTACATAAGAATCAAGCTGCACGTTACAAGTCCAGATTGAATGGAAAAGTAAAGGCACTCGAGCTTTCGGCTGCTTCCTAAGCCGCCGGACAACTTTTCAATCTGGGGAGACGATCAGGTTGTCTCTATGAACTAGCTCCTCCTCTCCTAGGTACCCCAAAACATCAGAGAATCGTTCACTGGCCACACCCTTTATAGTTCTTGCGTCCTCGCTCGAGTAATTTATCACACCTTGGGCAACTAATTTTCCCTTGTCGTCGACACACTTTACAATGTCTCCTCTGAGAAAGTTACCCTCCACGCTCTTGACGCCAACCGATAACAAGCTAGATCCCTGAGATCGCAACTTAAGAACCGCACCATTATCTAATACCAACACACCTTTGAAGTGAACCTGATTCGCGATCCATCTTTTTCTTGCGGTTAAGGGGTCGGTTGTAGCCGCGAGTAGGGTCCCGACTTGCTGTCCGTAAAGAATATTCCTGATTGAATCTTTAGCTCTTCCAGAGGCAATTATGGTGTGCGCGCCACCCGCAGCAGCTATTCGAGCCGCTTTGATTTTAGAAACCATGCCGCCCCTGCCCATTTCGTTTTTCGATTTGCTGGGCAAATTATCTAACTGAGCGTCAGCAGCAAAGGCACTGTCGATCAGCTCACCTGCTGCTCCCAATTTCGGATCTGACTCGAACAACCCATCGACATCAGTCAACAGGACGAGCAAATCAGACTCTATCAAACTCGACACCATCGCAGCCAAAGTGTCATTGTCTCCAAACCTTATCTCTTCTGTCGCTACCGAATCGTTCTCATTAATGACTGGTATCACACCCAGAGACATCAGCTCGACGAGAGTAGATTTTGCGTTCAAATATCTCTGCCGATCGGCTATGTCTTCGTGGGTTAGCATGACTATGGCCGATTTGCGATCCATTTTGCCCAGAGCCGTTTCATACGCTTGCGTGAGCCCCATCTGCCCAACAGCGGCTGCTGCCTGAAGCTTCGCTATCTCCTCCGGTCTTTCTGACCATCCCAAACGAACACATCCCTCAGCGATAGCCCCAGAAGATACGAGGACGATCTCACGGTCGTTGTCTAGGAGTTCAACAATCTGAGCAGAGTAGTCAGTTATTCGACCTCGGTTCAAGCCAAGTTCGAGATCCGTTAAGAGAGAACTGCCAACTTTAATGACGATTCGCTTTGCGGTCGATAGCGAGGATCTTTTAATTTCCGGTTTTTTAATCGTTGACATGAATCACCTCCACATCAAAATCATCAGTAGCTCTCTGTTGCTTCGCCTCGCGCTCACTTTTCGAGCGACTAAGGACATCATTCGTTATTTTCCGCTCTAAATCTTTCTGAGCAGCGGCAAATTGTTCGTCTTTCATCTTATCGCCTAACCGAGACAGAAAAGGCATTAATTTATTAAGCAAGACGTCTATGCCTTGTCCCGCATGCGAAGAAATCATCTCAATCTCTCTTCCTGGATGACTTATCTTGATTCTCTCTAACAAGTTTTCTATCCCATCAGCCTGAAGCTGATCGATTTTAGAAAGAATTATCCAGATTGGTCTTTGAATTAAATAGGAGCTATAACGAGCCAGTTCCTCCTCAATCATGGATATGTTTGTGACTGGGTCGCTCGCATCGTCTGGATTCACATCGACAAGATGAAGGAGCACCTTACATCTCGCCACATGCCGTAGAAACCGCGTACCAAGACCTACGCCCTCGGAGGCCCCTTCGATCAATCCAGGGATGTCCGCCATAACAAAGCTTGAGTCAAGCGCAACCTTAACAATTCCCAGACTTGGGGTGAGCGTAGTGAAAGGATAATCCGCTATTTTTGGTCTTGCCGCCGATACTCGCGAGATCAGAGTGGATTTCCCGGCATTCGGCCGGCCAAGTAACCCCACATCCGCGATCAACTTCAACTGCAGACGAAGAGACCGATACTCACCGGGTTCTCCGGGAGTGGTTTGGCGCGGACTCCGATTCGTGCTCGATTTAAATGCAGCGTTACCAACACCTCTCCTACCGCCACGAGCCACCAAGGCTTTCTCACCGACTTTTTCTATATCGTAGAGAATCTCTTGAGTATCTTCATCGACCACTGTGGTGCCAATAGGCACCTTGATATAAATGCTCTCTCCCCCAGCACCAGTCTTGTTGCGACCTCCCCCATTTTCTCCTTTTTTCGCTCTATATTGCGGTTGATACTGGAAATCTATTAATGTGTTTAAGGATTCGTCACCAATTAGGTAAACATCTCCACCATCCCCGCCATTACCACCATCAGGACCGCCTCTTTCTATGTATTTTTCTCGGCGAAAACTAAGGCAGCCACTACCCCCATTTCCAGCCTGAACAGTGATCGTGGCTTCATCTATAAACTGCATTGCAATTCTTCTTTTTTAATCCTCTGATAAAAAAAAAACCCCGCATAGCGGGGTTTTTAACCAAACTGTCCTAGAGGTCAAGCCGCCGTATTCAGTTCGCTCAACTGACCGACGGTTGAACACTAATCGTTTTCCTCTTAAAAGG
>CACOYI010000066.1 GCA_902631405.1 K189A clade bacterium | reverse complement strand
TAAAATGCTCCTAAGCACTGGGAACTCTCTCTTTAATGTAGGCCTCGATATCCGTTGATGAGACTCGCGTCGCATTTGTTCCAATCGCACCGTCTACAAGAGATTCACCACTGAAGCCAAACAGGTAACGAATAAGCAATAATCCGTCGGTTAAAGCAGTCACATCACCACTTCCGTCGATATCTAACTCCACTTCCGCCTGAGTTAAGTAGGTACTAATCTCATTCGCGTACTGGCGGGAGGCTGACGTATCTATTGCATTTGAAATCAGTGCAGACCCAGAAAACCCAAAGAGATGCCGTATAACCAACAGACCATCGGTAAGAGGAGCCAACGTCTCACTCTGATCGATATCAAAGCTAAAACAACCTTTGGAACAAGAGAATTTATTTAAAGGATCCGTATTGCTATAAGCTTCTGCCAAGTCCGACTCGCCGTCGCCATCATCATCCTCGTCGGCATTATTTCCAATTCCGTCACCATCCGTATCGACGGTTTCCGTGGGGTCATTCGGAAATGCATCAGCATTATCGCCTACACCATCATTATCGGCATCCGCGGACTCGGAAAGGTCCAAAGGAAATCTGTCAAAAATGTCTGAAACCCCATCGCCATCATCATCATTATCCGCATTATTGCCAACACCATCGAGGTCAGTATCTAGAGTCTCTTCTGGATCAAGTGGCAACGCATCATCCGCATCGAGAGTTCCGTCGCCATCATCATCATTGTCCGAATTATTCCCGACTCCATCAGAATCCGTATCTGTGGTTTCCAAGGCGTTGTTCGGAAAGGCATCGGCATTATCTCCCACACCGTCTCCATCCAGATCACCCGTCTCTGTTGCGTCTTGTGGAAAGGCATCGGCGTTGTCGCCGATACCATCAGCATCCGAGTCCGCGTTTTCAGATGAGTCCAAGGGAAACGCGTCAGAAGAGTCAGGTGTTCCGTCACCATCGGTATCCTTTCCAGCACCCCATGTGGATTGACCAAAAACACCAGAGCCAAAAATTCCTACCTCGGCAACGGACTCAGCAGAGGCGAACACCATTACCATCGCCAGGAAAACGCTGTGCAATCTACCAAACGTCATGCGAGCTAACCCTATTCGGATGAGGACTGCTTGGTAATGATTATATGATCATAGAACTCGAAGAGTTGCTTAATGTAATCCTCCCGGACAGTCGCCCGAGGAAGGATAGACTGTTCGTCAAGCTCGTCTGAATAGTTTCGATCGGTTACTGTTACTATCTTGCCGCAGTCATCCAACGTACGACCAGTTCCCATGCTTGAACTATACTCGCTGCATTCCTCACCGAGCGCTTCATAGTATTCTTTCTCATCAAATTCAGAAGTAAACCTAACAATGGTATCTTCGTCGAGTTCAATAGACGCATATGTGTCAATTCTTGTATAGACGTTGTACTTGTTTACGCGGTAAGGAAGTCTATTTAGACATTCATCGTAACTCTCCTGAAACTTATCGAAACTAGTTACCGTATCCCTATCACTAGTGCCGGTAGAAAATGTCCAGGTGAAAGTGAGGTAATCAGGATCATCTGAAGCTTTTGTGTATTTAGGGTCCTCGCATCTGATCGAGTAATTTTCAGTTTTTAGCTCATAATAGTCGTATTCACCACCATAAAGTCTCGCGTACACTGTCTTGACGTCTCCATCAGCGGTCCACTCAGATTGAGATGGGTTATCCTCATAAAAGGTTTCCGCCTCACTATAATTGTAGACATTCGCTATGACTTTAGCTGGGTAGCCGGAGATTTTGTGCGGCCAGTTTTCCTCAGTGTCATCGCGATCTTGATAGGCATAAAAACCCAGTTCTCTATGGGCATCCTTATCGAAGTCGTAATACAGGTCGCTATAGTATCCTGCATGATCTGGGAACTTAACGCTGTATAGCGCATGATCCTTAAACGATATTGTGTCCATCTGCACGATATCGTAAACCTCACCGAGGATTGTGAGCTTTCTTCGACCTGTCGCAAGATCTTTTTGATTGTATGTATAGTCCTCGTTCTTGCCACTCTCTCGAGAGACGGCATTCTCGTTCCCCTGTGATGCGCTACTCACGCTCTGGTCTAGCGCCGAAAAATTCTCATTGATCTCTTCTGCTCGTATGACGTCCCCATCCTTGAAGACATGAGGGACATCCGACCACGCCCAGGGACTGAAAAAAACCAGCAATATTGTTAATCTTTTAAACATACCAAAACCTGTCAGGTGCCTTATGAGTCAACTTCTTGAAACTAAGTCTAACACATTGCCGCGCAATCCTATCGCGATTTTAATCGTCTTGAGTCTCGCCTTAGCTGGGAACCTCAACGCAGCCTGGAATCCGCTTAAAAACAAAAAAGACAAAGACACTGGTACAAGTGTTGAAGTTGAAAACGCATTAAACCGATTTAAAGAATTGAAAGGTCTTTCTATTTTTTTTGATAAGGCCCAGGGCTATGCTGTATTTCCGAGCATCAAAAAAGGGGGAATTGGGTTAGGCGGCGCTTTCGGAAAAGGTCAGGTTTTCCAGGATAACAAAGTGATTGGTGAAACCTCGGTCAAGCAGGTTTCAATCGGTTTTCAACTAGGAGGCCAGGCCTTTAGTCAAATCATGTTCTTCAAGGAGAAGCGAGATTTAGAGCGTTTCACAGATGGAAATTTTGAGCTTGGCGCGGCGGCCAGCGCGGTACTGATAACGGCAGGGGTCTCTGCAGACGCCGCCTATAACGATGGCGTAGCTATCTTCACCGTCGCAAAGGGAGGCTTAATGTACGAGGCAAGCGTCGGCGGACAAAAATTCAGCTTCAAGCCAAGCGACAGCTGAGCAAGCGGTGAGTATTAAACTCTAGGACATGGGTATCCGTAACAATCCTCAAGTGCAAAAAGTCAGGTCGCGAATATTGATAGTGCTTTCGTTGATGCAGCTGTCTTCGCCAGCTGGAGCGAACTTCAACTTGGACATTGATGATGATGGTAAGACGGAAGCCCTGACAGATGGATTGTTAGTAATTCGTCAC
>CACOYI010000065.1 GCA_902631405.1 K189A clade bacterium | reverse complement strand
AGGGATGGCATGACGCTCCCAGCCAAATATCGTCTTCACCAAAATGGGTGGTCTCCTCCCAATTTATGGGAGCGAAACCCGCCGATCAGATTTCGCAAGACAATTCCGACCACATGGTTAGAAATTACCATTTCAGAAGGACGAAACAGACAAGTGCGGCGAATGATGGCAAAGCTTGGTTTTCCAGTATTGCGTCTTATCCGATTTCGGGTTGGCTCATGGACTTTGGGCGGAATCGATCCGGGTAAATCTTTGGTTGTTCAGCCTCAGCAGATGCTACATTCCTTTTGAGTATTTTCCCTTAAATACGATTTCAGACAGCTCTTTTCGCATACTTGGAGTTTCTCTCTCCCGAAGGTTTTCAGGAAGATTGCCAGGATCACCCGGGTAGCCTACCGCGACAATGGCCCGCAAATCTGTGTCATCGGGCAGATCAAGTGTCTCCTTGACCCGATCATGCGTTACACCCCACATAGCATGAGTCTCCAAGCCTATCTCTCTCGCTTGAAGTGCAAAACTCATCCATGCAGCTCCAGTGTCAAAACTATTCGTCGGTGCTGGTTGACCAGACTGTTCGAATACCGTTTTGGACAACACTGCAACCAGCGCCCCGCAGTTTGAAGCCCACTTTTGATTTATATCCATTAGAAGAGAAAAAAGCGGCGCCCACTCTTCAGTGTTCTTTAGCCCGTAAACGAAACGCCATGGCTGCGAATTGAAGCAAGAAGGCGCCCACCTAGCCGCTTCAAAGAGCTTCATTAAATCCGATTCGCAGACTGCCCGACCATCAAAGGCCCTTGGCGACATTCTATTTATGAATTGAGCGCTAATGTCCTGTGATGGGACTCTCTGGTCACCGCTCATTCATTCGCCTAACCCTTGAACTCGGCAACCACGGTAGCAATGGAATCCTTTGCATCACCGAACAGCATTCTCGTGTTATCACCGAAGAAAAGAGGATTATCTACACCAGAAAAACCCGATGCCATAGAACGCTTCAAAACAAATACCGTTCTGGCATGGTCAACATTGATAATCGGCATGCCGTATATTGGGCTGTTTTCGTCATTCCTCGCTGCCGGGTTTACCACATCATTCGCGCCAATGACCACTGCCACATCAATACCCTCTATGCGAGGATTGATATCCTCCATTTCCACCAATTGATCATATGGGACGTTAGCCTCTGCTAATAAAACATTCATATGACCAGGCATGCGACCAGCCACTGGATGGATCGCATAAGAGACTTCTGCACCGTTTTTCTCTAGCAGCTCACCCAACTCACGCACGACATGCTGAGCTTGCGCGACCGCCATGCCATAACCAGGAACGAATGTTACGGATTGCGCGGCCTCCAAAATTAAATAGGCATCATCAGCAGTTATCGGTTTGACCTCTCCCTCAACTTTTGTTGCCTGCTTCACAGCCCCGAAGCCAGAAAAAAGGACATTAGCGAGCGAACGATTCATCGCCTTACACATAATATTCGTAAGGATAATCCCTGCCGCGCCAACCATCGATCCTGCCACAATCAATATGTTGTTATTAATCGCAAAGCCTGCTGCACAGGCAGCCAGCCCCGAGTAGCTATTCAATAATGAAATGACAACCGGCATATCGGCTCCGCCCACCGGTGCGACGACCATAACTCCGAATAAAAGAGCTAGAGCGATGAGCATATACAAATACTGAGAGTCAGCAGCTGGGTCCATACAGAATATGACCGCCACGGCGATTATCCCGAATAGGATCGCCCCGTTAACGACTCGCTGCAGACCAAAAACCCATGCACCTGATGGCATGACCTCTGAGAGCTTGCCCCAAGCGATGATGCTCCCGGTGAAAGTAACACCACCGATCAGTATGGATAAGACCACTGTAATATCGGTAAAAGTCGAGTTATCGACATTGTAAAGAGCCGCCCAAGCGACAAGAAGACTTGCTATCCCGCCCGAACCATTAAACAAAGCCACCATCTCGGGCATGCTGGTCATCGCTACTTTCTGGGCCGCCAAGCCGCCGATAACCGCTCCGATTGCTATCGATATGATGATCCATTCCCAGGGCAGAATATTGTTACCCGTCAATGTTGCGACAATTGCGATTAACATCGCAATTGAGGACAACATATTCCCCCTTACCGCCGTGGCGGGAGAGCTGAGTTGCTTCAATCCAAATATAAACAGCGCCGCAGAAGCGACATAGAACAGATTTATTAATTCTAAAGTCATGCTGCTTCCTCCGAACTACTCGTATCTTTCTTTTTGAACATACTCAACATACGGTTTGTTACTAGATAACCCCCAACCACGTTAATCGTCGCAAAGGAGACCGCGGCCGCTCCTAGATATCTTGCTAGCGGATCACTACCATCCCCTGCGGCAATGAGCGCTCCTACAATCGTTATACCCGAAATTGCATTGGCGCCCGACATCAAGGGCGTGTGCAGAGTCGCCGGGACCTTGGAAATAAGCTCAAATCCTAAAAAGATGGAAAGCATCAAAGTAAGCGCAAGAAAAACGTGAAACATTTCCATTTAATTCCCCTTATATATCGATTGAAGTGCCTCATTGACTACCGTACCGGACCTCGTGATCACACAGCTCATTACGATGTCATCCTCTGGGTCCAATTCAAGCGCCCCGCTCTCCTCGTGCCAAAACTCTTGCAACAAGTTGGTGAGGTTGTTTGAGTACATCTGACTTGCGTTGTTAGCGACCTCCCCAGGCAGATTAGACTGCCCAACGATTTTCACGCCGTTTACCTCCACTACTTCCCCTGCAACAGAGCCTTCCACATTACCGCCCGACTCTACCGCCATATCAACTATCACACTCCCCGGTCTCATACCTTCGATCATGTCTTTCGTGACAAGTACGGGTGCAGCGCGACCAAAAAGTTGTGCAGTCGTGATCACGATATCAGACTCTGCGATCACTTTTTTTTGTCCTTCTTTTTGGAGTTCCAACTGTTCAGCCGTCAACTCTTTGGCATAACCCTGTTCGGTCTGCCCGACATCACCCAGATCAATTTCAACAAACTTTCCACCAAGAGAT
>CACOYI010000064.1 GCA_902631405.1 K189A clade bacterium | reverse complement strand
CGGGGCCTCTGTATATTCAAAATTATCAACACCAACTTCCCCAAAGGGACGTTTAGACAATAACCACTGTCGATTTGTATTCATGGACTTTACCCGATTTACGTATTCCACTGGATATCATACATTTGAATTGGGATTCCAAGAAAATAGTTAGAAGCTCCTTGCGGGTTGCAGAATTAAGGCAACTCAGGAGCGAAAAAATGAGCACCATAGTGAAACGAGGACTGTATACCCTAATTTTTATATTGGTTGTGGTCGGCGTAGGTTTTCTTAATCAAGTCTCGATTATGACCTGGCTGGCAAGCAAAGGATCCATAAAGTTTATCTCGACCATCGCTGAGCCAATACTGCCTACCCAGCAAGTTGACTGGGCGTCAGCTGAACCTGGTACCGGCTCTAATTCGGAAGAACTTCCAAACATCATCATTATTCTCGCTGATGATCTGGGTTGGAACGACATCAGTTTTTACGGCGGAGGGCTTGGCGATGGAGCAGTGCAAACTCCCAACATTGATCGTATTGCCGCCGAGGGAGTTCACTTCAGCAATGGTTACGCTGGGAACGCGACCTGCGCACCCTCTCGAGCCGCTCTGCTCACTGGAAGATATCCAACACGATACGGTTTCGAATTTACCCCCGGCCCCGCAAGCGCTATGAGTATGATGGCCACATTTGATTCTCATCGAGAACAACTGCATCCAGGTTACTTTCTTGAGGAAAATCTCTCCGACTTCCCCCCTTTTGAAGATCAGGGCGTACCGACAACTGAAATCCTTTTGCCGGAAATTTTGGCTTCAAAAGACTATCACTCGATTCTACTTGGCAAGTGGCACTTGGGAGAAAGCGAGGGTTATACCCCAAACGATAGGGGCTTCGATGAATTTCTAGGTTTCTTGGCTGGGGGAGCCATGTTTGCAGAGTACGATGATCCAGCCATGATCAAATCCATTCAAGAATTTGATGGCATCGATCAATTCCTTTGGCCTAACCTGACCTTCGCTGTCAGGTACAACAAAGAGCAGCGATTCAAGCCAGATGAGTACATGACTGACTACCTCAGCCATCAGGCAGTTCGTGCGATTGAAGCGAACAAGGATAGGCCGTTTTTCATGTATCTATCTTATAACGCTCCACATACACCTCTGCATGCCATGAAATCAGACTATGACTCACTATCGATGATTGAGAGTCATACCGAGCGGGTTTACGGCGCCATGATGCTTTCACTTGATCGCGGTATCGGGAAAGTGATTGATGCTGTCGAGGCCGCTGGAATTAGTGACAACACGCTCATCATCTTCTCAAGTGACAATGGTGGTGCGGATTACGTTGGTCTTCCAGACCTGAATGCGCCCTATCGAGGCTGGAAAATGACCTTCTTCGAGGGAGGTACACACGTCCCGTTCTTCATGCGCTGGCCCGATCGAATTGAGGCAGGCACCGAATATCAGCGCCCGGTTACACACATAGATATTTTCAGCACCATCGCCGCAGCAGCAAACGTAAATGTACCAACTGACAGAGAGATCGACGGCGTTGATCTTCTGCCCTTTGTGACCGGTGAAAGATCGGAAGACCCTCACGAAGCCATTTTTTGGCGAACCGGCACCTATCGTGCCGTTCGAAGCGGGGATTGGAAATTACAACTGAGCGATCCTGACGAGACGCCATTCTTATACAATCTTGCTGATGACCCTACTGAGCAAAACAATCTCGCGATAACATCGCCAATGGAGTTAAAGCGCCTTAAAAGTATGATTCTGGAGGGAATGAGCAATTGGCAGCCACCACTAAGACCGCCACTAGTTAGGGGCCCCAATTATCCTGACAAGCACTTGAATGAGCCTCTCGATAATAAAGATATACCCGTTTATTGGTACAACTAACGAGTGTTGGCGTCCTAAATCAGATCCAGGCATCGTTAGGAGCTGTGAGATCTCCACCCGCGTCACCAGTGTTAATGACACCTGAAGGCTCCACAAGGAGAATGTGACATTCATCCTCACTAGAGGGTCGATGGTTCACTCCTTTAGGGACGACTATCATCTCTCCAGCGCTCAAGCTTTTTCGCTCATGATCAAAATCGATAAAAAGAGTGCCTTCCAAAACTATAAACACTTCATCAGTGTCATCGTGTTGATGGCGAATAAATTCGCCTTTTACCTTCACAAGTTTGAATTGGTAATCGTTCATCTCCGCAACAACCTTCGGCTCCCAAAGTGATGAGAACCGAGAAAATTTTTCAGCAAAGTTGATGACTTCTGACATGAGGGAATCCTAGCGTGCGGTTTTAGCTATACGACAATAGTCCATAATCCGATCAAACCCGACAACTAATTCCAATAAAGAACCATCTTTATTTTCTCGCTGCAAAAAAACAAATAACCGAGCCAAGGGTTTGTGCTATACAGTGGACCTGGAGCGAGACTGAAAGACTGTTCAGTCAGCGAATTCGATCAACAAATTAACGCAAGTGGGAGGGTTACGTTGAATTATTCAGAACCTATAAAGCTCAGAAGTATTAATGTACCGGGAGCGATAATCGCTTTGATGTCAGCATTATTGCTGACCGCGCCGATATCCATTAACGCGGCAACCAAAATTCTGCCAGCGACCAAGGCCGAGAAAGTCGGTATGTCATCAGAGCGCATGAAGAGAATGACTGCGCTGGGCGATCGATATATACAAAACAAACAGGTTGCGGGCATGGTCAATCTCGTCATGAGAAACGGCAAGGTCGTTCATTACGAAGCTCATGGCTCTAAAGGCGCTAACGACAGTCGGCCAATGCAAAAGGACGATCTATTTAGGATTTACTCGATGACAAAGCCGATAACGGCAGCTGCAGCAATGCAACTTTATGAACAGGGTAAGTTTCAATTAAGTGACCCTGTCTCTAAGTTCGTTCCTGAACTCAAGGACGTAAAGGTTCTAAACGCCGATGGTCAGCTGGAGGATCAGGATGCACAAATGACAATGCATCAACTCTTGACCCACACGACCGGTCTCTCATACGGATTCGCGGCGCAGGTCGATTTGGTAGATCAAGCTTACATGGGAGCT
>CACOYI010000063.1 GCA_902631405.1 K189A clade bacterium | reverse complement strand
GCCTCACCTTCACCGACAGACAGAATGGCCCCATAAGGTAGTTTATATCTCTCTCGTTCTCGGCCCTGCCCATCAGCCACCGCAATCGAACCAGAGCGGGATACCGCGACCAGCTCTCCACTTTTCCGCTTAACTGTCTTTAAATTGTGCAGGCGAACTTCGCCGCCATGCTTTACCTGGATATTGTCTATTGCCGACTCTCTCGAGGCAGCCCCACCGATGTGAAACGTTCTCATAGTCAGTTGTGTTCCAGGCTCCCCAATAGACTGTGCCGCGATTACTCCAATCGCTTCTCCTATATTGATAAAGTGACCCCTAGCGAGGTCTCTTCCGTAACAAGCTCGGCATACTCCGTGGGTCGTCTCACACATTATAGGTGATCGAACCCACATTTCATCAACGCCAATCTCATCTAACGTTTCTACCCACTCTTCGTCTATTAGCGTTCCTCTGGCTATAATGACCTTACCTTTTTGATCTACCACATCTCGTGCGACCGTTCGTCCAAGCACTCTAGCTCCTAAACCTAGCACTACCTCTCCGCCCTCTATGATCGAAGCAATCAAGAGGCCGGAGCTCGTACCACAATCATCATCTGTTATGACCACATCTTGAGCCACGTCAACCAAACGACGGGTCAGATAGCCCGAGTTGGCTGTCTTCAATGCGGTATCAGCCAGACCCTTCCTCGCTCCGTGCGTCGAAATGAAGTACTCGTTAACCGAGAGGCCTTCCCTAAAGTTGGCAGTTATTGCATTCTCTATGATGCTTCCATCTGGCCTAGTCATTAGACCTCTCATCCCTGCCAATTGTCTGATTTGAGCTGGGGAACCTCTAGCGCCTGAGTCAGCGTAGATGTAAACCGAGTTAAAGGAATCTTGCTCTTCCTCAACTCCTTGAGCATTAGTTACGATCTCTTTTGATATGCCATCCATCATCGCCCGAGCGACCAAGTCATTGGCACGCAACCATATATCTACGACCTTGTTATATTTCTCCCCTTGTGTAACCAGTCCTGAAGCGTACTGCGCCTCAATTTCAGTGACTTCTTTCTCCGCATCCCTAATTATTTCGCTCTTTTCCATCGGAATAACGAAGTCGTCCACCCCAACAGATGCACCAGAGGCAGTGGACTGCCGAAAACCCGTATACATCATTTGATCCGCAAAGATCACTGTGTCTTTTAACCCACATCTGCGGTAACAATCATTTATCAGGCTTGATATCGCCTTCTTATCCATTACTTTGTTCACAATTGAAAACGGTAGTTTTGGTGGAACTATTTGATAGAGCAACACTCTACCAGCCGTCGTTTCAACTAACTCCGTTTTCCCGCCGGACTCTTCTGACCCGGTCTCTGGCAACCTAACCGTGATTTTTGCGTGCAAATCCAAATTACCGCTGGCGTATGCTCGATGCACCTCCTTGGAATCAGAAAACACCCCCCCAGCCCCCTTCGAATTTGATCTTTCTCGCGTCATATAATAGATGCCCAGAACAACGTCTTGTGAGGGAACAATAATCGGTTCCCCACTTGCCGGCGAAAGAACGTTATTTGTTGACATCATCAAAGCGCGACTCTCGAGTTGAGCTTCCAATGTCAGAGGAACATGCACCGCCATTTGGTCACCATCGAAATCTGCGTTGTATGCGCCGCAAACGAGCGGATGCAATTGAATAGCTTTGCCTTCAATTAACACAGGCTCAAAAGCTTGGATTCCCAACCTATGCAACGTAGGCGCCCTATTCAATAAGACCGGATGCTCCCTAATGACATCCGCCAGGATATCCCAAACCTCAGCCGTTTCATTCTCCACAAGCTTTTTGGCCGCCTTTATGGTGCTGGCAAGTTGTAACTCTTCTAATTTGCCAAATATAAATGGCTTAAAAAGCTCAAGAGCCATTTTTTTGGCAGTCCGCACTGATGCAATTTCAAGGTGGGACCACAGACAATTACCGACCTTCCCGAATAATCCACCCTCTTGCCCAAAAGATTCTGCCTGAACCTGCCTTGCTTGCCTTTGATCATATCGGCTAGTGACTTCAGCGGCCTCTTATTGGACCCAGTAATAGCCCTTCCCCGTCGGCCGTTATCTAAGAGCGCGTCTACAGATTCCTGCAACATTCTCTTTTCATTTCGGACAATTATATCGGGGGCGGATAAATCTAAGAGACGGCGCAGCCTGTTGTTTCTATTGATCACTCTCCTGTAAAGATCATTCAGATCGGACGTAGCAAACCTACCCCCTTCTAAGGGCACTAGTGGCCTGAGATCGGGCGGCAACACTGGGAGGACCGACATTATCATCCATTCTGGTTTATTACCCGAGCTTAGAAAAGCTTCCATTAATTTTAAGCGTTTGGAAAATTTCTTGATTTTTATCTCGGAGTTTGTATTCGGAATTTCCTCCCGAAGGAGCTCTACTTCAGCCTTTATGTCAAGATTCAGTAGAAGATCTCGGACTGCCTCCGCACCCATTTTGGCTTCAAAGTCGTCCCCGAACTCCTCCAGATTCTGGAAATACTCTTCATCATTCAGCAACTGCCCAAGCTCAAGCGTTGTTAATCCAGGATCGGTCACAACAAATGATTCGAAGTAAAGGATTCTTTCTATGTCTCGCAAGGTCATATCCAATAACAACCCTATGCGAGAAGGCAAGGATTTTAGGAACCATATATGCGCCACTGGACATGCCAAGTCAATATGGCCCATCCTTTCTCTTCTGACCTTGGTTAGGGTTACTTCGACACCGCATTTTTCACAGATAACCCCACGATGTTTTAACCTCTTATACTTTCCACAGAGACATTCATAATCTTTGACAGGGCCGAATATACGCGCACAAAAAAGACCGTCTCTCTCAGGCTTAAACGTTCTATAGTTTATAGTCTCAGGCTTCTTAACCTCACCAAAAGACCAGGAGCGAATCATATCCGCAGACGCGAGGGAGATTCTTAGTGCATCGAATTCCTCTACACCGCTTTGAACCTTTAACATATTCAGCAAGTCTTTCACTTCAACTCCTTTTGACCTTTCAATTTAGCCGTCAGGAAGAGGGATTTATTAACCCCTCTAGCCCATCGATTCACTCGGTTTCCAAATCTATATTAATA
>CACOYI010000062.1 GCA_902631405.1 K189A clade bacterium | reverse complement strand
GAAATAGTGTGTCTGGCTCGGATGGTTCAGACAACTTTGGTTCAGATGAGTTGGCCTCGACATTTCTCGACGACTGGTACGGAACGAAAACACCCTCTTTTGTAACGAACGCGCCCACCTCTTTTGAGCTTTTTACCGATTCAGAAAATTTGAGAATAAATGGCCAGCTTGAAGGGCTCGACCATGAACCCACGGATTCACCTGGTGCTGGGAAGCTTATTTTTAATCGCGTTTATCGCGCATTTAAGCACGGGCTAGAGTGGGGCGAGCAATTCGGTGTATTCGGGTCATGGCTGGGTTCCTTTGGCGCTAATTCGATAGAAGGTGGTCTTTGGGTGAATCCCAAAACAGCGGGACCATATTATTATCCTACTCTTCATTTGGCGGGAATTGGTGATCAATATCACGCGTGCAGTGATGTACAAATGGGCAGCGGGTTATATGAAAAGATTGTCGCAGACAAATGGCTTCATATGATTCAAATATCGAACCGGGTGCTCACGATTCCTGGCAGTAATATAGCGTTTGATATGGAGCAGAATCCATATGATGAAGATAATGGAATATGGGTAGGTTGGGGCTGGTCTTACCTCAACTTAGATCATCCGAGAGGATATAAATTCTGGCTTAGCTTCATTGAGTCTTTCGACTACCAAGGTCCCATTAACGGTTACGTGCCGGAATATTTCAATTGGGTGGATCCTGAGAAAGTGGAGGAGGGTTCTTACACTCAAACGCTCGTAGATTACGGTGATGAATATGGCACTTTTGCTACGAAAGGTTCTAACGCGAACTATGGCAACGGCAATGAGAATTACGTGAACGGTCTGCTTCGCTTGGAGGAAGATTTATTCTATGTGCCGATCCCGAATTTACCGATTCATAAAGAAAGAGAATATTTAATAGCGCACCCACAGAATATAGGACAGTCAGCAATGGAGGATTACTCTAGCGCAATTAGATCGAATACTCTGACTAGTCCGCTTATCGAATCGACGAATAAACTTTATGAGAGTGTTTACGAAAGCTCACATAATCAACTTAAAATCATTGAGGAAATAGATGGCGAAGAACACCGTTACTACATTAAACCGTCCTATCGAATTGGATTTGAGGACCATGTTGGTTATGTGCAATGGGACTTTTCCAGCGAATCAATCAGAAGCGCCCAGGAGAGTTCTAACGGATATGCCTATGTAAGGAAGCTAGACTCGAAATGGGTGGTAGAAGATGGCGCTGACCAGAATTATAAGAATCACCCAAACCAGTATCAGACTGAAATTGTCAGCGCGCCCGACTCTGTAGTTAGAGCACCTAAGAAGAACCACAGATTTTTTAGTTACAAGGAGAGAGACACATCAAACAACGAGTTTGCCAACTGGCATATTGGGGACAGGACTCGATATGAAAAGGAATTACAGAACGGGGCGACAGTTACTTATGTTTGGTTTAAGTTTATTGAGCAACCAGCGATGCTTACTGCGAAACAGAATCATCCTGAAACCTATTCAGAGGACTATTTATCTTCTCTTCAATCGTATATCGAGAATTACCACTCGACTATTAATAGATCTTCTGTGAATAATCCCACAGAACCTTTAGTAATTAACTATAGGGGTGCCGATAACCCCGATAATAAAGATCCCCATCTTGCTAAACTCGATTCGGGCCAATTAGTAGAACCGTTAGCGGGATTTGAAGTCGGTTACGTCCCTATTGTAGTCAGTGTTTATCATCCTGAAGCCGTCAGCTCAAATGGGATCGGATTGGAAAGCGAGCCTCACTCAGAGTGCACGAACGCCAAATGGACGGATACTTATCATCCTGACATCCAGTAAGATCTTAACGGTCGGGGAGCGCAAAAAGTCACCTTAGAGCTTCTCATAAGGTATGTTCAGGAAGTCGGCTTCGGCCAGATCTTCTGATGTGGGTGCCCAGCCAGCTGGTGGTTCATCTTCAGGACTGCCGGAACGAATAAATGAATTGAAGTTTAAGTAAAACTGGTCTCTCTTGAGGCCAGTCAACTTCTCCAGCGCGCCCCAGAATCCTAAATCGTAATAGTGAACAGGCAAATCAACCCAGACTGTTTTCCAGGAGGTTAGGTGCGCCAGGTAGGGAACGGCTAGCCCAACTCCACCGCACTGAGTCCAGGTATCGTACTTCTCGTCAAGACTGCTCAGCTGCCAGTCGGCGGCGCAGTTCTCGTCTTTATCACCTTCAGATCCAAGCAAAGCTCTCCTTACACTTTTGTATTTCCAATCACTCGTTTCTGACGCAATATTAATTCTCGAAACATCTTCCAAATTACTGTCTTCGAATACCCCTAGGCTTGCATAGTTGGTTTGAAACCATATGTTTTGGAACGCTACGGCGGCTGGCTCTATCCACCAAGTAGGTGCTTGAACTGTAGTTGAAGGATTGTTGCGATCGGATTGATAATCGAAACCTCGCTCAAGCCCATGAGCCCTTTGATAATGGTGAAAGTATTCGTGGGCGTAATGAAGCGCTAGCTTTATTTTATTGTTGAAGTCAGTGTCGCTTCCCCCGAACGGATCAGAGGTAAACGCAAGTGTCTCATAACAGACCGAGTATGGATTGGTGGTCGCTGTTCTACCCTGTCCGGCGTCGTGTCCCGAGAGGCAGTTGGGATTTAAGTCAGATAGTGTAAGCGTTCTCGACCCTCCAGCTTTAACGGCATTGAGTTTATCGAGAACGGGCTGAGCATCGGTCTCGGTTCCATCTTCATTCCAAATAACATGAATATAATTGGGGTAACCACCAAGCGTGGTATGAAGCAATCCATAAACCTCGGTGCAGAAATCTTTCAGATCTGTCGGTACGTCGAGGCCAACTATGCACTCGCTGTTGTAGCTGTCTGTCGATGGCACGTTGTAGCCAAGGGTTACGAGTGTATCTTTTGCTTCTTGGGAGAACGCGTAATTTTTGACTGATATCTCGACGACGGATCGGGTCGCAAGTAATTCATTACTTATTCCTACCGGGACCCGATAGTTTTTTTTGCTCTCAAAGTCGGGGGCATTTACAAGATCAATAGCTCCAACGGCGGAAATGGTGAATAGGTTAGTATTATCGTAGCAATTGTCTCCCCAATTACCGTTAATGCATCCTGGGTCGGAACTCGAATCGCCTCCGTCTAATAAAGAAAAACTCAAGCTGCCGCCCAAAGGATCTGTAGCCATAATCTCTCCGGCGTAGGTTGTGCCCTCTACTAACGACATCTGTAAACTATCTAAATCAACCCTAGGCACGGCAGAGCCATTATAAGGATCGTTTGGATAACTGTCTGCGGAATCTAGCGTGCCATCATTGTCTGTGTCTTTAATGGTCTTGAGA
>CACOYI010000061.1 GCA_902631405.1 K189A clade bacterium | reverse complement strand
GAGTTTAAAGATCAATTTCGTACCGGTCACCGTCGCAACCATCACAACTACTATGGGCTTTTTGAGTCTGAATTTCTCTTCTTCCCCTGCGATTTATGGGTTCGGGAACGTTATTGCCTTGGGTGTCCTTTGGGCATTCGTTCTGACCTTCACACTTTTGCCCGGGTTGATTTTGTTCCCGGGTTGGATCCGTTCCTTGCCGTTAATGACGCGTCTAAGAACAAAGATGATGCCTTTAATGGCGGGCTCCCAAGATAACTCTTTAGAAACCTCTCTAGGTTCCTTAGGTCCTCTGACGTCCCTAGATGGCCTTCCAGATGTTTCTTTAGCTGGCTCCCTTCACAGTTCGTCAGCTGCTGGTGCCACCTCTTTTTCCGCGAATCTTCATACGCGGATTGATTGGTTTATGGGGTCCGGTCAGCGGTTGGTCTCAATATTTATATCCACTGTCACCTATCACGTGCATAAAAGGCCTAATTTTCTGCTTGCTAGCTTTGGTGCATTGATTATTGGAACCCTGTGCTTATTGCCCCTCAACAAGCTGGATTTTAATCAGTACTCGTTCGTGGATGAAGACTCAGATGCTCATTACGTTATTCAGGCTTTGCGAGAAAAAATAGGGAACGATCAGGCTCTCGTCTACGTCGTTAGGAGTAATGAGTATTACGGTATAACAAAGCCGGATTTCTTGCGTGAAGTTGATCGTTTCTCTACCTGGCTCGAGGAGCAAGAGGAAGCAACCTTCGTCGCGAGTTATACGGATTATCTGAAGTCCAGAAACAAGTCGGATGAGGCTGACGATGACGTTGAGGGAGAGCTGCCGACGGATCAACTCACCATAATCGACTATTTGGTGGGTTATCAGTTAATTGCGGAGATAGAGCCGAGTTTACAGCCTATTTTCAACAACGATTATTCTGCGATTCGTTTAGTAGTTGGCACTTCGAATCTCACGAACGAAGAAATACTAGGCTTCGCGAATAGGATTGATTCTTGGGCAACCGAGAATGTTTCCGATGATTTCAAAATAACTCGTGGAGACAATACGATACTCCGGGCGAGGATAAGCTCTGTTTTGACCACCGAATTAATGCAGGGTTTTGCGATGAGTTTTGTTTTGATAACCCTCACGATGATGATTGGCTTGAGGAGCGTCAGGTATGGTCTGCTCAGCATTATGCCGAATATATTTCCAGCGACCATCGTCTTTGGTTTTTGGGGTCTTTTAGTAGGTGAATTGAGTCCGTACGTGCTTATGCTTTTTTCAATCAGTATCGGGTTGGTTGTAGACGACTCGGTCCATGTCTTGAGTAAATACATGGATGCTAGGAAAACCGGGTCAGACATACCTCAAGCAATCAATTATTCGCTTGAGAAAGCGGGCTCCGCCATAACGGTCACAACGATTGTTCTGGCGCTAGGAACATTTGTTTTAATTTTCTCGGGAACGGGGCTTTTCCAGAATGTTGCTCTTTTGATAACGCCGATTGTTTTGGTGGCTCTTTTTTTAGATTTACTATTTTTACCACCGCTGCTCCAACGTTTCGAAGGTTGGTCCCGAAAAAATAGGCTGGGCCCAGATTCTGCTTCTGTGTGATTTTTAGATGAGATGAGAAGCTTATCTGAGACACGTGAGACAGAGATGTTGAACAAAACCAAAGACGAGATCTTCATGGAAGAGGCCATTCGATTAGCTGAGCGTGCTGGCCGGATGAGTGAGGTCCCTGTCGGCGCATTGGTGGTTCTCGGAGACAAGGTGATTGGGGCGGCAGGCAACGCTAGCATTAAAAACATAGACCCAACGGCCCACGCTGAAATGCTTGCTATAAAACAGGCCTCCTCTCATTTGGGGAACTACAGGCTCGCCGGTGCCTCCCTATATGTCACCATTGAGCCATGCACTATGTGTCTGGGAGCCATGATGCATGCTAGGATTTCAAGGCTTGTTTTCGGAGCACTGGAAGCCAAAAGCGGCGCAGTGGTAAGCAATGATGTCATGTCAGTTGGGCACTTTAACCACGCTATTGAGGTCACGAGCGGCGTGAGAGCTGAGACCTGTGGGCGCCTTATGAGTGATTTTTTTAGAAGGCGACGTTAATGTGTAAAGCTTCGTTAAACTCTTAATAAGCGACAGCTCAAGCGGACCGTTTTGCAGAATATTCCTCAAAAAAAAGTTCTCCTGACAATAGAAGGCGGCCTTGCGCTCAGTTATTCAGAGCTACAAAAAATAAAACGGAATGCAGCTCCCATTACAAAGGCTAGCTTTGTTCACTTACTTTGGCTGGAAAGAGATCTCACGTCTGAAGAATACGCTATTGCAGAGTCGCTACTTCGCTACGGTGTTCCCTCTCCGGGGCCTAGCGTTGAGGAACACCTTATTGCAAATGTCTTTCCGAGGAGAGGCACGATATCTCCCTGGTCAAGCAAGGCTACCGACATCTTTCATCGGGTGGGATTGAGCCACGTCACACGAATCGAGAGGGGTGTTCGTTATTTTGTGAACCAAGAAAATGTTCTCGATACACCGATTTTGCCCTATCTCTTTGATCGAATGACTGAGGAGGTGTTAGTTGAGGAAAACTTCTCTAGCCTCTTCCAACAGGCTGATCCAGCCCCTCTTGAAACTGTCGATATTTTAGGTCAGGGGAGCGAAGCGCTTGATGCTGCGAACGCGACTTTAGGTCTTGCACTCTCGGATGACGAAATTCTCTATCTTTTTAACGCTTACACAGGCATGTCAAGGAATCCGACCGACGCTGAACTCATGATGTTTGCGCAGGCTAATTCAGAGCATTGTCGACACAAAATATTCAACGCTGATTGGTTTGTCGGTGGAGAAAAGTTTCCGAAGACTTTGTTCTCTATGATTCGAAACACTTACAACAGCATCAATGGAAAAGGTGTACTCAGCGCATATAGTGACAATGCTGCTGTGATTGAAGGGGCAGAGGCGAACGTTTTGAGGCTTAATGTCGAGTCATTTCAATATTTCAAATCAAACGAGCCTGCGCATACCTTAATGAAGGTTGAGACACATAATCATCCAACTGGGATCGCGCCTTACCCTGGGGCGGCTACGGGTTCTGGAGGAGAGATACGAGATGAAGGCGCGGTTGGTAGAGGCTCGAAACCTAAAGGAGGTCTGGTGGGGTATACAACATCACACCTAAATATTCCTCAATTCAGTCAGCCTTGGGAGCTGGAGACGGGTAAGCCAAAACATATGGCGTCAGCACTAGAAATAATGCTTGAGGCCCCGATTGGGGCGGCACGTTTTAACAACGAGTTTGGTCGCCCAGCGATAGCCGGATACTTTCGAACGTTCGAAATGCGCGAGGATGCGTTCAAGCAAGAGATTGACGGCCGGACGAGCAATCGGATCTATGGGTATCACAAACCAATC
>CACOYI010000060.1 GCA_902631405.1 K189A clade bacterium | reverse complement strand
AATAACTTGGGTAACAATTAGACTCGCTCAGGTCTTGGCTATTTGGAGTTTCCAGCATGGGTCGCGACTAACAACCTGGGCAGCCAAATATACAAATAATGAATTCCTGAACAGATACTAAGGGACGCTGATAAACCAAAAACATAAGGGTCTAGGATTGACGCCAAGGCTTCAGTAAATTTGTGTTGATTTCCCAAATTTAAGAATTCAAGACTTTGGCTATCTATCACAACGAAAAGTAATAGCAAAACTAGAGTAACGATCTGTACGGCTGTATTCGCTTTACTCACCAAAGAGGGCTGCACCTCAAAAGGTCCTAAGATGAAACGATATAACGCAGCGCCAATCAATATCAGCCCGTCTCTCCCAAGAGCTATTACAGCTAACCAAACGGGTATGTGCCCTTGGTAAGTAAAGACGAGGACGATTCCGGCTACCAAGACTTTGTCAGCTAGTGGATCAATCACTGAACCAAGATGTGTCTCCCAACGAAATTCTCGTGCTAATCGACCATCTAAAGCATCCGTTACTCCCGCGACTAACAGAAGCGACAACGCTAATAACACATTGTTAGACAAGAGCGACCAAGAGATTGGGAGAACCAAGAAGAGCCTCGAAAAACTCAGGAGGTTCGGCAAATACCTAAACATCCTCTCGCCACCTGAAACTGAAATATTCTGAACCAGAAGAGGTACTCCAGACTGTGTCGTCATTGGTTAATTTTCCTTCTTTTTCGAAAAACTCCAGCAACCTCTCTATTCCCGTCATAGATTTTATAGAGATTTTTAAAAATCCCTCTTCGTAACCATCAATAGAGAAGTCCTCTACATAGGGGCTTTTTGATAGGTATTGATTGACAGCCAAGTAATCTCCGAAATCTTCAATAGAACTTACGCGAACCCTGTAGACATAAGATTCGCCCGCATAAATAACGCTGGACTCAGTCATGAGATCAACAGCTGAATTAATTGTCTTCTTCGCAATCTTCACCCCTTCTTCAATCCAAAATACTTCACGGTGATACGAGTCAGAATTTCGCAAAATGATTGTCCAGTCGCCCGAGAAGGATGTTACCGTGCCACCCTCGTGGGACACCAATCTTCCTACTAGCAAACAATTGGCGTTGTAGCGCTCCGATGCTTGCAACAGTTCCTTTCCAAACCGCCCCCAAATCAAACCATCGTCGACTGTTAACTGGTCTTCAAGATCCATAATGGGGAATACCAATGGAAGACCCCGCGCCAAACCATTAGAGGCCAATAGCTCCGCAAACCTGAAAGTCTCACCGGGGGTAATAATCTCTCTTCTTCCATCGTTCTCTAGAAGCGCCCAAACAATACATGTGTCTCTTGGAGAGGGCCATCGAGGAAGTTTCGCTAGACGCAATAACGATTCTATTTGAGCCGGTTGAAAAACTATGCGCAAGACCGATAGCGGTTTTGATGCGGCAGATGTCCCGCTTTCGTAATTAAGAACCTCGGTGTAGATATATTCGGACACAAATGATTCGGCGTTATTCAACGCTTTTTTGATTTCAGCAGTCCGCGGCACACTCTCAAGGCCGGTGAGGCGAGAAATAACTTCAAGGAGTGAGGTTCGAGTAGCCGTCCTTTCAACTGAGACTGTTTGATCCTCGACCCTCACGTCGACCACAAACAATTTCTGCTCCCGAGCCTCAATTTGGCCGATGAAAATCATGAGTATTGGTGCCAACAATTTTCTCAGGACTCCCTCCAAAAAATCATACACTTTTACGTTCAACATCTTTACAGAATATCCCACTCGTCGCATAAAGTGGCTTCTCTTTCCTGGGAAACCCTATACGGTTTTGCGCTAAAGTCGATACTATGTAGCCGTCTGCGCGAAATCATCTGATCAAAGGGAACAACAGCTATGTCTGAAGAAACGCAAAAAGAAAATGATTCAAAGAATATGACTTACAAAGACGCTGGTGTAGATGTGGATGCAGGAGCTGAACTAATTAAAAGGATTAAGCCCTTTGTTACAGGCACTGCTAGAAGAGAGCTCCTAAATAGTATCGGTGGTTTTGGCTCACTCTGCGAGATTCCATCTGGATACACAAGTCCGGTTCTCGTTTCTGGTGCAGATGGTGTCGGCACGAAACTCAGATTAGCCATAGATGCCGGACATTACTCAAGTGTCGGACAAGATTTGGTGGCGATGTCTGTTAATGATGTGGTTGTAGTCGGCGCAGAACCGTTCCTTTTTTTAGATTATTTTGCAACAGGAAAACTTGACGTAGATGTTGCCGAGGAAGTGATCAGAGGCATAGCAGGCGCTTGCGAAATCGCGGGCTGTTCATTAGGAGGTGGAGAGACTGCGGAAATGCCGGGGTTTTATTCCGATAAAGATTTTGACCTCGCGGGTTTCTGTGTGGGTGTGGTCGAAAAAGCCAGAATTATAGACGGCTCTAAGATTCGTGAGGGAGACGACATAATTGGCCTCTCGAGCAGCGGCCCTCACAGTAATGGCTACTCACTCATCAGAAAAATACTCAATCAAAGTAAAACAGTGGCATCCCCCACGAGGATACGGGAGCTTCTAGCACCAACGGAAATTTACGTGAAGCCGCTCCTCAAAGTCTTTAGCGATAACCTAATCAAAGGGGCTGCACATATCACTGGAGGAGGTTTTTTTGAGAACATACCGCGAAGCCTTCCCAACACGAATTTAGCGAGCAAAATCAATCAAACAACCTGGACTGTTCCAGAAATTTTTCAGTGGCTTCAATTTGAGGGTGGTATCTCTGACAGGGAGATGTTCTCTACTTTCAACTGCGGTGTCGGAATGGTTTTGTTCTCAGACCCTGCGAACACGGAGAAGTTAATCAACACTTTGAGCTCTGAGAATTGCGACGGATTCAAAATCGGCGAGGTCGTCAGTAGCGATTATGCTCCGAAAAAATCCGAGCTGCTGATCCGATAGTCAAGGTTTCGGCAAGGTCACTCCAGTTTGCCCTTGATACTTTCCTCCGCGATCTTTATAGCTCACCAAACATCGCTCATCGGATTGAAAAAATAACATCTGAGCAACTCCTTCGTTAGCGTAAATTTTTGCTGGAAGACTAGTGGTGTTCGAAAACTCCAGAGTTACATGGCCCTCCCACTCAGGCTCCAAGGGAGTTACATTTACGATTATTCCGCATCTGGCATAAGTTGATTTACCCAAACAAATCGTCAGAACATCTTCGGGAATCTTGAAGTATTCGATGGTGCTAGCCAACGCAAAAGAGTTTGGGGGAATGACACAGACATCACTTTCAATATTGATGAAGCTGCTTTCATCAAAAGATTTCGGGTCGACCGTCGCTGAATGTATGTTGGTGAAAATCTTAAATTGGGTCGAGCACCGAACATCGTAACCATAACTAGACGTACCATAGGATATTATTTTACGATCATCCCTTTCCCTGACTTGACCACTTTCAAAAGGTTCTATCATCCCCTTCCTGGCCTGCTCAATGATCCATCGGTCCGATTTTATCGTCATATCTCTTTGTCCCGTATTCCTGTTGACAACAGTAGCTGTGCCTAATCTTCCATAGTTATCAATGGACTATCTACCTTCTCTTCCCATACCCGAGCCGCCGAGTACCGAGCAATTTCTCTATATCTTTTGGAGATATGCGATT
>CACOYI010000059.1 GCA_902631405.1 K189A clade bacterium | reverse complement strand
GGCTTCGATGATTCGCTGAGCCCATTCCCTATCGGCCTCACTTGGAGAAAAAGCCTCATTTGCAATTGAGATTTGCCCAGGGTGAATGAGGGTTTTCCCATCAAAACCTAGGGTCTTGCCCTGAAGGCAGAGGCTTTTTAGGAAATTCGTATCCCGGAAATCTAGATGAACTCCATCCAAAATTTTCTTCCCAAATGCCTTTGCCCCCAAAACGCTTCGTTGGAGAGAGTAATCGATGTTCCATCTATCTTCTGTATGTTGAACTCCCAGATCAACCGCTAGATCACTGGTACCCATGACCAATACAGCCACTCTGGGATGAGCAGCTAATTCATTTATATTGATTATCGCGAGTGGTGTCTCGACCATGATCCACAAGGGCAGATCCGATTCATGGGCATCGAGCGACTGTACCATGCGGTTGACGTCTCTGATTTCAAAAACTTTTGGGAGAAGTATTGCTTGGATACGCGAATTCGCGACAGCTGCAACATCGAACGCACCCCATTTTGTATTCAGATCGTTTATACGAACAACAACCTTTCTTGGCGCATAATCATTATTCTCGATTTGACGTTTAACTAATTGCCTAGCCTCTTCCTTCCTCGATGCGTCCACTGCATCCTCTAAATCGAAAATGACCGCGTCACAATCGAGTTTCAACGCTTTATCCATTGCCTTTTTGTTTATACCGGGCATATACAATGCCGACCGAAGAATTGTCATATTTAGATTCCTATCGAGGAGCCTATTGCTCTGTAAACGCACCTTCCCACGTATTGGATACACTATGATTCACCAACTGGAAATTATAAGCTGTTTCTAGGCGAGTACAGAAAAGAGATGAGTAAAGAAACTTTCCAATTAAAAGATAAGGTTGTAGCGATTACCGGTGCTTCATCTGGTTTTGGCTATCATTTTGCCCAAGTTTTAGCCCAAGAAGGCGCTAAAGTGGTCGTAGGCGCGCGAAGAAAAGACAAGCTTGAAAAGTGCGTCAAAGAAATAGAGCAAGCAGGCGGAAATGCTAAAGCCTGCGAATTAGATGTTCTGGAGAAAGAGAGCGTTTCCAACTTTCTGGAAGCTGCAATTGAGACCTATGGCGCTTGCGATGTCCTAATTAACAATGCTGGCGTAGAGGCCGGCGCAAAAACGTATCAAACCACTGAGGAGGAGGATTGGAACTACGTCATCGATACCAACCTGAAATCAGCCTGGCTGGCCTCCAAAATATATACCGACTTAGTCATAAAAAAAGAGTTCCCGAGTGGAAACATCATAATGATCTCCTCGATCACGGATTCACGAACGATTAAGGGCCAATTTTCATATGCGGTCTCCAAGGGCGGGCTGACAAGGATGACCGAAGTCATGGCACTAGAGGCCGCAAGATTCAACATACGTGTAAATGCATTAGCCCCGGGGTATTTCCTTACCGATCTAAGCCGGCTTTTGCTTGAATCACCGATGTCGGAAGAATTTAAAAAAGGCATACCTATGAGGAGATATGGCGAATTCCCTGAGCTTGATGGACCTTTACTGCTCCTTGCCAGCGATGCCTCGAGGTATATGACTGGCTCCGTCGTGGTGGTAGACGGCGGCCACATCTGTTCATCGTTGTAAATATTAGTAAATAGGAAAAAGTATGAGCGAAATCACTCCGTTCGAAATTGAAATCGCTGAAGATGTCATCTCTGATCTAACAGACAGACTGTCTCGCACCCGTTGGCCCGACAAAGAAACTGTGGACGATTGGACACAAGGGGTGCCGCTCGCGTACCAAAAAAAATTAATGGATTACTGGCTTAATGAATATGACTTTCAACGCCTCGCAAATCGATTAAATCAATATGACAACTTCCATACTGGAATAGAGAATTTATCCATTCATTTTATTCATGTTAAGTCTAGTCATGCTCACGCTAGGCCTTTACTTCTCAGTCACGGCTGGCCCGGATCGATAGTAGAGTTCCTTAAGGTGATCGGACCGCTTACTGAACCTCAGAAATTTGGGCTAGATGACAAAATCGCCTTCCATTTAGTTATTCCATCACTTCCTGGCTATGGGTTTTCAGGAAAGCCTGCTCAAACCGGTTGGAGCGTGGAGAAAATGGGAGACACCTTTTCAAAACTGATGGCCCGACTCGGCTATAGCAGCTATTTTGCACAAGGTGGTGACTGGGGCTCCGCAATCACTTCTGCGATCGCAAGGCAGGACCCGGAACACTGCGCTGGTATTCATCTGAATATGATTACAGTTCCTCCCGATCCAAATGCTGAAGATTTGACTGAGTTGGAACTCTCTGGCCTTGCGGGATTACAGCATTATCAGGACTGGGACTCGGGTTACTCCAAGCAACAGGCAACGCGCCCACAGACTCTGGGATATGCGCTAACGGACTCACCAAGCGGTCAAGCCGCCTGGATTCTAGAGAAATATTGGTCTTGGACTGATTGCGCTGGGGATCCAGAAAACGTGATTAGCAAAGATGAGATGCTGGACAATATTATGGTGTATTGGATTAACCAAACAGCTGCTTCCTCCGGGCGATTGTATTGGCATAGTTTCGGAAGAGGACCCCAACCTACGCAGGTTCATCTACCGATGGGTGGCACTGTATTTCCAAAAGAAATATTTAGAACAAGCAAAAGGTTTGCGGAGAAAATGTATACCAATATCGTGCATTGGACGGTCCAAGAAAAAGGAGGACATTTTGCGGCCTTCGAGCAGCCAGAGATCTACATCGAAGAAGTCAGAGAGTGTTTCTATAAAATGGAATAATGTTTCAGGGCTCTAGTGGCTCCCCCTCTATCGTAATTCGGTGCATCAAACGTGTCTCCCCTGGATAATCATTGACAGCCAAATGCCAGGTGGCCCGATTATCCCAAAAAGCTAAAGCTCCTTTTGACCACTGGAATCTATATGTGTGTTCTGGACGAGAGATGTGCTCGTAAAGAAAAGCCAAAAGGGAATTAGACTCCTTCTCCGTCCAACCAACAAACCGAGTGGTGAAACCTGGGTTGACATACAAAGTCTCTCGTCCAGAGAGTGGATGTTTAATAACGACGGTGCTCTGCATCTTGTAGCGCTTTGTCCGCGTTGCCAAAAAGATCTGCCATATCGTCCGGAATCGCGGCAGACTTTCCAAAAACGTGCCTGGAGGAGTGTACAGCACGAAGCGAGCGCAAGGTGCTTTTCATTCCTTCAGATAGTGTATCGAAAGCCGCAGCACAGCCTGCAAAAAGGGTATCTCCTCCTACCTTTGGCAACTCCTTAGCGTACAGCATCGATCCTAGGGCTGGTATCTGATCGTAGGAATGATCGGTATGCCAGTTTCCTCCTATATTGTATTGTTGATGGGGTTCTTTCCTAACTTCGGCAATACTTGGATAACCTTCAACCGGCGTGAAGAATCTATTGACGTTTATTTGCCCCCACTTTTTCGCAAAATCTAAATGAGCCTGTGGAGAGAGCTCCTGATCTCTAAAAAACAACAGACCATTTTCCGCGAAGAGTGCCTTAAGGTTTTCCAGATCGTCATCCGAGATCATATTCAGGTCAATGCCATCAACTTCCGCACCGACCGCTCCAATTGAAGTGCATTGAATCATTGTAAAACCCTTCTAACAAAACGAACGTTATTCTAGATAGATCTCCTTGGCTTCGGTACAAAAAAGATCATGAGTCCCGACAAAATGTTTAGCGCCGCGACGGCGAAGAAAGCTTCGTGGTAGCCGCCTGTAAAATCTCGATAATAGGAGACGAGCCAGGGAATCGGAGCACCCAAAGCTAACGAGAACGGCATGGCAGCGCCTCTTATTGAGCCAATATATCTTCGACCAAAGAACGATGCCCATATTACCTCCTGCATTGGCAGCATTCCGCCCCAACCCAAACCAAGGAAGACATATCCGATA
>CACOYI010000058.1 GCA_902631405.1 K189A clade bacterium | reverse complement strand
GTCGAAAGCGTCAAAAATCGCCTCAAAATCCATGTCGCCGTCCCCAACTGCGACGTGGGCTTTCTCAGGTTGTAGAGGGCCATCTTTTATATGGGCAAGTGGAGTTCGAGACTTCACCCGTTCGATTTCTTCAACAGGATTATTCTTGCCGAAGTTTGCAGCCCAGTATGTGTCTATCTGGAATTGAAGTTTTGGAAGCGCGTCTTGAATGTAATGATATGCAGGCCGTCCGTCGACTAGCTCAAATTCCCAATGATGATTGTGCAGAAACAAAGGCAATCCGTATTTCTCAAGCTTAGACATCAAAGACCCTAGATCATCAATGGTCTTGTTGATAGAGATCATATCCCTGACATTCTGCGGGGCTAACCCGCCAGGTGCTCGGGCTAAACCGAGTTCTTGGATGACCTCAGACAGTTTTCCTATCTCCATGGTTCTAGTCGCCCAAGGGAAATGGGTAGACGAGATATCCATTCCGAGATCGTTGACTTGTTTCTTGAAATCTCGAGGGTTCTTTCCAAATAAATTGAATGGTTCTACTCCTGCGAAACCTATCTTAGATATCAAGTCTAGGACCAAATCAAAATTCTTCTCAGATTGTTCTCTAACGCTATAAAGTTGTACCGAAATAGGTGGTAATTTGTTGGAGCTCATAGATTTCTCCCCCGTCCACAGTATACATTTCTAACGTAAGTATAATAGCTGGCGATCACCCGCTGGGTTTTGGATGAAAACAACGAGAGGGATGTTTATTTGAAAAAGGTCAGATTTGGTTTAATCGGGGGCGGATTTGGGGCCCTGATAGGCAGGATACATAAGATGGCCGCCGAATTAAGCGGTTCGGCTGAACTGGTTTGCGGGGCCTTCTCCCGTGATCCCAACCAATCTAAAAAAGCTGGTGTCGAGCTATTCGATATTGACCCTAACCGATCATATCCAGATGTCGAGACGATGTGTTTGACCGAGTCTACCGCCGATGAGGGCAGACGAGCGGAGGTGATGATTGTAGCAACACCGAATCACTCGCATTTTGAAATAGCTAAACAGTGTTTAAGTTCGGGGTTCCATGTCGTTTGCGATAAGCCGATGACCGTCAGCTTGAATCAGACTCAAGAATTGGCTGAATTAGTTAAGGAGACCGGCCTTTCATTTGGTCTTACTTATAACTATACGGGCTATCCGATGGTTCGCCAGGCACGAAGAATGGTCTTAGAGGGACAGCTTGGAGAAATTAGGAGAGTGAGTTGCGAATATTTGCAAGGATGGCTGGCAAAAGATCTTTCAGAGAACAAGCAAGCTGCATGGAGGACCGACCCTGAGCTGGCAGGACCGACAGGTTGTTTTGGAGATATCGGTAGTCATGCCGAAAACCTTGTGAGTTATGTCTCCGGTCTTGAAATGAAGGAAGTTTGTGCTGATCTAACTCGTTTCGTTCCAGGTCGAAAACTTGATGACGATGGAACAGTGTTGATTCGATTTAGCGGCGGCGCGAGAGGATACATATCAGCTAGTCAGATCGCTTTAGGGCGAGAAAATGATATTTCGTTAGAAATTTATGGGACCCAGGGAAGCATAGAATGGAAACACTCAGATGCTAACTCACTCGTTTTTCGGAGCAATGATGAGCCGTTAAAACTATATCGGTCGGGCGGGCCGGGTGAAGAGAACATGTCACGAGATCATGGACTTCCAGCTGGTCACCCTGAAGGATTTATAGAGGCATTTTCGGAAATCTACCGTAATTTCTTCGAGAATATTAGGGATGACGCTCAGGCGGAGTTTCCTTCGGTCATGGATGGTGTAAGAGGGATGCGTTTCCTGGAGACCGTTGTCGCAAGCTCGGAGGAAGGAAGTGTTTGGAAATCCCTGGAAGGAGAAGTCAGGTGAAAACTCTAAAAGGACCAGCAATTTTTCTGGCGCAATTTATATCTGATGAGGAACCTTTCAGCTCGCTGAGTAAGATCGCGGCCTGGGCCTCGAAATTAGGATTCGTTGGAATTCAATTGCCGATCGGTAATCCCGATTTTATTGATGTGAAAAAAGCTGCCGAGAGCAAAGTGTATTGTGATGAGCTTAAGGGGCATTGTTCCGAGTTTGGAATAGAGATCACCGAGTTATCGACTCATTTGGAGGGGCAACTAATTGCCGTGCATCCTGCGTATGACAGGTTATTTGACAGTTTTGCTCCTGAGGCGGTTCGCAATAATCCAAAAGCACGATCAGATTGGGCCTCGCAACAGTTGAGGCTGGCTGCGCAGGCTAGTGCTAATTTGGGACTCTCAAACCAGGCCACATTTTCCGGGTCGCTTTTATGGCCGTATATCTATCCATGGCCTCAGAGACCGGCGGGCCTTGTTAAGGAGGGTTTTAAAGAACTGGCAACCCGCTGGTTGCCTATCCTCGATGTGTTTGATGAGGCAGGCGTCAATCTTTGTTACGAAATACACCCCGGAGAAGATTTGCATGATGGATCGAGTTTTGAATTATTCCTGGAGGAGGTAAAGGATCACCCAAGAGCGAACATACTCTATGACCCCAGTCATCTTGTATTGCAAGGTATGAATTATCTCGATTTTATCGATATATATCGCGATCGCATCAAGATGTTTCATGTGAAAGATGCCGAATTGAATCCGTCCGGAAGATCCGGAGTTTACGGTGGTTATAGTGATTGGCTGGATAGACCCGGGAGATTTCGCTCCCTCGGAGACGGTTCGGTTGATTTTAAAGCGATTTTTTCGAAATTAGCCGCATATGATTTTGATGGGTGGGCTGTCTTGGAGTGGGAGTGTTGTTTGAAGAACCAAGAGGATGGTGCGAAGGAGGGAGCCTCTTTTATCAAAGATCACATCATTAAAGTTACCGATAAAGCATTCGACGATTTTGCAGCCTCACCAGCCTCCGCTGATGTCAACAGGGTGATTTTAGGACTTGAAGAAGACAGGACTTAAGTGATGCAGGAAATATTGGAGCGAGATGCGAAAATACTTTCACAGGATCAACGGGTTGAGTATTTCGAAAAAGGTTACCTCGGCCTACCTGGTTTTTTATCCCAGGGTTGGTTGGATCGCCTCAATCAAATCACCTCTGATTTTATAGAAATCAGTAGTGGTTTAAGCTACGAAATAGGGCCCGGAAAAGACAAGCGCTTTGATTTGGAGCCGAGTCATCAGCCCGGTGCTCCCCGGATCAGACGGCTTAACTCTCCGGTTGATCACCATCAGGAATATTGGGACTTTGCCAGCAAAGGCCCTTTCGTAGAAATCGCGGAAGATCTCTTAGGCCCAGATGTTAAATTTCATCACTCGAAGTTGAATTTTAAATGGGGGGATGGAGGTGAAGAAGTGAAGTGGCATCAGGATATACAGTTCTGGCCACACACCAATTATGAGGTGCTTACGCTTGGTGTTTACCTTGAGGATGTAGACCCGACTATGGCTCCGATGGGTATCATTCCAGGCAGTCACGACGGTCCTTTATTCGATCTCTATGATGAGTCGGATACTTGGACGGGAAACATCTCCGAAAATGACTTAACTCTTTTAGAATTGGATTCTGCTGAGTACCTAGGCGGTCCAGCTGGTACAGTGACTGTGCATAATTGTCGCTGTGTTCATGGATCAGCCCCCAACTTGAGCAGCAGATCACGGCCGCTGTTTTTGTGTGCCTATTCAGCGGCACATGCTCTCCCAATAACCGATCTCACTCGTGGGGGGAAATATTCGGAAACGATTGTTAGAGGTAAAGCCGCCAGGTGGGCTAAATTCGACTCAAGGCCGGTATTGCTCCCACCTGATTGGTCAAAGACGAGACACAAATCCATCTTCGAACATCAACAGAAGGAGAAGTAAATGCGGCTGCGTATTTATCCTACTAACGCCTTTTGGTAGTCATCAAGTTTTGGAGCTGTAGGCAGC
>CACOYI010000057.1 GCA_902631405.1 K189A clade bacterium | reverse complement strand
TGTTCCGTTGAACGAGCAGATGGAAGATGGCGTCGGACAAACGGCAGTGATACCAGGAGGCCACCATGTGCTCGAGCAATTCCTTCGCTGGCAGCTTCAATGTTCTGGAAAAATTGGCCCTGAAGGACCGGGATGGCCCAGATTTGATTATCAAGCACCGAACGGTTTAGGTCACAACTATCTGCCGGACGCAGTTCAGGAGAAGTTAATCGAATTGGTGGGAGAGGAACCAGAAACTACGCCTGATGGAAGGAAATGGCCACGACCCACGCCAATAAGGATGGCGCCTGGTGATGCAGCGATTACAATTTTTCAAATGCCGCATACGGGAACTAGGAATCAATTTGGTACGGAATCTCGTAAGAATATGATTTACCGAATTCGAAACAAGAGTAGGCAGCCGAATCATGTGGTCACAGGGGTCTCGGACCATCCTGACAGAGGACACTGGGGCGAGTGGCTCGATTATGAGGAAGGAAACGATCCATGGGAGCGCTCCAAAGTCGCGTTGACGAATATGTGGAACGAGTGGGAGGGAATGCAGGAGATTGTCGCTAGGGAGAACGCTCCCGCGTACAATTTTGATCATGTTCCCCTGGATGATTGTGCTGGTCGTTAGTAATCTCACGGACCACCGATAGTTCTGTTCTGACTGAGCTCTTAGACTTCTTTGAGACAGAAATTCTAAGAAAAAATATATCGTTGATTCGCTTTAAACTCGTTTATGCTGTCCCTGTCAGGGATTTGAATTGCTTCATTTTAGGGGAGATATAAATGAAATTATTGGAACATTTCAGGCTGATTATTGTGGGATCACTGGGTTGCGCTCTTCTCGGACCGATGACCTTTGTAATCGCAGAGGATGAAGAATCTGCCAGTGGCGGAATAATGGAAGAAGTAGTCGTCACAGCACGTCGGAGAGAAGAAAAAGCGCAAGCTGTTCCAATCCCGATAACGGCGATGAGCGGAGAACAACTTGAGACTCGTAATATCACCGAAATCCGGGATGTTGAGCGTTTGAGTCCGAATACATCCATAGATTATAGCTCGGTGAATGGCACTGCCACTCAGGTATTCATCAGAGGTATAGGCCAATCGAATTGGTCCTCAACTCAAGATCCGAAAATCGGTATCTATGTGGATGGAATTTATTTGAGTCGTCCGCAGGGAGGGCTCGTGGATTTGATGGATGTTGCTCAGGTTGAAGTACTTCGAGGGCCACAGGGAACGCTTTTTGGTCGAAATACGACGGCAGGACTTATTCAGATTATCAACAACAAGCCCGTTTTTGAGAATGAAGCAAGCGTGCGCTTGGGCGGAGGCACGGCGAATCACAGCAGCTACGGTTTCATGGTCAATCGGCCAATCACAGATAATCTGGCTGCACGCTTTGCTTTGTATGGCAAAGAAACGGATGGTTTTATTGTTAATTCACTAACTGGTAATGATCGAGGTAACGAGAGTTCACTCTCTTATCGCGCCTCACTGCTATGGGAAGCTGGAGATCTCAGTGCTCTTTTAACCTTTGATCGTTTCGAGCAGGACGAAAGGGCACCGCTGGCCAGTTGTCATCACTCGACATCGGCGCCAACCAATGGGTTCTTGGCTGGTGGTTTGCCCGCTATCTCAAACATGTTCGGGCTCTACGATAAAATGTATGAGAACTGTGTGAATACGTCCCGAGATGTCTCTATTGACACCACAAATGATGAGAGCATCACGAGCAACGTCGACGCAATTATCTTGAATCTCAACTATGACTTTGATTGGGGAGAAGTGACTTCCTTGTCCGGGTATCGAGAAATCGATAATTTTAACGGCTCTTGGGGTTGGGTCATGGGTAATGGCCCGGGCGCAAATTTTCTCGAAATTCTAGACAATCCATCAAAGAACGAGATTTTCTCGCAAGAGATCCGGATAAGTGGGAGTAACGAAAATCTAGATTGGGTGGTTGGTGCTTATTTCTTTAACGAGGATAGTGAAGAGTCGGTTGCAGTTCCGCTGTTCCGTGATGTACAAGCCCCCTCTGCGTCAGCATGGCCTTTCTTCTATGCGCCCACCGGGGCACTAAACGCGGATGGAACAGACCAAACCATCGGTGATATCGCCATTGGAACTCAAATTTTTGGCTCGCGTACGCAATGGTACGAAGTGACCAACAAAAACAACGCGTTTTTTGCAGAAGCGACCTATGCGGTAAATGAAAAACTCGATATCACCGTTGGAGCTCGTTACACCTCAGACGATAGAGAGTTTTTAAGATATCAGTCTCTTTATGGCGGTGCTTTCGATCCTACATATTTATGCCCCGGCATGCCGACGATTGAGCCTGCTCCAGGAGTGCTAGTCCCGACCAGTAACAACTGCTTTCAGGAGGTTTCCTATACGAAAACGACACCCCGTGTGATCGCGAGTTATGCAGTTGATTCGGACCTCATGGTCTATGCGAGTTACAGCATGGGCTATAGCAGCGGTGGATTTAATCAGGACGTGCGAATGAGACCGTATCTGCCTGAAGTGTCCAATAACTTCGAGGCTGGTTTTAAGAGCGATTTGATGGATCGTATGCTTCGATTAAACGGTACAGTATTCTATAACACATACGAGAATCAGCAGCTCACCGTTGGTCGTATTGTTAATGGTCAACCAACCGCTGATTTGATTAACGCTCAAGAAGCAGTGCTTTGGGGCGTTGAGTATGAAGTAATTGCGCAACTGAGTGGCGGCTGGGCTGTCTCGTCCACAGGAGGCTACCTTAGTGGTGAATACACTGAATTCACCGTCCAGGATAATATTTATGATCCGGTAACGCTTGAAGAAAGCATTGTCACCCGAGACTTGAGCACCCTTGATTTTGGCAATGGTGGTTCAGAGATTTCATTCGATGTCAGCATGTTGCACGTTAATGAGTTGTCTTCAGGTGGGGACGTGACGACCTCTATTGGGTATGGCTACAAAGATGCGGTCTTTGGATCGTTGGAAAATACGCCCTCGAGTCGAATGAAAGGTTACTGGCTGCTAGACGGGCGGATGACCTGGAATCTGTCGAACGGTAGAACAAGAGTCTCTCTCTGGGGTACTAACCTCTTAGACAAAGACTATGTCGATACCATGCTCTATCAGGGTGGCGATATCGAAGTCGGTGGAACCAATGGAAGCTTGGGTATGCTGGCGAAGTATTGGGGTAACCCCAGAAGGATGGGCCTAGAGATCTCACACGACCTGTAGGCGTTTAAGAGCAGTTAAAAAGGCCAGCAAACTGCTGGCCTTTTTTGTGGGAATTAATTCTCGTAAGAATCTGTAATGGCTTGGTAAGTAGCGACCTGGAGTTCAGACCTCAGAGGCCATGGAGAAGACATAAGTTGAATCATACTTACCACGACTATTTCTTCGACCGGGTCAATCCAGAATACTGTACCAGCGGCCCCACCCCAATTAAATTCGCCGGCGCTGCCGATGACGCCTGTGTACGCTGGGTTAGTGATTACGCCAAAACCTAAGCCAAATCCTACTCCAGAGGTGTTTCCGTCTGTTGTAGGTTGCTCACCAATTCCACCCATCTGCATAGAGGGCTTGAGATGGTTTTGCGCCATATAAGAAACTGTTTTAGGGCTCAGGATTCTTTTTCCACCGAGAATGCCACCAGCCCGCATCGCTTCGGCAAATCGAGCGTAATCCATCGCAGTTGAGACTAGACCTCCGCCGCCCGAAAACAGGCCGACTGATTCATAATCCATCATGGCCACATTTTTTCGCGGCTTTATGTAAGCGGCTAGAGGATTGTCTGCGGGCACTTTCGAAACATCGATGAGTGCTCCAGATTGTGGGTCCATGACATGATTTGGTAGAAATCTGGAAAGTTTATTTTGTGGAACCTCAAAAAACGTATCCTCCATTCCCAAAGGTTCGAATATATTCTCACGCAAATAAACATCGA
>CACOYI010000056.1 GCA_902631405.1 K189A clade bacterium | reverse complement strand
ATCCCCTTTATCAATCCAAGTTACAAGAGGAAATAGTTGTCCAAAGAGCCATCTCTTATGTCGGACTTGCTGCGACTGGAATGTTTTATGACCTCGATTATGAGCTTGATTTCGGGTATTCAGAGAGTTGGACCCTCGCCAGAGGTTCTTCGGTAACGGGTTCAATGCAATGCAAAGACGGAGGCGGATACGACCTATCTATCACAAGAGACAGAGTCTCGTTCACAAAACTGTCTGGCACGATTACAGCAGATAGATGCAGTATTCATGGGATTACAATCTCTGGCACTGCCACGTTCAGCTATGAAGACTCTTATTATTATCAGGATGTGCCACTTCAACAGCACCCGTTGTCCTTAACATTCTCTAACGTATCAATAAGCGATTTAGGCGGAAGAGTCTTTAGTTACAGTGGATCAGCGAGTTGCGACGCTTTACTTAATAATCGTGCCTATAGTGAGTTGTATACCTACCATGATGAAGCTTTTGGAAAATATGCATTCGGCGCTGAACACGATGGCGATCTTATCTATATCCGAGCCATTGGGTCCTTTTACGATACCTACGGTGATTCTTCGGAATGGCAGCAGCAGGGGAATGGTTTGAATGCCAATCTAAATGGCGAAACAGGTATATATGCGCTGGCCTATGATAACTGCGACATCAAAAACACCACGGTGAATCACTCGGGCGCGTCTTATACGATTATTGGTTCAAAATACATCGCGAGTGATTCGGGAACAGACTACATAGACGACGGTTACAACATCTGGTCGAGAACACGCGAGCAAACGAAGCTGAGATCTTATTATGCTCCTTCCAGCAACGACGCTATCTTTTACGCATATAACGTAACAGACGGTAAGCTGATCTATTCAAATTTCTCGACTAAAGAAAGAAGCTCGGCTAATTTTAGACACCCTACATTGGGCTCGCTAAATTTCACCTCGGAAGCCGGATCCCCGGAAACTTACAATTGGGCTATTTTTAACTCTGGATTGGAGTCAGGCCAAACTTGGCAGACGGATGTCTTATATATGACATATCTGTCGAAGCGAACAAACGATTTTTCTGCAGACAACGCATACACGCCATGGAGTGAAGAGAATACGTGGTCGATGGCGGATTTGAATGGAGATTATGCGGTCGATCGTGTGACAGGTTGGAAAACTAACGCTCTCTTATGGACAAACACGACATGTGGGTGGGATGTCAATCGATACCAATACCAAAGTCTAAAAACTTACACCGAATTGAAATTGTATTCTGATGGGGTTTGTCGACCTCACAACGGTTTTTATCTGGATGCGAATGATCAAATTTTATTCACTGATAACGATGGAGATGGAATAAACGAATTATTTAATTGGGACGACGATAGGGATGGGTATGCGGACACCAATGATGCATTTCCCTTGGATGCAAGCGAATGGCTGGATACTGACGGGGATTTGGTCGGGAATAACACTGACGCGGACGACGATGGTGATGGCGTGAACGATTCCTTGGACGCGTTTCCCTTTGATGCAAGTGAAACACTCGATACCGATTCAGATGGCACAGGTGATAACGCAGATTCCGATGATGATGGAGATGGCGTTGCCGATTTTTCTGACAAATTCCCTTTAGACGCAACCGAAAATAGCGACAGCGATAATGATGGAGTCGGAGACAATGCCGATGCGTTTCCCTTAAATAGCAACGAGACCCTTGATACTGACTCAGATGGGATTGGTAACAACGAGGATACGGATGATGACGGCGATGGCTTTAGCGACGTTCAAGAAATCGCTGATGGCACTGACCCTTTGAGCAAATTTTCCTGTAAAACAGGATGCTTTAGTTTCGATGTTGATCAAAGTGCCACTACCACCGCGCTAACCGACGGATTGCTCGTCATCCGGTACTTGTTTGGCTTTACGGGAAGCTCGCTAGTAGCCAATGCGACAGGCTCATCCGCTGTGGTTTCTGAAGCAGGGGAGTTAGTCACGATCCTCCAAGCAGCAGAAAGCGAATTAGATATTGATGGTAATGGAAGCGTTACAGCGCTTACTGATGGATTGCTTTTAATTCGATATCTTTTCGGGTTTAGCGGTGATTCACTTGTAAAGGGTGCCGTTGCGAGCGACGCCTCTCGAACATCTTCCGCAGATATCGAGTCGTACATCGATAAGCGTATCCCTAACGAATCGGAGACCGATTCGAATACTTCGAGTGACGGGGCTAATGGGAATTCAACGTCTGGCAGTGACGACTTTGCTGGCGGAGTGTTTCGCCCGGACGAGGAATTCGAAAACTTCTGTGGAGCTCCTAGAACTGGGATAGATTCGTTCACGGGCCAGAGTTATCCAGATCAAACAGGTAGTTTCCTCGATGAGAGTAATTGGATAAGGTCGATGAGTAATGATTTGTATTTATGGTATGACGAAATAGTCGACGTCGATCCAGCGCAATACGGGCAAAATGCAAATCAAGTTGCCCAGTATTTCTCGTTAATGAGGTCTTTTGAGACAACAGCGTCTGGCAATAGTCGCGATAAGTTTCATTTCACCTATGACACTGACGAGTGGAGAGCTTATTCTCAATCGGGTGTTACTGCAGGTTATGGAGCTGAGTGGGTGCTATTATCAGGCGCACCGCCGAGGAAAATAGTTGTGGCTTATACGGAACCTAATTCTCCCGCGACGACAGGTGCGGCTGGCTTGGCTAGGGGCGCTGAGATCCTCAAGGCTGACGGAGTGGACGTTATTAATGGTACCGATACAGACACTTTAAACGCAGCGTTTTTTCCAAGTAGCATTGGTGAGACCCACACGTTCGAAGTCCGAGACCTTGGCAGTACAACCACTAGACAGATCTCGATGACTTCTGACTCGATTACGATCGACCCTGTTCAAAATGTCAAAATCATATCGACGCCGACTGGCAGAGTCGGCTATCTGACTTTTAACAATCATATAGCTACAGCTGAGAAAGAACTCTTTGATGCGTTCACTCAACTATCATTGGCTGGTATCGACGATTTAGTCTTAGACCTACGCTACAATTCGGGCGGTTATTTGGCGATAGCTAGCCAGTTAGCCTATATGATTACTGGGCCATCTTCAGACGGCGAAACCTTCGAGTTGACTCGCTTCAATGATAAACACCCCACTGTCAATCCGATAACAGGAACTTTGATAGAACCACTGCCCTTTTTACCCTACACAATCGGCTTATCTATGGATGCGGGTCAATACCTCCCTTATCTGTCTCTCAGCAGAGTGTATGTTTTGACCAGTGCAGATACCTGTTCGGCTTCGGAGGCGGTCATCAACGGACTAAGAGGATTAGATATTGAGGTGGTGCAAATCGGAGGAACGACTTGCGGAAAACCTTACGGTTTTTACGGCCTCGATAATTGTGGCACGACCTATTTCACTATTCAGTTCAAAGGTGTTAACGCGAAAGGTTTCGGAGACTATCCCGATGGATTTTCTCCTACTAATCTCTCTGGGCAAGGTGGAGTGAGTATTCCCGGATGTAGTGTGGATGATGACTTCAGCGCTTTCCTCGGGGACGAGAACGAGTCGATGTTGAGCGCGGCGCTCAATTACAGGAGTGGGGCGGGAGTGTGTCCGTCTCAAGATCTCGGTTTAGCTGGAGTAAAGAAAGGCCTTAGTTTTCCTAGGGTGGGAACGTCATCACTTGGCGATGCTTTAAAAAAGCCGAATTCTCCAGGACGGATCGCTATTGATCTCAACCCTAAGTTGGAATAAAGCGATCAGGAGGTCCCCCTCAGGAGGCTGCCAAGTAGTACAACGAGAAGTCGTGATCATCGTATTCTTGATTGTCTTAAAGAGATTAAAGGATCGTCGGCTAACTCATTTATAGGATTCGAAAATCCAACACCTTCGTAGATGATCTATTAGGTGGACTATTGACCTGGGTGATTGTGTAGAGAGTTTTATATGCGGTCATCCAGCGGCTACTACAGAGCTCTCGGTTCTTATAAGCTCTGATCTATGGCTCATCTTAAATACTTTTATATTGCGCTTTGCTTGCTCGGTTTGAGTGTCTTTGCTCATGCAAATTTCGACCTAGATATTGATGATGATGGTAAGACGGAGGCCCTGACAGATGGGTTGCTAGTGATTCGTCACTTATTTGGGTTTTCAGGTGATTCCCTCACTGCCAATGCAACC
>CACOYI010000055.1 GCA_902631405.1 K189A clade bacterium | reverse complement strand
ATACCGATGACGATGGTGATGGGGTTTTAGATTTTGATGATATTTTTCCACTAGACGGGACGAAGACGCAGAAAATATCAGAGTGGAATGGCATTTTAATTTCGGAAGAGGATCCTAGCAGCGCCATGTGGGTCAAAGGTGAATATAGGCGCCTAACTCTATCGGAAAGAAGCCAAATCGAGACAAAGAGTGTTAACTCAAATTTTTCAAGAGAAAACTATGGTCTGATGTTTCACCAAAATAGTGGATTTGTTGAAGCTATAGCGGATGGTCCGGAAGCAAGTTCAGAGTCAGATAGTTGGTTTTTTCACAATTCAGATCAGATGGCAGTCGGCGATTTCAATGCCGACGGTTTGCCCGACGTGATTGTAGGCCACTGGCTCGGCAAGCCTGGAAGCACTTGGAAACCTCTTATTCCAGTACTGGTCCTAGTAAACCAAGGCAACGGCAGATTGGAGGTTGATCCATGCATTTTTGCTGAGTGCGAAGTGCCCACCACAAGAGAAATGTACCTACCTAAAATCGCAGATTTTAACGGAGACGATGTTGACGATTTCCTTACTGTACCACTGCATGATCTCGCTAGTCCTGTTCTCCTCCTAAGCTCTCAAGAAGGACTGCAAAATAAATCTGAGTCGTTTGCGAAAATCCTTGCCGACTTTCAGTTTGAAAATGCTGATCTCAACGGTCACACATTTGCAGTGGGGGACCTTAATAACGATGGCGCTATAGATTTGTATGTCCCAGACTATATTCGCAATGTTGACGCGCCCTGCTCTAGTACAAGGCCCGGTTGCATGGGCCTCACTCTGCTAAATGATGGCAAGGGAAACTTTTCTCTTGGCAGCGTCGATTTTCCTTTTACGGGAAATGTATGGGGAAGTGATATTCATGACTTTGATGGTGATGGATACGGGGATATTTTGATTTCTCTCGATGACATCGATAAAGACCACATTTTTTTCGATGAGAAACATTGGAATACTGAGTCCGCCATGATCATGTTCGGAAATCCAGAGGGCGACTACAAAAGGGACGTGGTGTATCTTCCCGAGAGCCCTTTAGGAAAGAACTTTATTGGGCTTGAGTTTCATCTTGACGATTTAGACGGTGACGGCCTTACCGACATCATGGCCGTCCATACCGGAGATATTCAAAGCCAAACTGACTACACCGGATACTATGGCGGGTTGACTATTCAAGTCATCCAAAACACGGGAAATCGTTCTTTCGAGGATATAACGGATTCTTTCGTCGACAGAAGTCGACTCGAGAGTCTACCTCTGGATAGAGAGGGACAAGCTCTGCCATCTTACTACCAATATTTAGACATCGATGGAGATGGGGATAAGGATCTTTGGCCTAAATCTGGTCAGTATGGGCGAGTTTACTTTCTGCGCGAATCAGAGAAATTTATACTCGCGGGCTCAGGAGGATCGGTTTTGGATTATATGGGCTCCGAAGAAAACTGCGACTATGGTTGTGCTAGTAATTTTTACACAGGTCTCGCAGTTGATATAGATCAAGACGGCCTGATCGATTTTGTACAAACGCAAGCAAATAATGGCTGGGTCATCAGTCAATTGATGTCCCTTGAGGTGCCGTTTTAGAGGTGCGCTCAGCGCAAAAAAGCGTTCCTTGCCGGAGTTTGCCAAGCGGTTGCGCACAGCAGTCGTATGCCTCTAAGACAAAAATTTTTCAATCGATTCAACAGTTTTTAATCAAAAAGAAGCCTTTATATATTTCCTTGTGAGTTTGACATTTTTTATTGCTCCCCTGTGGATGATTGTATTGCGAACAGCTCCCCTATTTTTAAGACTTATTTTTTATACCTGGAAGGGGAATAGCCAGTTTTCAACGCTAACGAGCGCATAACAATAGTGGGTGAGTGCATAACGAAGTTTTAAATGACCATCACCCAACGGCATCCGAAATAGATCACACAGAAAAGGAGAAAATGCATTGCTGCCAAGAGACTTCAATAAAAATAACTGGGGTAAATCGCCTTTCAATCGAAAAAGTTTTCAACAAGTGCAGAGCCTCTTCCCTACAGCGAGATTGAGAAGGGGACACCGAGCTATCACTTTGAAAAAAGGGTCTCCAGCGGACCTGTCTAAAATAAGTTACCCCAATCTCAGGGGAAAAGAGAGCTCAATAGAAAAGATGCTCCAAGCCTCCTTTACCGACGCCTTTTTAGTCGTGAAGAACGGAGCTCTCGTTTTCGAAGAATATTTCAACGGAATGACACCCGACAGTTTCCATATCCTTAACTCCATATCCAAGTCTTTCATAGGAGTCCTTATAGGCATCCTCTCCGATGAAGGCATTCTTCATAGTGAAGATTCGATCACCAAGCACCTCCCAGAATTTCAAGAAACCGCTTTTGGTGAGACATCCATTCAGCAAGCGCTCGATATGACTGGGGCAGTAAAATACAACGAGGATTACACTAACCCTGATGCGGATTTCTGGAAGGAGGCAACGACTGTTGGATGGCGCCCTGAACTACTCAACAAAGTTCCACAAAAAACTCTGCTCGAGTTCGCACTATCTCTCCTCGAATCCGAACAAGAAAACGGATCAAAGTTTCATTACCGAACGGTGTTCACAAACATTCTAGCTATGACAGCTGAAAGGGCCGCCGGCGTCAGATTTCAAGACCTTCTTGAGAAAAAACTCTGGCAAAAAATCGGGCCAGAGCAAGATGCGGTAATTGTAGTTGATAGCAGTGGATTTCCTTATATGGGAGCGGGCATGAACGCCTGCGCGAGGGATCTCGCTCGCTTTGGCCAGGTGATTGCTCAAGATGGTTATTTTAATGGAGAGCAAATAATTAAGGGCGCCTGGATTAGAGATCTGCTTGAGGGAAACCAGACGTTGAGGTCGCAATTTGAGATGTCAGACTACGGAGTGATGAGGCCCGGAGGCCATTATCACAATCAATTCTGGGTCTCCTGCCCAGAGGAGCAAACATTAATGTGCATTGGAATTCATGGACAGTTTATTCATATCAACATTTCGAATCAGACCGTAATAGTAAAGTTCTCATCTCAGCCAGAACCGGCGAACACTGATTTATTTTTGGAGGCAGGTTTGGCATTTGATGCACTGTCGCATCAAATCTGAGGGTCGTAATCTAGGCTGAAACGGAATAAATCAACCGAGAAAGCTCCTGAATTTAAGTTGCTATGCGCTAATGGGAGGTTTTTCGAGCGCATCAAATATCCTGTTAATGTCTCACGGATTTAGTGTTACTTTCATCCCTTCAGGAAAGATTGGCTATGTGTGACGAAGATACGATCAAAGATTCAGAGGATTACCTCAAAAAGATGACACGTCGAGAATTTGCTGCTGTAACCGCAGCGACGTCGCTCGCTATGGTCTTACCACCAACAGCAAATGCAAAAACCGTTGTGGCCTCAGAGGCACTTATAGAAACATCGGAGGGGCTTTGTGACGCCCTATTTGTTCACCCTGAAGGAGGACAGAGCCCTGCTGTCTTGATGTGGCCTGACATCCTCTCACTTCGCCCAGCTTTTCGAGAAATGGCAACTAGGCTAGCGGAAAGCGGATATGCCGTGCTCTGCGTAAATCCCTATTACCGAGATTCTAAAGCACCAGTTGTGGCGGTTGGTGAAAGTTTTCAGGACGAATCCACCAGAACCAAAGTCATGCCGATGTACCGCAACCTATCGGCGAAAACCCATACAAGGGACGCACAAGCTTTTGTATCTTGGCTCGATGAACAAGATGCAGTCGACTCGAAACGAAAAATGGGAACCATGGGTTATTGCATGGGTGGGCCTATTGTCATGCGGACGGCGGCCTCTGTTCCCAGCAGAATAGGAGCGGCGTGCTCTTACCATGGAGGGGGATTAGTGACGGACAGAGATGACAGTCCTCACCTATTGATTCCAAATATGAACGCTAATTTTCTGATTGCCATTGCCGAAAATGACGATGAACGAGAACCTGAGACTAAAACTATACTTCGAGACACATTTAACAAAAATTCTCTGGAAGCAGAGATTGAGGTCTACGAGGGCGCAATGCACGGCTGGTGTGTCTTAGATTCTCGAGTCTACAATCAAGAAGCCGCCGAAAAGGCTTGGTCTCGAGCACTAAACCTATTCAATCGCAGCCTTTAACTGACACTACTCAAGATTAGAAAGTACCGAGCTCCTCTTTTTTCTGCGGCTATTGAAAACAAAAAGGTAAACCGCGAGGTTAAGACCGAGTAGCATTATCCCCAACCAGACCTGGATTTCTCGGGTCAACCCTTCTGGGTAAATCAGAAATAATAAATACTGACCGAGAAAGTCCCCGGTGTAACCCACATCCCCAGCCTTCTTCAAAAAATAATTCTCAAGATAGGTCAATGGGCAAACAATGCCAAAAAACTCAGTAGACAGGCCCCAAGCTAAAGCTGGTAAGTGAAGGCAAGCCCATTTCACGTCGCGGACGCAGAGAAGGCCACCCAAAATACAAAATAGAATGAAAAGAAGATGTACTAGGAGAATTAAAGTTGCCAGTGCTTCGAACAAAACTTTATTTTGT
>CACOYI010000054.1 GCA_902631405.1 K189A clade bacterium | reverse complement strand
CCTTCTCAGTGCATCAACGCACGTGGTTGCGGAGCCTCAAAGACAAAGAAAATTACTTCTCCACTCAAAAGAAATAGCTAGATTATTCAGTGCAAGCCAACAGAAAGGATATACCGTCGTTCCACTATCGCTCTACTGGAAATCCAATAAAGTCAAATGTGAGGTCGCCCTCGCGAAAGGCAAGAAGCTATATGACAAGAGAGAAGCACTAAGAGAAAAAGATTGGCAAAGAGACCAGCGTAGGCTTTTCAAAACAAACCAATAAGTCTATTCAGACCTAGCCCAAGGACCTGCGCCAGTGGATCATCTCTAGAGCGGCCACAGCCGCCTCGATACCCTTATTTTCTTCATTATCGGAGCAACGCTGCCTCGCTTGCTCAATATCAAAAACCGGGAGAATTTCCACGATTATCGGGCATAGAAAGTCATGCATGACGGTTCCTAGGCCCCTCATACTTTCTTGACTGATCATCTCGAAATGGAGAGTGTCTCCTTTTACGATCACGCCGAAACATAAGATCGCATCGATTTCGTCGTTCGCGTCGCGAGCAAGAAGATCCCTCGCCGCCAGGGGTATCTCTAACGAGCCAGGTAATGTGTGGCTTTCTATATTTGAGAATCCAGATTCTCTGAGTATGGATTCAGCATGATTCGACATGCTGTCAACGAATTCTGGGTACCATTTTGATTTCAGAATACAAATCTTTCCTGGTTGCTCGATGCTAGGAAGATCCGACCTACTAATTGCCGTTTTCATAAAATCCTTAGAAATTTAGCGGGGATTCTATGCGAGGCACCAAAATCCTCTATCGTGCTCAAGCTTAAGAAAACCTTCATCCGTCAATTGTGCAAAATCAGCTCTAATTTGCCAAACTCCAATCGTAGAGTTAGAGGTTCGAAACTTCTCAGCCACGTCACCGGGACGCACTCCCTTTTTTCCCTCTTCAGTCAACTCTTTTATCACAGCAGAAATGATTTCTGTTCGCTTTTATATCCCAACTCAGAACCAATACCTTCCATGACCTAATTTGTCTTATGTAACCAGTCTGAAGAGCAAAGCCGCCCAAAACTTTTTTTCCAAGACCTTTGGTCGCGAATTTGTCGCTCATCTGATGTATAGTATCACTAACCGTTCTTGATAGAGGGCATCAAAAAAAACGAAATCAAACTTATTTTTTGAGAACCGGGGGCGACATGGTTTCGACGCGGATATCAAAACTTGAGGTGCATGCCGAGAGGGTAGTGACTCTCGTTAATCAATCGCTGTAACTTTTATAGTTGCCAACGACGAAAACTACGCACTAGCGGCTTAAAAACCCCGCTAACGTTCACAATTCGTGCCTGCTAGGAGAAGTGAACGGCAAAGCAGCAGGACAGCGCCTAGTTCTCTCCCGGGGCCGAAGCGTTAAAAATAATCGGGATCGCAGAAAGTGCCCTGACCGTCGGGCCACTGGATGCTAAATCAGTAGACGGACTCTAAGCATGTAGAGCCAATAGCGGCGAATCAGCGGACGCGGGTTCAACTCCCGCCGCCTCCACCAATCAATCTATTTGAAGTCCATGGCATTGGACTTTATGAACTCTACGTTATCCCGGACGTTTATGGGAGGGAGCTGCTCATCTAGCCCCGTCCTGTACCTGAATCTGCATGAAGTCCTGTTCTGAAAATCCAGCATCACGAGCAAGAATTCATCCAGAAATTGACTGGGTATGCCATCCAACAAAAATTGATAATCATCTCGTTCACTCATCATTACCTCAGCTCTAGCCGATAAAAAGTTGTCCAATGTTGAAACCCTCTCACCGCGGATGAACTCTGCAATGAACCCCCAGGCTTCTTCTCACAACTAGAAAAATACGCTAGCCATAAAAGATCTGTCTACAATTCAAAAAACCTCATGGTAAATACCCTAAAAACAACTTTTACGCCCTGTTGAAAGAGAGCATAGAATGGGATGGGCATCGCACCCCGAGTTCGAGTTATCCTGATATCAGAATGCTTGTTGGCAGATAAAAATTAAGACAAGCGCCAGTGATGTTGCTAACTTACAACCGGGAGAGCGAGAAGGCGAAATCTATGATAGAGACTGCAATCAATAGTAAGGCAGATGGTCTAACCTTCAACTCAATTACGCCGAAATTAGGCGTTGAGCTATTGTTAGACAACCCACTAGTTGAGTTCAGCGAAACACAGGTAAACAATTTAGTGCAACTCGCCGCAGAGAGAGGTGTAGTTGTAGTCCGAGACCAGAAAATGACTCCACAACAACAGGCGGATTTTGCTTATAAACTAGGCCGCCCCCTCACTTCACCTATCAATAAGGGGAAATTGCCTGAAGAACTATTACTCATCCAAGCAAACGAAAAAAGCAAAAAAGCAGCTGGAACTGGCTGGCATTCAGATGTCTCTAGCGCGGCCAAACCGCCGGGTCTTTCGATGTTGCGTTTGGAGATAGTGCCAGAAGTAGGCGGAGACACGCTGTTCGCTGATATGCGACAAGTCTTCCACTCTTTGTCATCAGAAATGCGAGACTTTCTTAAGCGCCTGAGCGCTCGTCACGAGCCGAGGGGTCATTACTTGTACCTCACCGGTGCCAAACGTTTAGAGGAATTGCCTTCCGTAAATCATCCGGTGGTTCGCTCCCACCCACTTACAGGTGACGGTGCGATCTATGTGAACGATGGCTTTGTCGCCAACATTGTTGAGCTAAGCAAAGTTGAAGGCAATGCCTTATTAACGATGCTTTACGACATTGTGGCTTATTCAGTCGATTTCCATTGCCGAGTAAAATGGCAACCCAACACAGTGGTGTTTTGGGATAACCGCATCGTGCAGCATCGTGCTGTTTTCGACTACTGGCCCCAATTGCGTCGGGGATATCGCGTGACCATAGAGGGCGAAGCCCCAGTACCATTAAGATAAACAGATCCCTCGTCGACAGCAGTTACCAAGGCCTGATTAAAGCCGCAAGGAATCACATATTTTGTCTACCATCGAGATCTCTTCTAGCCGCGGGAAGTAGTCAGTAAATGCTTCTCGTTCCAGTTTGGTCGCGTAAATTTCCTGAAAGAAGTATCTTCCGTGCCTGATCACGTAATTAAGGATAAAGAACCTGTAGGCTTCCGGTAAAAACTCTAATTCTTCCCGATTCAACGGATAGATCTCATTATATGCGGACAAAAACCGAATGAATCCCTTTTCTAGCATCGTGTCTGGACCGTAGCTGAACACACTGCGATCACCGAGACTGGAGCATACCCGACTGAAAAAATAGAAATCAAAAACTCGAGAACTCATCCTGAACCAGTCGTAATCCCAGCGTGAAAAAAACTGGACGTCCTGAGTTACAGAAAAGTTGCCGATGTTCCAATCAAGAAAGACTGGAATAGAAAACCACGAATGTGCATCTAGAGCTTCGGTATTTTCCTCAAAAAACGACATTTGCTTTTCAATTGAATAAATATTGTCGAGATGTTTCGCCTTCCCATCAGGCCCTTTAAGCCAGGCAGACAGGTCCTCCATATCGCGACGCAGTGTCTTAGACCAATCGGGCAGGGTGTTTTTCAGATTGGTGCAAGCACGATGAAATTGAGCTAATTGCCTACCTAAGGCGTCAATTTGCCTCAATCCTAATTGTTTAGGCAGCATTCGATCCACGCTGATGGGATTATAGAAAACGACCCAGACGTCTAGCGTGTCAGCTTCGTGACGATATGTATAAAGCTCCCCCTTCTTCAAAAGAGATCGCGAGAGGAAATTATCAAAGGGTGCGGGAAGGTTATTAGCCAATACATTTATCAACGAGTGATCCTCAACAAAATTCTCATAGCGACCAAAATAAGAAACCTTAGCGATTACGAAATCGTTATTTTCGAGACGCACACGAAAGACATGATTTGTGGATACTAGAGCACTAATATCTTCTATCCGTTGCATAGATCGGGAGCTGTCGTAGTCCTGCCAAGCCGTTGCTACGATTTCGAATAGGTTAGGCCGCATCATATTAAGCTCGACTTCGTCTCTAGGCTTTTAAGCTCATCGCAGACTCCATCAATGCCACTCCTTTTGTAGGCTGTACTTCGTTAAAAGAACGCGAGTTCATGTCACCTGTTCTTTTGCTTACGCTCACGCCAAATTCTCCAAGCGATCCGCAGTGTTAAAATTAATCTTCCATTCAAAACAGCTATCAAACAGTCGAGTTGCTGGAAACTGATTTTGCCGCCCTGAAACAAAACAATGGCTCGTAAGGGCATATTTTCTGACATCTCTACAAACATCTTACGAGTCGTCTCATCGGCCTTATCCAAACCCATGCCACTAAGAAAAGCGGTGGTGAGTCTCGACTTCAACTTTCCACCCAGCCAAGTTGTGCTCAGCTCGCCAACGGACGAATTTCGATGAAAAGGAAGGACAGATTCCCCTTTTGGCGGAGAGTCGTTTAACATCTGCTCAAAAGTGAGATCTGATACCTCCATATCTTGGAGAGTGTTCGAACTGGGGAAAAAAGGCGCCGGCACCGATTTTGCCTCCATACTTAGACTGTCTGCGGAACTGATATCCAATATTTTTTTCAACCGAATAT
>CACOYI010000053.1 GCA_902631405.1 K189A clade bacterium | reverse complement strand
ATTGTGAGTAATTGTCAGTCCGGGTATATCGAAAATTTCCTTGTTCAGAATGAGGTTGAGGAACTATTTAAGGATCATTTGTGTTGGGGAGATACTGGGAACTCAAAATCCCTCAATACACGAACGATTGTTCAGAAAAATAAGCTAATCAATCCTGTTTTTGTTGGCGATACTGAAGGAGATTTTAAGGCGGCTAGGGATTGTGGAATCGATTTCCTCCAGGTTTCGTACGGTTTTGGCCCGCCAATAAGCAGTTGCAAGGTAGCAAATAGTTTCAGTGAGTTGGTACTTATGATCAGTGGGCCCAATGGTTGATTTTCTGGAATGAGAGGGATAAATAACAATTAGAGTGGATAAGAACAAAAGTCTTCCCTCCGAGTCGATTTTCTGTCTCTATTTTGTTAACTCCGTGATGCCAAAGAATCGCACTTCGATACTCTCCCTTGGTGTGAGGTTTTCTGATCCTGGCTTTGAGACGGCAGTATGCAGCGTTGGCTTGAACAGCTCCCCATCATCGGGATGAGAGTCATAAGTCGTAAAGACAAGCGCTTCGTCTGCCGCTTGTCGTGAGTAATAAAACCAGCGCTGAGTAGCGTTTGGCAAGCAATAGTGCGCATTGAATGGAATTGGAGCCTCGCCATTCAAGGCGTAAATTAGATCACTCGGATCAATTGAGGTCCTATCGCAAACTGCTAGAGGAAAACGCTCCAGAGGTGAATTGCTTACAGAACGCCAAATATTGATGCCAACGACGCGTTTGTTCGTAGGCAGACCCATGATCTTGGCAAAGGATTTCTCGATTTGTTGCTGGTCACTTGATAACGTGTCTGCGTAGTCGTTGTGCACGAACTCTGCACACGGGCCATACTGGATACCGTCTACCCAATGATGTTCTTTGATCGACTCATCTCTGAATGTGTGGCTATTGATTGGCGTAAATCTGAAATCCGGTAGAAGTTTTTGCGTCAAAGTAAGCGCTTCTTCGTAATATTTACTCGCGACCTCTTCTGGGTCAGACCAGTTAATGACCGTTGATGGTGAGTTTGCTAGAAGGAAGCCCCTGCCATTCAGGAGGATCTCCTGGGCATTACCTAGACTGTGTTTACCAAACAGAGGCCTTGCATCACTAATTGGTGTGGCTATCCCTATCTGGGGATGGCCCCCATCGCTGGAAAAGTTTAGAGCGCCTGTAAAATTCATGTCACTAACTACCTTTTTTAAACGGATTCCACCGATCAACCCATGAGTCCCTCTGTCCCGGTGATGCGTATATCTCTTCGCGGTCACCTCTCCTTGATTCGAGCTCCCTTAGTAATTGGTTGTGTGAGTTCCTGTCCAGCTGATAGAAAGCCATGCAACCTGCCGCAATGAGATAAATACACATATAAACTGGACCATTTAAAACGAGAAGTCCGGTTATCGTCTCTTGCATAAGGGCGCCGACTTCGGCATTTTCAGGAAAACCAATATGCTCCAAACCAAAGCCAGCTATGAAACCGCCTATGCCGGTGGTTGATTTGATGCCAAAACTTCGGGCTGAAAAAATGATTCCCTCAGAGCGATAGCCAGTATTCAGTTCGTGCTGATCGGCAATATCAGCTAGCTGTGAATCAAGAACGATGGCACTCACCGGGAAAAGCATATAGCCAAGGAATAAAGGCACGAATAACCCTACTAGAATAAAAGTGGAATCATTAGCAGGAAATAGGTCTAGCAGCCTCAGATTATGGGGCAGCGCGATCATCAGACTCATGATGACTGTGGATATGATGATGATGCTCTTTTTTTCCATTCGCTTAGATAGGAACACCAGTAATGGGAGGGCTATAAATACACCTGGTGTTTTCGCGATAGAAGCCCAGGTTATAGCCTCGGCCGATAGTTCATAAACGTAGATATAGGCGTATGTGGCTACCACCGCAATTATTCCTAACCCGACGTAAAGTATGAGAAGGCTGATACAGGTGGCGAGATAGGAAATGTTTCTAAATAACGCAACGAATTGAACGAGATAAGCTCTGAAGCTGAGGACTTTATTTAGGTCAAGTTGATAATGTTGGTCGTGGAGATAAGGCAGTTGATGAATCATGCCCAACGAGCAAAGCATTACTGAAAAGAAGATAGTTATAGAACCGGTTGCTGCTAGAACGAAATACCCCGCTTCATTTAAGAAGCCGTGGTCGACTCCAGGTGTGGTGGGCAATATAACCAGACTCACAACAGACGCGGTTAGTATTGATAACAAACTTACCGCAACGGAGTTGTAACCAAATATCAGTGATCTTTCTTCATAGTCGTCGGTCAGCTCAGCCCCCAGGGCGTCGTGGGGAATAAGGTAAAAGGTCTGTGAGAGCCGCAACAAGATCAGAAAAGTCACCAACCAGATGAAGTATCCTGTTTCGGAGAGCCCCTCGACGGGTTGGTAAAGGAAATAAAAAGACACAGCAATTGGTAGAGCGGAGGCGAACATGAAAGGCAGCCGCCTTCCCCAGGCGCTTCGAAAACGGTCTGAAATCGAGCCGATTAATGGATCTGAGATTGCATCAACAATAGATGCAATCAAGAAAGCAGTCCCAGCAAGCGCTGGTGAGACACCCAGAACCTGATTGTAAAAAATGATGGTGACAATGCCACCTGCTGTTACAGCAGCCTCTTGCAGGGCGCCAGATGCAAATAATAATTTTGCTCCGACAGGGAGTTTGCGACGTCTGGTTTGAATTTGCTCTGACATGTATCCAGCTTACAAGAAGAAATGGTCTTTCACATACTGCACGCTCGATCGAACGAATCATATTTCGAGACTCAACTATTCACCCAATTTAAGGCCAAGTGATTTTTGTCCAGAAGTTGCTTTTGACTCTTTAACTTCTTCAGCTTTAATAGGGGTATATGCGACAGAATAATTAAGCTTTGTCAGGTCCAGCAGTAACACCCCGAGACATTCTATTAGGGTTAACCAACCCAGAGGACGTTCGCTTCCCATTAAGGTGGGGCATTATTGGTGGAGGGGAGATCTCTCGCCAGTTTGTTTTATCCTCTCGAGCATGCCCTGGGGCGACTATGTCTGCAGTTGCGTCGCGCTCCTTAGAAACCGCGAAAAGTTTCGCCGACTCATATGGCGTTGGTAGTGCGTACGGAAATATCGAAGATATGTTGGCTTCAGACGATGTGGATATTGTCTACGTGGGCACACCTGACGAGATGCATAAGCAACACAGTCTGTTGGCGATTGAAGCCGGGAAACATGTCCTGTGTGAAAAAATATTAGCGAAGAGCGTTGTTGATGCCGAGGAGATGTATGACGCGGCTAATAGGCAGGGAGTAATGCTGCAGGATGGTGTTTGGACTCGATTTTTCCCGGCTGTTGAACAAGCAAAACAAATCATTGAGTCGGGTGATATTGGCGAAGTAGTAATGGTTCAGGCCGACTTTGATCCTTTATATACCGCTCAAGCGGCAACACTGGCCTTTGGCACAGAGGCCAAGCTAATTGATCTTCGAGTTAGTGGTATGCAGGGAGGACCCGGAGGCACGATACTTGAATCTGAGAATGATCGTTATGCGAATTTAACCTTTATCCGTTTTCCCAGCGAATTCCCCGAGGTGACAGAGATCACGGGGACAAAGGGAAGAATAACACTGGAGCAGCCTGCCCATTGCCCTACGAGGATAACCGTTCGAATACCGCCCCAGGCACCTTCTCGCTATGCAGGTGCTAACAACCCCTCGCCGTTTCAGGTTTTTGACTATCCGCTCTCTTCCTCAATAGAAATGCCTCACGCCTACCCCAATCAGGAAGGTTTTTCCTACATGATCGACGCAATCCATAGATGTATAGCCTCGGATCATCTGGAGTGTCCCCAGTTTGACCGGGAGGCATCTATTCATTTGCTTGAAATCGTTTGTGCGATTAATGCCAAGAGGAAGCCAAACCCTAAAATTCGAATGAAAAAGTGAAATACCTTGCCTCTTGCGTTTTGTCGGATCGATATTAGCTCTTTATTTTTTCTCCTAGAGTGCACTATTGCCGTAAAAAATCTGGTTCACCCTGGATTGATAGCGAAGTAGCAGCGGGTTTTTGGTCATTACTGGATTTGGGGAAAACAATAGGCTAAGAACGATTCTGTGCTCACTAGGATTTAATGGGCGGACCCGATGCTCAACATGGTCTCCTCTGAAAAGTACTAGAGAGTTGATCAGGTCTCTTTTTTTAAGTTGAAGTGATTCTCCATTCGGCCGCAGCTCGAGTTTGGAATTTTCCTCTCTTGTGTCCTCTTTCAAAACAAGGATGCCCGCCCACCGATCGCCGAGATAGATGCTTCCGTCGACGTGCCAAGATATTCCGTCTCCCGGGACCTCTTTACTAATGGTTACTGCACGGTCGGTGTCGTCAGGCTGGCCTCTATAGTCGAGAAGGCTGATTTGATTTGTATCCCGAGCCGGCACTAGTTGAAGTTGGTGTATTTTAGTGTGTCTGCGAACTCTATTTAAAAAACTTTCGGTAGTGAGATATTCTAGGAGTGGCCATAAGGACCCCTGTTTTAATTCATGTCCGCCTATAGCTCTGCCTGTTCTCCACTCAACCTCACTCCGAACCAAGCCGC
>CACOYI010000052.1 GCA_902631405.1 K189A clade bacterium | reverse complement strand
AGGTTCCTGTTGTTCTGATAGTCTCTTCCTGCTCGAGGGAGAAAGTCAGCGAGTAGTTCAAGAGCCCGAGCTCGTGTACCTTGAAGGGTTGGAGAGGAACCCTTGAACAATTCTGCTTGCTTCATCGAAACCAATCTCTACTGAGAGATTATCAGTACCCGGATGCGCTGGCTGAAGAACCCTTGTAGTGGCTCTTCGGCTTGAATAGCGTCGAGGTGTTGGACGTCTCTTTGCCATGGCTTTTCGAGTTGTTGGGCATGTAGAAGTCCAATCCAGGATATTCTACGAAGCTATGCGTGTGATAGCCTGAATCGACCTCAAGCGCTTCGTCCGTAGTAAGATAGACGTCATAGGTGTGACCAGAAGCACCCTTGAAGGGTCCTTTCGCCACTGTACCTATTACCCTAAGAGCGCCACTGGCATCACTATTAGAGTTAAAGTCAGAGTAATCGTCTACGATGACTATTTTGCCCTTCGAATACATTCCGGAGTGTACGCCACATCTTGGAAAAATCGTTTTAGGCGTATTTGAGTTAACGACTAAAGTACTGACGGTGGAGCTATAGGATGCACCTTCATTTTGCCCTAAGTCATTACCAGATGAAGTTGCGTCCTGTACTGTTGAGAATTTAAAGGGGTGGAAGTTATAAACAGAATTGGAGGCGGCCTGAAAGTTAAGAGTATCCCCAATCCTCGCGTATACAATAAATTCTTCGGAGGAAGGATTGATGTTATCGACTACGTAGTTAGATGAACCATTATTGCTGACGGCGTATTCGATTGTCCGATAACTGCTCTCTTTATCAGTAAGTTCGAACCCGTCGTAAATCTGATCTACCTTGGATAAGACATTGGTGAGGTAGTCATTGGCGATTGTCTCCGACGCCGTTCCGTCGACCAGCGCTTTCATATCATCCGCGAGGGTGCTGAGACCAAACGAGGCGATAGTGTTAAGGGCTTTTAGGTCCGACTCGACATACATCTTTTGTAGGGTCGAGGTCAGCACAGCAAGTAGATCTGACTGTAAGTCTCCTGTCCAAGTTAGTGAGGAGTCGTTTTCGAGCATCTTCTCCAGAATGTTTTTAACCAGTGTCGTATCGCCAAAATTCGAGGGTAGCGATGATGAATTGGAGACCACAACGGCGGATAGCGCCTGAAAGACCGCTGCTGGCTCAACGCCTGGAATTGCTTTGGATAACGTGTGAGCTATCAGGGTTGCCTGAGCAGCGTACAACGTCAGTGCTGCGCCTGTAGCGTCAGACTCTTTTGCGAGTGCAATGTGGTCTATCGATTGCGCTGGCTTCGCATCGGAAAACCCCAGTGTTTGCTCTAATACCCCTGCCTGCTCCCCTGCATAGAAGCTCAGAGTGCTCAGTGGTGTAACAACCAACTGGGTCTGTGTGCGCGGTATGCTTGCTATCAGGGTCATCTCATCACCAAGAGCCCTGGAGGTTGCGACGTCAGTTCCGCCTAAGGACACTATGGTAAGGCTGTCTTCGTCGGTACTGTCTGCGTCGGTATCGGATACCGTAAGTGAGAAAGATCCATCTTCCGCGCTGGTGGTTGTAGGCTCGTCCTGACCAGCTAGAAGGTCACCATCAAGATCGAGGAAGACCGTTGCATCTTTGATGTAGCCATCGATGACGTGTCCGTTGATCTGGGTAGACGACGCGCTGTCAGAGTCATCCGAAGAATCAGTCGTATTGGTGTCTCCGGCAGAAGTGCTCGCGGAGTCGTCATCTTGACTTGAGTCGTCTTGCGAGGAAGAGCTTGTGTCTGTCGATGACGTTGAAGAGGATGTTGACGAGGTGCTAGCCGTGCTTGTGCTGCTCGAAGATGAATCTCCCGTGCTTCCATAACCGCCGCTTGATGTTGCCTGGTTGGTCATCGCAGATGAGCCGCCACCGCCACCTCCGCAACCGGCTAGCGCCGCGGAGATTATGAATAAGAAAGCCGTTTTAAGATTGAACATATTTCCTCCCTGGAAATTTACAATGGCGAAGATATGAGAAAGCCCGTGAAAGCTGAGTACGGTTGGGCGCTAAAATTATGTTAAAGAGTTAAAATTAAAGACTTAAAGATGTCGTGAAGCCCGAACGGCGAGCGCGGAACCGCCGCGTACGATCTTTCTCCACCAGCGGAGCTGGTTCTTGGACCGTGATTTGGCTGCCGCTTCGTCCCGATGATCGCCCTCTTCGTGCATGAATCTCTCAAGTACGACTCTAAGTCCGGTTGGCATGATATTAAGCTGCTCCTCATAGTGCTGGACGACAAAGGTCTCAACAGCGTCGATGGTGGCATACACAGCGTTCCTTCCGAAAAAGGCCGGTACCGCGCCAAGCATCCAGCCGGCTATCTTCCAGAGTGGGGAAAGTAGACTTTGGTAGGCCTTAGGGAGTCCCTCTTGGAAAAACCGGAAGTGTTGAGATTCCGCAGCCAAGTGTTCCTTGGCAAATTTCCTCAGCTCTTCATCCTTTGTGACGAAGAGAATGCCCCTATATATCCATACAGCTCCTAATTCGCCGGCATGATCGGTTCGCAGTTCCGCAAGTTGGATATGATTTAGACCGTCGAAAACGGATGGTTGGGAGGCGTCTAGTTCAGACACGCTTACAAGCCATCATGTAATTGCCAGAGACCGCATCAGAAAGGTGGAGGGCTCGCTTAAATATGTTTGCTCCTACTCCTTGAACATTACGGCTTTCAAAATCATTTTTTTTGACGAGGTCCCTAAGTTCGACGGGTTTGACGAATCGACGCCAGTCGTGGGTACCACGCGGCAACCAGTTCAGAACATATTCAGCTCCAATCTTTTGTGCGAGCAGGCTGTAAAGGGTTCGGTTTATGGTTGCTAAAAATAAGAGGCCATCCTTTTTGACTTTCCTACAGGTTTCTTCCATGAAGGGCTCGAGGGATTCAACGTGCTCGACAACTTCCATACAGACGACAATGTCGAAGGATGAATCCGGAACAGATTGTATCGGAATGTTGAGATAAGTATTTTTAGACTGCCGTCTCTGCGCGTGATCCCTGGCAACATTGACGCTCATCTCTGACGCATCAATGCCAGTGACCCGACCGCCAAGTGCTTCTAGCGATTCGGATAAAATGCCGCCACCGCAACCCACATCGAGGACGCTAAGGCCCTGCAGGGGCATGCTAGTTTCTGGTCGTCTCAACAGTCTAGTAGACATCCTGCCGATATACGGAGTCCGTATAGCATTCAAAGCGTGAAGCGGCCACATAGGTCCCTCAGGGTCCCACCATGGTGGGACCCGGGTCTCGAAGTAATCGCCGGGTGCGATCCGGCTTCCAGCTGATTCTCGTGACAAAGCGGCAATCCGACCTAATCAGGAATTATGACAGTGTCAATTAAGTGAATCACACCGTTAGAACCCATGATGTCAGTGGCGACGACCGTTGCGTTACCAATCGTGACGGTTCCGTCATTCACAGCGATCGCAAGCGTGCCGTTTAGCGTTTCTACTTCCGTCATAGTTACAACCTCTGCCGCTTTTACTTTTCCGCCCGCGACGTGTGCCGTTAGAACGGCGGTAAGTTTATCGGTATCAGCGAGCAAGCCCTCTAATGCACCTTCTGGGAGGTTTGCGAACGCCTCATTTGTGGGAGCGAACACGGTAAAGGGCCCTTCACCAGAGAGTGTTTCTACCAGACCAGCGGCCTTGATTGCGGTCACTAAAGTGCTGACTTGCTCTGCGCCTATAGCCACCTCAACAATGGTTTGAGAGGCCATCTCGCCTTTTTCATGGTGCCCCGCCAGAGCCGATCCGCTCGAGAAAGCGATCGTTATGCATGCTGCCTTGAGAAAAGATCTAATCGTCATAATATTTCCTTTTGTTAGACCCCCCAGTGGTGCCGTAGTATCAGGGGGTCGCGTGGAAAATTTGTAAGAACGGGGTGCACAGGTTGTCGTTTTTACCAACTTCTTGCCACAGGGTGGTTGTCGAGACTTCGTCGCGATTTGGGATTTCGTTCGTTAACAAGGAGAGTAAGCATGAGTGCAGTTAAACCACAGGACGGTCCTGTTTTAGTAACCGGAGCATCTGGATATGTTGGGGCTCACACCGTTCATGCCTTGTTGAGAAAAGGATTTGAGGTCAATGCATGCGTCACAGACAAATCCCGCGAGGATAAGGTTGCTCACCTACAGGCCATGGTTCAGGAGGACTCTCCGGGTCGATTAGCCATATTTGAGGCTAATCTTTTGGAGGAGGGTAGTTATGACCAAGCGATGAATGGCTGTGCGGGAGTTCTTCATGTGGGAACTCCAATGGGTTATGCAAATGTGAATACACCGCAAGAGGTCTATGACGGAGCGCTGACCGGTACGAAAAACGTTCTTGCCTCTATCGAGAAAGTATCTGGGGTCAAACGTCTCGTATTCACGAGTTCTTTCGCGGCAATTGGGCACCCCGCGCCGGAAGGTTATCAGTTTACCGAGGAAGATTGGGCCTCTGATGGGCGTGATAATGATGGGAATTGGAATTTAACCAATTTGAACGAAAAGGGCGAAGTGGGTTACGCGATCGCGAAAGTGGAGCTTGAGCGACTGGTGTACAAAGTAGCAAGCGAAAGCGGCGCTTTCGATGCGATATCGGCTTGCCCAAATGTCGTTTTGGGCCCGCTACTAAGTACCTCGCATGAGTTGGCTGGATCTTGGCAATGGTCTCTGGGGAGATTGCTCGGCGGCAAGGTCTGTAAGCGGGGCTATCAGCATCTTTGGAATATTGTCGATGTGAGAGACGTGGGCGAGGCGCAAGCGTTGATGCTCTCAAGTGAGCAATGTAAGAACGGAGATCGCTTTCAACTCTGCGCAACGGATGAATCTGGGGAATTGGATGTATTGGAGCTCAAGAGTTTTTTGGAGTCCTTTTACCCAGACCTGGAGATCGGACAGCCTCATGAAGAGATGTATTCTATTATCGAAAAACACGGAAAGGTCAGGCAAACCCCCATCGCAAGATCGGATAAGGCTCGAAATACCTTGGGTCTATCAACCATGCCAATTGAGGAGACTCTGAAGGCGACTTGTGAAAGCCTTATTGCCCTGGGTTTAGTAAAGCCCATTGCGAAGTAAATGTCTTAAACTATAGTTAACG
>CACOYI010000051.1 GCA_902631405.1 K189A clade bacterium | reverse complement strand
AAACTGACCCATCGCCTCATGCAGAATCGGTGTCACGTCAGATAAATTAACGAGATCGGCGAGCTCTGGCGCTGCTGCAAGACTCTCCCCTTTTTTTGCTCTTTTAATTCTAGCTCGAGCCTCCTCAACCAACTGGATCGGAACCACATCCTTCAGAACCAAGTAACCGTCGCGAAAAAATTGTGTTTTTTGTTCCTCTGTAAGTTTCGCTGCCATAAGTTTCTCCCCCTTTACATGGATAAGGTAGCCCAGAGATATGTCGCTGTAAATTAGTGTACTCTTGAGACCTGTGAACAGACGCATCCATTTTTCAGAGGAGAGTGAAAATGGGAGAAAAATTTCGAGGAAATCCGTTACTAATAATAACAATTCTTAGTGGCTGCATACTTTTTTCCTGCTCGGCGGACCATCAAAATTCTAGCGAGGAAAATCAACAAAAAAGTAACCATTTTGAGGCTAATATTATCGCGACCGGAGCTAACATTGCCGGAGCTAACGGTTTGGCCATCGGACCCGACGGAAATTTATATGTAACTTCAGTCCTTGGTTCATCCATTTCGGTAATCGAACCAGAATCAGGGGAGATACTTAAGACACTGGGCGTTGAAGAAGGCGTGATCGGTCCGGACGATGTCGACTTTTACGAGGATGGAAGTTATTACTGGACCTCGATTATGACCGGTGAAGTCGCAGGCTTTGATGATGACGGAAACCGAGTCATTGCTGCTCAACTGGCCCCTGGGGTGAATCCAATAACCTTCTCGGACGATGGAAGGCTCTTCGTATCGCAATGCTTCTTTGGCACCAACCTCTATGAAATCGATCCTAATGGAGAGCAGGAGGCCAGGTTAATCAGCGACGAGCTAGGTCCAGGCTGTGGACTTAACGGTATGGACTGGGGACCGGATAATCGTTTGTACGGACCCCGATGGTTTAATCAAGAGGTCGTCAGTTTTGATGTAGACACCAATTCAATGAGAACAGAGGTGAGCGGATTCAATACGCCAGCTGCGGTAAAGTTCGATAAAAACGGAAAGCTTCATGTGCTCGATACGGGAGCCGGTGTTCTTTATCGAGTAGAGGATGGCGAAAAAATGGTCGTCGCCACGCTATCTCCCGGCTTGGATAATTTCGTCATCGGTAAAGACGGACGCTTCTATGTCACTAGCTTTACTGATGGATTCGTGAAGCGGATCAACAAGGATGGTTCGATAACGGAATTACAACCCGGCGGCATGGCCCACGCCGGCGGCATCACATTTTCCCAAGACAATGTCGTAGTAGCTGACCTCCACGCTATTCGGGCCTTTACAAAATCAGGAATGGAGGCTTTTACACAACGCAATGTCCTGGGCACTGGCGTTATGGGCGGCGCACTAAACATAGCAAGCGATGGGGAAGACCTAATCTTAACATCATGGGTTGATAACGATGTCAGGGTCTGGAACCAAGCAGAGCAAAAGGTCAAGTGGCGATCTTCTGGATTGGCGGCACCTGTCTCAGCAGTACGTTATGAGGGACTTATCGCCGTTGCCGAGCATGGAAAAAGCCGTGTGATATCGCTCAACAAGGACGGCGAAGTCGAAGCCATCCTCGCGGAGGACCTTCCCGCTCCAACCGGCTTGACTGTAAGAGACGGACATTTATTCGTATCTGATCGATCTCTGGGTAAGATCTTAAGAATTGCTGAAAATGGACAGAGGATTACTGAACCCGAGATAGTTGCCGAGAATCTCGTTTCGCCCGAGGGCTTCGATTTTTTTGACAGGAAACTCGTTGTTATTGAAGCAGATCTGGGGGAAGTATCCATGATCAATGCGTCAGGCGATAAATCCCTTCTGGCCAAGATACCTCCAGGCACTCAAGCGGCTAGCGATCTTCAACCGCCTTCGCAAGTTTTTAACGGGGTGGCGGTTGATGACAATGGGAATGTCTATGTTCCTGGAGAGACCAATCGGGCGTTGTATAAAATATCCAACCCTTTCTAGGTGGCACCGTATTTGCGATGGTTCTTGGATCGATCCACTTAGTCCGTATCAAGCTTCGGTCATCTGCTACCGTCTTCTCTCGAGGTCTCGCTCTAGTTTGAAAATGCTCAATTTGTAGGGCGGGCTCGCGGTTTAGACTTTCCTTATCCTCGAGGTCTTATAATTTGTCTTCATAGCGAAAGCGACCGATTGATTTTGAGCAGCAGCCAGTTTCTCCTGATCTTCTAGTATTTCATCAGGCACGGAATAATACCGCTGCAATTTTTTAGTTCCCGCTTTAGATTTATAGGCGAACGGTTCGGAACCCATTGAAACAAAAAAATCCCGCAAATCAGAATCAACAACAAAATAAAGGGTGTTCCTCATTACCATCGCGAACTGAATTCCACCCAGCTTAAACCCAAAACCTCCAAAAAAACGATAGCATTCAACCTCTGCGAATATGCAGAGCACGTCATGAATATGCTGCACAAATTCGTTTTTCATCCGTAGAATGCGCTCTTTTCAACTCGACTATCACTTCGGCCTAGTATGCTATCAAGACTGTTCTACTCATTCATTCGGAATACAGCAAGATGACCCCATCTGAATCAGATTTATGGTTTCTACCTTTAGGAGGCTGCGGCGAAATCGGTATGAACCTGAACCTTTATGGACACGCCGGAAAATGGCTGATGGTCGACTGTGGTGTGACATTTGAGAAGCGTGGGGCTATCAACATCGTTCAAACGGCTGATCCAAGTTTCATAGCGGAGCGGAAGGATCAACTGGTCGGGCTTGTTGTGACGCACGCACACCAAGACCACCTCGGAGGTATCCATCTACTATGGGAGCAACTTGAGTGCCCTATTTTCGCAAGCCCTTTCACAAGACATGTCCTACAAAGCAAGCTACGCCGAGAACGATGCGGGGCACCGGTTGTCGAAATCCTCCCGGGGGAGAATCTCAATCTCAGCCCATTTCACTTGGAATGGCTTCCCGTGACCCATTCCACGATCGAATCCAGTGCTTTAGTGATATCGACTGAAGCGGGCAAAGTACTTCACACTGCGGACTGGAAAATAGATCCCAACCCAGTGGTAGGAGAAGCCTTCGACAAGGATTTGTGGCACTCGAAGCTCTCCGAGCCAGTAAAAGCGATTGTCTGCGATTCTACGAATGCTACGCGTCCAGGACACTCGCTTTCCGAAGAAGAGTTGTATGAGGGTCTCGATAAAGCGGTAGCACGTAGTAAAGGTCGAGTAGTCGTTGGATGTTTCGCGAGCAATATAGCCAGACTAGATACCCTCGCGACGATAGCGAAGAAAAATGGCCGATATCTAACGGTATTAGGAAGATCGTTAAAGGAAATGGTCAGAAGCGCTAAGGCAACCGGCTATCTGGACGATGAGTTTGAGACTATTTCATCGCGTGACCTTGGTTTTTTACCGCCAGAGGACGTGATGATCATCGCAACAGGTAGTCAAGGTGAACCGAACGCCGCATTGGAAAAACTCGCTTCTCTGTGTCATCGAGATATCGACCTGAGTTCAGGAGACACCATTATCTTCAGCTCCAAGACGATCCCGGGTAACGAGAAGCCAATCGCCCAACTAAAGGCCAAATTTCGATCTTTGGGCTGTGAAATCGTTGATGAAGACAATACAGAATTGCCTATTCATGCATCGGGACACCCATGTCAATCTGAGCTGGAAGAAATGTACGCAATGGTAGATGCTGAGATAGCGATCCCTGTACACGGAGAACCGGTTCATTTGGAGGCGAACGCGGCGCTCGCGAGAGAGGCCGGAATCAAAAGACAGCTAATCGGATCAAATGGGGATCTCTTTCGGCTTGCCCCACAAATAAGCATAAAACGAGGCGTTGCAAACGCATCGCGCTTGGAGCAAAACGAGGACGGGGAGTTGGTGACCTGCCCAATTAATTGATTCAACAAGGACTTTAGATCTATTTCGAAGCCGATTGAACCGAGTGTTTCGACTGCAATGGCTGTCAGCTAAGGCTAAAATGAGAACCGATCTTTTGAGGTAGCACTCCTGTGACTAAAGCATTACTCATCGTTTTCCACAGCAAAACAGGAAACACCCGAAAGATGGCAGAGGCTGTTTTGATGGGGACCAAACATCCAGACATTAGTGGCGTGGAGGTTCGATTCGTCAATGCGCAGGAAGCTGACGCTAAAGATCTGACTTGGGCGGACGGATTGATTCTCGGAACACCTGAAAATTTTGGCTACATGTCTGGAATGATGAAAGACTTTTTTGAGCGCACTTTTTACGAGGTGGAGGGGAAAATACCGCCCCTTCCATTTGCTATGTTTATAAGTGCCGAAAACGACGGAACCGGTGCTGAGCTATCTATAGAAAGGATCGCCAAGGGCTATCCGCTAATTAAAGTCCAGCCCAGTATCATTAATACGGGCGAAATAACGCCAGACATTGTCATGAAATGTGAAGAGCTGGGAACGAGCATGGCAGCAGGCCTTGAGATGGGTCTTTTTTAGCGTTTCACACCGTTTAGATCAGATATCATCTAGTTTTTCCCTTTTTACGGTTCGACAATTGAGCGAAATTACGGCGAAAATTTTGAGCTCTGCCAGCGCAATAGATGCGACGGTGTGGAGCAGGCTCGCAGCAGCATCAGGACCATACAATCCTTTCGTTCAGCAACGCTTTTTTAACGCTCTTGAGAGGAGCGGCAGTGCGTGCGAGAAAACCGGCTGGAAGCCTTTTCACGTGTCTATTGAAAAAGAGGGTGAAGTAATTGGCATCGTACCAATGTACGCCAAAGGACATTCTCAAGGAGAATATGTCTTCGACTATGCATGGGCAGATGCGTGGCACAGAGCCGGGGGCGAATACTATCCAAAACTGCAAGTGAGCGTCCCCTTTACGCCCGCGACCGGTCCGAGAATATTGTGCAATCGCGATAACAAAGAAGACCTCTCCGCCATTTTCAGCACCCTGAAGCAGATCTGTCAGAAAACAGGCGTGTCCTCTTTGCACATCACCTTCATGGAGAAAAATCTATGGGACATTGCAAACCAAAATGAGTTCGTTTGCCGAATGGATCAACAGTTTCATTGGCAAAACGCCGCCTATTCCAGCTTTGACGACTTCTTGGGTGACCTGGCCTCCAAAAAAAGAAAAAACTTGCGAAGAGAGCGAAAGGAGGCTCTTGCTAATGACATCGAAATAGAGCACGTAACAGGCGCTTCACTTTCCGAGAAACATTGGGACGCTTTTTTTGCGTTCTATTTAGATACAGGTCAACGCAAATGGGGCACGCCATACCTCACCCGGAGTTTTTTCACAGAAATCCAAAACACGATGGCAGAAGAGACCCTGCTTATCATGGCAAAACGCAATGGAAGATACATAG
>CACOYI010000050.1 GCA_902631405.1 K189A clade bacterium | reverse complement strand
CAGGCTATCTTGCGGCGCGTAAGTTTACGCCCTACTTACCGCAAAAACAACGACCCATAGAGCCTTATCCCTTTTCGAGCTCGGGCTAACTCAACTTCTTCAATCAGAAATAGCACTATCAACCAATTGCATTTATGATATTTCAAGGCCCGACAAGCTGAATCGAGGCGTAGAAATTTCTAGTAAATAAATTAACTGGTAATCAGAAAAAGTGCATCCAGCCCCGAACCAGAATAACGTCCCAAATGAAGACGACAATCAGATGCTGACATCGATCTACGAGAATGTTTCCTCTGAATTCGATGAGATTAATGAGCTAATCGCTTCCCAAATTTCTTCGAGAGCCGATTTGGTTGAAACGATCGGGAAATATATCACTGAAGCTGGAGGCAAGAGACTTAGGCCACTTCTAGTTCTTCTAACCTCTAAGGCACTAAATTATGAGGGGGAAAAGCACGTCAAACTGGCAACAATAATTGAATTCCTTCATACCGCGACTTTGTTGCACGACGACGTTGTTGATGATTCATCACTCCGCCGAGGTAAGATTACGGCGAACTCAAAATGGAGTAATGCCGCTAGCGTCCTTGTTGGGGACTTCCTCTACAGCAGAGCTTTTGAGCTCATGGTTGACGTTGGTAGCCTGCCAATCATGGCCATTTTATCCAAAGCGACAAACATCATCGCAGAGGGAGAAGTACTGCAGCTGTCCAATCTAGGTAACCTCGACCTTTCCGAGAAGAAGTATAGAGAAATTATTCGGTGCAAAACTGCTTTGCTTTTCGAGGCTGCGACGCACTCAGCGGCAGTCTTATCCAAACCGGAAGAGAGTGAGATAGAAGTACTCGATGAGCTAAGAAAATTCGGATTACACTTCGGAGTGGCTTATCAACTGATAGACGATTGGCTCGATTATGCAGGTGATAGTGGGACCATGGGGAAAAATACCGGGGACGATCTGGCAGAGGGGAAGATGACCCTTCCGCTCATTTTAGCCCTCCAAAACGCCACTGAAAGAGAGCAGGCCTGTTTATCTAATGCTATCAAAAATCGATCAGCCTCAGAGGCCACAAGAGTAATTGAAATAGTAAACAACTCAGGCGCACTTGAGTTAACGCGAAAGTCCGCGATGGAAGAAATTCGACAAGCAAAAGACACGTTACGTCACGTAGAACCTAGTATCTACAAGAATCATCTAGAAACGCTGACGGAATACAGCCTCAAACGATTAAGGTGAGCGCTACAATATTCCCGATAAGAATATAGATAAAATTGCCAATGGAACTAACCATTGCATCAGTGCTCTCCAGATTTTAAAAACCGCTGCGCGTTTGAATGACAGCTCTGCTTTACTTGGCTCTTGAGCCACAAACCACCCTACAAATACAGCCAAAAACAATCCCCCCAACGGGAGGAAGATCTGATTAGCTAGATAATCGAGATTGTTATTAATATCGATTCCCCATATCACCTCCGGCGACAAACTGGAATAATTTAAGACGCAGAAAAAGCTCAGACTCGCAAGACTCAGGGCTACCAAGACCGTCGCTTTATACCGACGCCAGCCAAAATTCTCTTGAGCCCAATGAATAATTGGCTCTACCAATCCCACCATTGAGGTAATAGCCGCTACCGATAAAAGAGTAAAAAACGCGATGCCTATTAGCCAACCACCGGGCATACTTCCCAAGGCAGATGGTATCGTTTCGAAAATAAGACCAGTTCCTGCTGCCACATCAAGGCCTTGCCGAAAAACTATCGGGAACACGACTAGACCTGCCAGCAACGCAACAATCGTATCGGCGCTAACAATTGCCAACGCGGATCGCGGAATAGAAACTGATCGATCAAGGTATGCGCCAAAAGAAACCATACCCGCCATGGCAACTCCAATCGAGAAAAAAGCTTGGCCAACGGCTGCAAGCGCAACCGCACCTGTTACCTTACTAAAGTCCGGACTGAACAGATAAATCAGGGTCTCCGAAAACCCTCCAGCAAAATAGTTATAAACTGCAAGACCAAGCATTAAGAAAAACAAGCTCGGCATTAGTATCTTAACCGCCCGCTCTATCCCACGATTAACCCCGCCAACTAAAATGAGAGACATAAGGAGAAGAGCTAACAAAGTCCATGTATAAAGGTCAGCTGGAGAGGCCAAAAGATCTTGAAATAACTGCTGCGCATCGTTGGGTGACAGGTAACTAAAACTTTCATCAAAGGCCGCGGCCAGATACCTCAGAACCCATCCCGCCACTACGGCATAGACGATCATTATTGTGAAAGCGGTTATTAGGTGAAGTACCCCTACCCATTTCCAGTTTGAGCTCGCACCGCTCTCCTGGGCAATGCACTCGATGCTCCTTGGTGCTGAGCGCTGTCCCCTTCGGCCCACCATCAACTCGGCCATCAAAATAGGCGCACCAATTACAAAGACGCAAAATAGATATATCACTACAAAGGCTGAACCACCGTTCTCTCCGACGATATACGGGAATCGCCAGATATTCCCAAGACCGACAGCAAAGCCAACAGCCGCAAATAAAAACCCTACCTTAGATGCCCAACGCTCATTCGAGTCATCAACGGGCTGTGTTTGGTTTATCACTCAATAATCCTTAAAGCCTTAGACAGTCCCTAATTGCAGGTCCAAGAAAACCTTTCTTCAGTATATTTGTGCAATTAGAGACTGCGGAATACCATAAACTATCGGAGTGTAGCTCAGCTTGGTAGAGCACTACGTTCGGGACGTAGGGGTCGGAGGTTCAAATCCTCTCACTCCGACCACTAAATCGTTAATTTACCTGGTCTTTTCACTTTCCTGGTCTTTTAAAGATGAAACGAGCAAGTCAAGAAATCGTGATTAAACATTGGTCACACGTTACACATTTGGTTTTCCGACCGAAGTTAATTTGGGCGAACATGCGCTTAAATAATCTGCCCGAGAAAATTCTTCCATCAAAAATGGGGAGCGCCTCTATCGCCAACGGCAGGTCCGAGCGTTGGTGATACGAAAAACCCTGGAATGCTGTATATGTATACAGTATCATTGAAGTCATGAGAGCTCGTGAAAAAACCTGCTTCGGATGTAAGGAACAGAAGGATGTCCTTTATCGGTGTAAGTACCAGGAAATGGTGTGGTCATTTCTGTGCGAGGAATGCCTAATGGATGTAAAAACCCAAAATCCGAACACTTATCAATACGGAGGAACGTGGAAGGCTGTAAAGAAATAGTGCCGCTTACTCTACAAAACAAACGGTAATCAGGTAATCAGGTAATCAGGTAATCAGGTAATCAGGTAATCAACGGATAATGTTAGAGGACGATCGATATTTCTTTAATTCCCTACTGCGAATGTTTACTTCCCCATTCTTATCAATATGGCGGAACTTGGCATGCTTAATCTAGGAATCAAATTGACCGAGCTTGGCATAATTCCCGAGTCTGTTCTTCGGATATTCATCAAAAAACTAATCCACCAACGCCTGCTAGAAATCCCAATCAATACGAAAGAGCGGGAATCAAAAAAAGCTGATTTTATCGAGGAGTTACAATCAAGCCCGATTGCTTTAAGTACCAGGCAAGCTAATGAGCAACACTATGAGGTACCACCTGCTTTTTTTCAGGAAATTATGGGGTCTCACCTAAAATATTCTTGTGGCTGGTTTGATGACAATACGACTTCTCTCGATGGCGCCGAAGAGAATATGCTAAAACTCTATGTCGAGAGACTCGGCATCCAAAATCATCAGCGGGTTCTTGATCTAGGTTGCGGTTGGGGAAGCTTTACACTCTTTGCTGCCGACAAATTCCCAAATTCAAATTTTGTAGCTGTATCTAATTCCAATGATCAAATTGAATTCATTAATAACACTGCTAAAGCAAGATCTTTGAGGAATGTTCAAGCAATCAAACAGGATATGAATGATCTTTCTTTAGAAGGATCCTTTGACAGGATTATTTCTATCGAAATGTTTGAACATATGCGGAATTATGGAGCATTACTCAAAAAACTTGGCAACCACCTTTTGAAGGATGGCAAGATGTTTGTGCACATTTTCACCCATCGCGATCACCCTTATCCCTATGAAGTAAGAGGCCCCTCAGATTGGATGAGCAAATACTTTTTCACTTCAGGTCTTATGCCTTCACACGATATTTTTTCGTATTTTGACAAAGATTTTTTGGTTGAACAAAGCTGGAAAATAAACGGTTTGCACTATGCCAAGACTTGCAATTTGTGGCTTCAAAATCACTATAAAAATAAAAAAGCTATCTTAGATATTTTTACAGGATATTACCCCAGGCCCAGACAATGGTTTGTTAGATGGCAGCTATTTTTTTTAGCTTGCGAGGAACTCTTTGCATGCCATGAAGGTAAGGAATGGTTCGTATCACATTATTTACTGGCACCTAAACGAGGTGGAAATTAGAGGCCGCGAAAAAATAGGTGTTAGAGGACAACCGACATTTTTTTACTACTTTACTTGGTCTTTTCAGTTCATTAGAAAGCCAATACTTTGAAACACACGGTAGATGGCTGGACAGCGACGAATGGTGGTTAACGATCCACTTACACCTTCTATCCAACATTACTCTCTATATCTCCGGCAATTTGTCAGAGATGACGATCACCGAAGAGAATTTCATCGCCCAACCAGAGTTGATGAGTGATGTTGAATTTGTTTCTTGGATAACTGAACAACTGGATCAGATCCTAAATCACTCCCGACCTATTAAGTATGCGGATATAGATGGGATATGGAGAAGTCGCATCGGTGAGATAGATTTATTCTGTGCGATGTTTCTTGGAAGAAGAGATGTGGGTGTTTCTATCCACTGACTTGCCAATTTCTTCCATGTATCAACGCGACACTTTAACTAACTGAGCCACAGACCAATATTTTTTCGTTTATAATGAGGGGAAAGAAATGAACTCGGGACTCAAAAACGATGACTAACCAAAAATCTTCTTGCGATTGTTCAAAGGGCACTTGCTGCGTTGAGAAAACTTGCGTTTGTTGCAGGGAGAAATGCTGCTGCTAAAGGCAACAAAAACTTAGGATCGGCAAAAAGCAATGCAACCTTTAGCCCAACAAACCAACGTATTTGGTGATCCGTTGCAGTCCTGTTCTATGGATCCACTCACCGGTTTTTTTCGGACTGGTTGCTGTGACGCGGACTCAGAGGATATCGGCAAACACTTTGTCTGCGCCCGTGTGAATGACGTTTTTTTGCAATATTCGCTTAGCCAAGGTAACGATCTCATCACACCGCGAGCAGAGTTTAATTTCGCTGGACTAAAAGCCGGTGATCAATGGTGCGTCTGCGCCAATCGTTGGTTGGAGGCTTTCAATGCTGGTTGTGCACCAGCGGTTGTACTGACCTCTACCAACGCGAAGGTTTTGGAGATTGTTGACCTTCATAAACTTAAAGCGCACGCGGTCGATCTTAACTAAGCTTCGCGCCCACCAATCGTCCTCTTTTCCTTTCTTCTCCGGGACGTCCACAGGTCGCGTCCTAGGTTTCGCGTCCAATGAAAAATCTGGCTTATCAACCGTTCCTCTGCTGCACGACCAATCATCAAAGGGGAAAAACGAGAGAGAACACAGGTTATTTCTGACCTTGCTCAACTCGGATCATCTATTTTTAACAACTGCTTGCCTTTATTTTTTCCGGAGAACAAGCGGTTTAGAGTTTCAGGAATGTTCTCAAAACCTTCTTGTACATCCACCTGAAATTGGAGTTTTCCCTCTTTAATCCAACCGAGAAGATCCTGGATGGCTATTCCTGCTCTATCCATATAATCGAGCACTATGAAACCTTCCATCCGAGCACGCATCACCACAAGGTTCATCAAGTTTGCTGGGCCGGGCACTGGTTCTGTCGCGTTATAGCCGGATATGCCTCCACAGAGCACAACGCGTGATTTCAAATTTATATGATTCAAAGCGGCCTCGAGAATAGTGCCACCGACGTTATCGAAATAAACGTCGACTCTTTTCGGGCAGGTTTCACCAATCCGACGACCGACATCCTCATTTTTATAATCGATGGCTTCATCAAAGCCTAATTCTTCCACGAGCCAACTGCATTTCTCGGCTCCTC
>CACOYI010000049.1 GCA_902631405.1 K189A clade bacterium | reverse complement strand
CGAGTGTGGCTTCAAGACGTCAGTCCCGAAAACATTGTCTCAATTTCGGTTTTTCTTGCTCTCCTCCTCACACTCTACGGGCTGGCTTTAACGAGATTTAGTGGCCAGGTTTCAGCATTCGGTAAAAAGTCACACCGTAATAGAATGAGGCGGAGAAGTGCTAATGATAAAGGCCAAACTAGAAACAGCCCGAGGCAAAGAACATCCGACCAAAGCAAAAGCAAAACAGATAAAGCGATTGGGGACGGCAAAGTTGTGGAACGAAACGTTGACGGCACGGTGAAGTGGTTTAACAGAACTAAAGGCTATGGCTTCATTACGGCTGAGTCAGGCGAGGAATTATTCGCTCATCAACGATCAATATCCAATAGTACGGACGGAGGAAGGCAGTTCCTCAGAGAAGAGCAACTGGTGAGATTTTCGATCGCAGAAAATCAACGCGGCAGGCAGGCCGTTAGCATAGAAATCATTGAGCGAACGAACTAAACAATGCTCTTGAAAAAAATCCTGGCCGAACGGATTGAGGCAATTATGTCCCGTTCAAACCTTGATGGTATGCCTGCTTTGATCCAAAACGCTTCCCGAGAGGAATTCGGAGATTACCAGATCAACGGAATGATGGCTGCCGCGAAAAGTCTGAAAGAAAATCCAAGAGAGTTAGCGGAAAATCTTAAGCAGGCCCTAGAAAGTGACGAAACTTTCAAAGAAATCGTCTCGAAGATTGAAGTTGCCGGGCCAGGATTCTTAAACCTTACTTTAAAACCTGATTTCCTCATCCAAGCTGTCAATTCCCCTCCGGTGAAAGCAGACAATACTCAGACTGTGGTCGTAGACTTTTCTTCACCGAACTTAGCTAAAGAAATGCACGTTGGACATCTTAGAACTACTTTGATTGGCGATACGATGGCTAGGGTCTTCGAATATCAGGGCCATAAAGTTGTTCGACAAAACCATGTCGGGGACTGGGGCACTCAATTCGGAATGTTGATTGCATACCTAGATAGCGTAGGGACTTCGGCAGACGACCTGAAAGATCTCGAAATCTTTTACCAAAAAGCTAAAAAACGGTTCGATGAAGATCCAGATTTCGCAGAGAAAAGTAGAGCTTATGTCGTAGCTCTGCAACAAGATCAACCGGAGGTGCTAGAAAAGTGGAGAGCATTTATTGAAATCTCCATGTCGCATTGCGGTGAAATATATAGCGACCTCAATGTGACTCTCCGCTCGAAAGACACCTATGGAGAAAGCCAATACAAGGGAACGATACCTTCAATAATGGAAACTCTCTCAGAAGAAGGTCTTCTAACCGAATCCAACGGTGCTCTTTGCGTTTTCCTCGATGAATTCACTGATAAAAATGGAGAAAAACAGGCGGTTATAGTTCAGAAATCTGACGGTGGATTCCTTTATGCCACAACTGATTTAGCGGCCATACGCCATCGTGCTCATGAACTGGAAGCTGATCGAATCCTATATTTTGTGGATTCGCGACAAACTTTGCACTTCAAGCAAATTTTTGCTCTAGCGCGAAGAGCGGGCCTATGCACTCCGAACCTAGTATTGGGACACATAAGTAATGGAGCAATACTCAATAAGGCTGGGAAACCTTTTAAAACCAGAGACGGCAATACAGTCAAGCTAGCGGATTTGATCAAGGAATCCAGGGATAGAGCCAAGGAAATTTTTCTCGCTAAGAATGAAAAAGCCGACATCTCAAGCGTTGAAGAAATCGCAAACGCGATTGGTATCGCTGCTATAAGATACTCAGAACTATCCAAACACAGAGAAACTGACTACGTTTTCGACTGGGAGAAGGTGCTGAGTATGGAGGGGAATACTGCTCCGTACCTCATGTATATGTACACTAGATCCAAGAGCTTGCTTATAAGGTCTGGGCTCTCCGATTCAGATCTACCAGAAGAACCCCAACCAGAGGGACCAATAGAAAGACGTTTAGTGCTTAAAATGGCCCAAGTAAATGACGTTATAGACTCAGTTTCTCGAGAATGCCTCCCCCATCTACTTTGTCTCCAGTTATACGAGATCGCCACAGCCTTTGCTCGTTTTTACGAGGAACTACCAATCCTTAGTTCACCCGACATGGTCAAACTCAGAAGGTTGGCCATTACTTCTAAAGTAGCGACAAAATTATCAGACGGTTTGGACCTGTTAGGCATTAAGGTTTTAGAAAAAATGTAATCTGGCACGATGCAATGCAGAAAAGCTATTCAACCATCATCAGTGCAGCCGATCTGGAACTCAATTTTGACAGTGTCCACGTAATCGATTGCCGAGCAGATTTAGTTAATGATCGCTATGGATTCGAAGCCTTTAACCGGGGAAGGGTACCGGGAGCTAAATTCGTTGATCTAAATCGTGACCTCAGCGGAGAGCCGGGTGTGCGAGGAAGACACCCCTTACCAGATAGGAATAATTGGCTTGAGACTGTGAGGAACCTTGGCATTAAAACTAACGACCAGATTGTTGCCTATGACGATGTGGGAGGAATGTATGCGGCACGATTTTGGTGGATGATGAGGTGGCTGGGACATGAAAACGTTGCAATTCTCGACGGTGGAATACAACAATGGGAAAGTAAATTGGAGTCCGATGAAAATCCGGCAAGAACTACAAAATCACACTATTCATCCAGCAAGATGCTGACAAAACTCATAGAGATAAATGAGCTGACAGAACTACTACAAAAGGAGAGTTCGAGGGTAGTTAACCTCGTTGACGCTCGACCACGAGAGAGATTTGCAGGGTTAAATGAACCGATAGACAAAACTGCCGGTCACATTCCCGGCGCAATCTGCCTACCTTTCCAAGAAAACCTAGATCCTGATCTACGCTTTAAAAAAGCCGAAAAATTGAGAGCGAGATTCGAAGAGATTTATGGCGACGGGATAATGGAGGGCGTTTGCTACTGTGGTTCTGGAGTGAGCGCTTGCCACAACATTTTGGCTGCAAATATCGCGGGGCTCGGCGAGCTTATTCTTTTTGCTGGCTCATGGAGCGAATGGATAGAAGACAGCTCCCGTCCAATCGAAACCGATTGCTGATGTCTACTGATAAAGTGTTGGAAGCTGCTGAGATCGAATGGATAGACCAACGTCCTTATTCACCCTTGTTCGGGGATATCTACTATGATGGAAACGGAGTTAAGGAATTCTATTCCGTGCACTGGAACCCGATATGTCTGAAAAAGAACAGTCGAACTAGTAGTCATTTTACGATAGTCGAACTGGGATTCGGTTCAGGTCTGAACTTTTTACTCACCGCGCAAGAAATCACCAAAAATCCTGACCTGTACCTGCACTATATAGGTATCGAGTCGCGTCCGATATCCGACAAGGACTGGTCAATCTTCGACGCTCAAAGACATAATTTGAAATACTCTAGCGAATTCAGAGCAGGAAATATCCCTCGACTTGGAGGTTGGCATCGAAGAATTTTTGATGCGGGCAGAGTCAGATTAAGCTTGTTTCACGGCGATGTGGCCGAGGGACTAGCCGATATCAATTTAAATCAACATGCGCGGATAGATGCCTGGTTTCTGGATGGTTTTGCCCCGAGCAAAAACCCTGAGATGTGGTCCGAAAGCGTTTTTGATCTTATTTCCCAAAATTCCTTCTACGGAACTACAGTGACGAGCTTTACGTCAGCCGGCTCTGTACGAAAAAAACTTGAGATCGCGGGCTTTTCTATAAAAAAAATCCAACACCTAAACTATAAACGACACTCGATCTTTGGAGCATATAGAAAGAAGAAACAGATTAGCCACCAAACCCCCAGAGAGGTCTCTATTGCGGGTGCAGGAATCGCGGGCTGTTCAATCGCGAGGCTCGTCGCGGAGCAAAACATTAGTGTAAAAGTCTTTGATCCAAGTGGAATAGCAACAAAAGCATCCAGAGCGAAGACGGCAATTGGACATGTTCGACTTCTAGGCGATGGATCGGGGAGCGCAGATTTTCGCTCCCGCGCCTTGTATTTCTCCCAACAGTTTCTTAAAAATCTCTCGTGTTCAGAAACACGAGAAGCTATTCAGCCCGCGTTCAATGAAAAAGAACTGAATCGAATTCTTCTCGTAGCATCCGCCTATCATGATAGTGAGGCGTCAAGAAATTTACTCCACTTCTTAGACAATAAAACGACCAAGAAGGAGTTTGGCATAGAGTGCCTCGGGGCTCTTTATTTTCCTGATACCCACTTGGTCAATATCGCGGAATCTTGCAGGCTTCTAGCTGACCACCCTGGAATAGAGGTGATCAATCGCGAAGCACCAAAAGAGGCGGATTTCGTCGCCTGTGCTGCCGCGTCAAAAAGATTCACTTCAACAGAGGAGCTTGAAATCGGGGAGATCGCTGGACAACTCGATTTTATCGGAATTCCGGACAGTTCCCCGTTAAAGAAGGATACTGTTGTTCACGGATCAGGCTACGTCATTCAGAGCAATACAGAGTGGGTGATTGGCTCGACATACGAGCAAAGGCCCTGGTCCTCTGCAGCAGCTTCAGAATTCAATATCGAAAAAAACCGAAAGTTCCTTGGAGATTCACCAATTTATTCACAGGGCAAATTTCGTGCGCATCGCTGCGTTTCCAGCGACAGGGACCCTGTAATTGGGGAATTGAACAGGGGTCGATATTTCTCGACCGCTCACGGCTCCATGGGAACCATCAGTTCTCCCTTTGCGGCAGAGCTTGTCGTAAGTCAATTCTTGGGCTTGTTACCACCCCTCTCAAAGAGCGGGCTCGCGACTGTTGCGCCAGATAGGTTTAGGAACCGTCAAAAAAAAAGGGGCGTTAAACGAATTGGTTACTCTAGTTAAACGGAGGTAATACTCTTACTCTTGTCACGCTTTCGATATCTGAGATCGCTTTTACCAACTCTTCTTGGACAGGCTCTGAAACATCGATCAAGTTGTACGCCAAATCTCCACGACTTTTATTCGTTAAATCCAAAACATTAATATTTCGCTCAGCTAAGATCGCGGTAATTCTGCCCAATGCACCCGGAACATTATGGTTTGAGACCGTCATCCTGAATCCCTCCAAAGTGCTGGAGCTTACTGATGGAAAGTTCACTGAATTGACTATGCTCCCGTTTAATAAGAAATCGCGAAGCTGAACTGCAGCCATCATCGCGCAGTTTTCTTCGGCCTCCATGGTGCTCGCCCCTAAATGAGGCGTGAAAATAGCTCGTTCATGTTGCAGCAAACCGGGCACCGGGAAGTCAGAGACAAAAAGAGATAAAGCGCCTTGATCTAGCGCTTCCGCGACAGCGGCCGAATCTACAATCGGCTCCCTAGAAAAGTTTAATAAGGCACTACCTTTCTTAAATTTCTTTAGTGTCTCAGCGTTAATCATCGATTTCGTTTCAGGAACTAGCGGGACATGTAAAGAAATAAAATCGGCTGTTTCAAAGAGCGAGGTCACGTCTTGCATTCTCTTTACCTTAGATGGAATACTCCATGCTGCTTCCACGGAGATTGCTGGGTCATATCCGACAACTTGCATACCCAGATCTAGGCCAGCCCTCGCAACTAGTGCGCCTATCGATCCTAAGCCTACTACGCCGAGTGTTTTGCCAATCAACTCCTGGCCTTTAAATTGTTTTTTTTGCGCTTCTACTAATTTATTTACCTCTTCGATACTGGCTGACGGGCCTAGTGATCGAACATAGTTAACTCCGCCTAGAATATCTCTCGAACTCAATAAAAGAGCCGCCAAGACTAGCTCTTTTACGGAATTCGCATTCGCTCCGGGCGTGTTAAAAACTACGACCCCCCTCTCTGTGCATTCCTGTACCGGGACATTATTTGTTCCGGCACCTGCCCTCGCTATGGCTTGCAAGCTAGGTTGCAGGTCATCAAGTGATACGGGGTAACTCCTGATCAGCAATGCATCCGCTGTATCCAGCTCGCTTGCCACTTCAATCGACGCCTCTTGAAGTTGTTCCAAACCTTTTTCAGCTATTGAATTGTGAGTCTTTACACGAAACATTGTTTCACCTTGTCCAAAAATCATGCGACCGTAATATCGGTTAGTTTTTTTGTAAACATTCAATCTCGATAATTATTTTTTCAACAGCATCTTTTGGCTGGAATCCGGATAGATTTTCTAAATAAACATTCGAGTTTTCACGCAACGACAACAACTCCTCAACGAATGTTTCCGAGGTCAGCGTGTCTTCGGTAATCACTGAACTCCAGCCATTTT
>CACOYI010000048.1 GCA_902631405.1 K189A clade bacterium | reverse complement strand
ATCAACTGTTTCAGTTGCGTCCAAGGGAAAAGCATCTGCTGAATCAATTAGCCCATCATTATCATCGTCCTCATCGCAAGCATTGCCGACACTATCGCTATCGCTATTTAACTGATCTGTATTGACTACGGATATGCAATTATCTGAGTTGTCTCCGAAACCATCAGAATCTGTGTCTTTCGTCTCCATGGCATCGTTCGGAAAAGCATCTGCATTATCGCCGACACCATCACCATCAGTGTCTAGGATTTCCGTGGAATCAAGAGGAAACATATCATCGACATCATTTGCGCCATCCCCGTCATCATCCAGATCCGCATTATTACCTATGCCATCTCCATCAGTATCAGCCCATTCGCTTGCGTCGAAAGGAAATAAATCAAGCCCACCTTGATTCGTATAACCATCTCCATCGGGATCAATCATCAAATCGCTCGGTACAATTAAGGCTCCATAGGGATTCTCCCCCCAGCAGTCTATGCCTTGATTTCCAAGTGCACATGCAAAGCGGTTTCCTACGCCTATAGAAACTGGATCAACGACTTGAGGAGATTCTTGGCCCTCAAGAGTTTCTTCGGTTCCCCAGCACTTTATATCAGATTGGTCAATCAGACATCCCAACGTCGAAGTCACACTCAAACTCGTTACGTTAGTGACATCTGGAGCTGATATACCCTCAAGTCCAAAGCGAGAGTCTCCCCAGCATTTCACTCCTAGAGAGTCGATTGCACAAATGCCACCATCTCCGCCATCAATATGATATGGACTGACGAGATCAGGCATATCATGACCATACAAGTCTCCAACACATTCGACTTGATTGCTTGTGAGACCGCATAAGAATGCATCGCCCAGAGCGATGCTTGAAGGACTCTCCATAACCGATGTGTCTGCGGCAGTGATATTGCCGTCCATTCCAGAACACTTGATTTCCCCTAAACTATTGATAGCACAAGCGGTATTCGTACCGACGTCAATACTAGTTATCGGTAGGGTATCAGAGCTAACCAATCTCTCATCATTGCAATATATTACTCCTTCAGAAAGTAGGCACCTGAAGTTACCTCCGCTTGATGGGAATGCAGTTGAGTTTTTAATCACTTCCTCGCCTATCTCATCCAACCTCTCATCAATATAGGTCAGACCTGATATACCCCCCCAACAATCAATTTTTGAATCATTTTTCAAACAGACAGCGTTACTCGCTACCGATAACAAATAATTAGGAATCCTGGGATCTTTTCCATTAGCTACTTCCCATCCATCGGGCAATGTATCTCTATCTGAGTCAGCTCTGTCTGGATAGGTTCCAGCAGAAAATTCAGCCAACGCAGTAAGATTATCAAGGTCGTTATCACTGCTAGCATCACGTGCGTCAGATGCACTTAGTCCGTACAAAGACTCCCACTTATCAGGCATTCCATCATTATCTGAATCCGATGAGTAAAGCTTGTTAAGAGGGAATTTGTCCTGCGAGTCCGCTACGTTATCCCCGTCATCGTCTGCATCAGCATTGTTTCCAATGCCGTCTGAATCGGTATCTAAAGTCTCTAAAGCATCGTTAGGAAAGGCATCACTTGTATCGTTTACACCATCCCCGTCTGAGTCTACGCTACCCGACGTATTCGCTGCAGTTGAAGTAAAGCTACAACTGAGCGCATCAACACTTTCAAGAGATATGCCACCAAAGATGCTCGTATTCGTTGTGAGATAACCGATACGAGTCGTACCACCATATATTTCCGGCGGTGTGGGCGTAATGGTGTTGTTCGCACTGTAAGTGCCCGAGGTAGAACCATAAAGCCCAATCGTGTTTCTTGTACTGTTAACACCTATAGATGAGCCGTACAGCCCAATCGAATTCATAATCGAATCAGTGGCAACAGAACTACCGAAAAAACCAAGATACAGGCCATCTTGTGCTTGAACCCAAGAGCCGTCCAATTGGGAACAGGTGAGCGCATGACCGTAGGAGCTAAACGCAAAGCTAGAAATAGCTATCAAAACAGTGATTACTTTTGAGCTCATGATCTCTTGAATCTCCGTGTCCCTCCGAACTGCTCTTTAAATTCCGAAGCTCTTCCACTGATCAACTAAAAGCTTACATCAAAACAAACTAGCCTTTACAAACCACAAAATCCTCAAAATATCCAACCACTACTATCTATGGATAGGTAGTGGCATAGGCTCCTGCGTGGGTCTGTTAGGTGTGGTTAACTACTTGGCACTCTGGCTTTGATATAGCCCTCTATCTCAGCAGAAGTGGTTCTAGTCGCACTTGTACCTACCGCAACACTGAACACCGGTACAAGAAGTGCACTGATCAAAATATGAGTCTTCAGTCGGTTGATCATCACTAGCGCAGAGGTGAAACCGTCAGTTTAAGTCCGCCGACGCAAAAACTTCAAGACTTATCTGCACGCTAAGTTCCTCTTAACTTAGTGTCCCTGCTATTAAAGCGTGATCAGTGAGCAGCTTTAGTCATCCATAAGAAGGTTGCCGCTAGCGCGATTGATGTTTGTTATTGGAGAATGAAAGGCCCTCTCCTGTCGGAGAGGGCCCAACATCACACAGGCTTTCAGCTATTCAAGCTAGCTAGCTTTCATTAAATCTCTATACCCAATCTCTTTCTAAACATACCGAGCAGTGCTAAGGCTGCAAGCAATGGCAAGCTTGGGTCGATAGGCCCTTTACCGTTGCCCATTGAACATCCAAACGCTCCACCATCATCGTCCTTCTTCGCATTCACAGTAACAACCGCGCTACCAGAGGAAGCATTTCCCGAAGCGTCTGTCGCTGTAAAGGTTACTGTCACCGTACCTACCGAGAGAGTCGCTGGAGCATCGTTTGTAATGACCGGGCTTTCGTCAACTGCGTCGGTCGCGCTAGCACCGCTAAAGAAGGTTGTGAGAGCTGTATCATTACTCCCTATTCCATTTCCAGATGTGGCCGTAACGGTTACACCCAAAGGCACTGTAAGCGCTGGCGCTGTCGTATCAACCACACTCGCTGTAGCCGTCGCAGTGCCGGTATTACCCGCGGTATCTACAGCGGAGAAAGTTATGACATTATCACCGAGCGCCATGTTGGCCCCTGCGTCAGTCGTTATATTGCCACTCACATCTCCGTCTGCACCGTCTAACGCAGTAGCACCTGCTAAGAAGGCTGCTACCGTTTCATTCGTTATCGCGACACCTGAAGAACTCTCGGCCTCAACAGTTATGTCGCCAGGAGCAGTAACCACAGGTGCATTGTCGTCGACTGCAATACCACCTGGGTCATCCACTATTCCGTTTACTGACCCGTCAGCGTCGTTCGCCCCACCATCTTTTATGGTTAGCTGTATACAGAAATCTCCTTGAGTTAGCCCCTTAGCGTATAACTCGCTGCCTGCAGATGGGCAGGAAGTAGCTGTCCCTGCAGAAGAGGAAACATAGTTGTCGTCATCTGATTCGAATGTAAACCAACCTTTTGTTGACTCAAATTTCCTGTAGATTGCGTTGGCAGGGATTCCATTGGGCACTGGCAGCACTACATTAATTGACTGACCAGGTACCGGCAAATCTTGTACTACGAAATCAAATACCCCACCAGGGTAACCATACTCTTCATCTATACCGTTATCTGCGGCGCCTAAACCATCATCACCGCTGGACGCCACCGTACTTTCATCAATTTGAACCCCGTCCGTTCCAGATGCCGTCGCCGCATCTCCAACAACAATCTTTAGACCAGACTCAGTAGCCACCGGTGCAGCCGTGCTTGCGCTCGTTGTCGCAATCAGGTTGGACTCGGTGTACGTATCTTTATCATCTGCGACACCATCTCCATCACTGTCAACCTTGGCATCACTCGCCACCACATTCAGTATCACGGTCGCGTCGAAGGTTGAGGTCGCGATTCCACTGTCAGTAACAGTTGCTAACACCTTGTAATTACCTGCTGCAAGCGATGTAGGATCAAAAACATAAGAGGTGTCTGTGCTCCCCGCTTCAGCGACTAAGTTGGAGTCCGTTTTGCTCCAATCAACCGTATGTGTCCCATTAGGGTCTGTAATCGCCAGCGTGACCGTCACGTTACCCGCATCCGCGGCAACAAACTTACCAGCCTTTCCACCCTGATCTACAGAAAGCTTCAATGCGGGTTCAACGGCAGCTTCGACAACATTAATCGTCGCGCTGACGTTAACACCAAGTCCAGCACCTGACGCTGGCGCTCCCAGCGTCGCAATAATCGTTTCAGTGCCCTCTTCTGCCGAGTCAGTTAGTACAGAGATATCTATACTGCCCTCCGTACCACTCGCGATTGAGATAGATGAAGCTGAAACCGTGTAATCACTATCTTTCGTCGCAGTTCCGGAGAACGTTACTGGCACCTCAACGGGGTAAGCGCTAGCAGCACCGTTCATAATCGCCTTGAGTGTGAATGTTTTGCCTTCACCAACTCGCCCTGATTTTAAGGTTTCCACAAACGGTATAACAACGACACTTTGCTCAGCCGTGCCTGAGTTACCCGCCGCGTCCGTTGCCGTCCATGTAACTGTGGTCGTTCCGATCGCAAATGGACCCGTGTTATCCGCAGATACTGTAACGGTGCCATCCTTCGCATCCGTTGCCGCTGCATCGCCCAGTGTGGCTGCAGTGAGTTTACCGGTTGATGTCAATTGAACACCGGCAGGCGCGGTTACGACCGGTGCAACATCGTCTTTGTTAGGATCCGAGCTCGCTTGATATTCACCAAGATTGTTCAGTCCGTCACCGTCGGGGTCTCCGCTTGCATCGTCGACGTTTGGATCCAGACCGTTGTTAGCCTCAAACAGATCGTCCATGCCATCGCTATCCGTGTCGCCAGAAGCCAGAGGGGCCACGATTGTTATAACCACGCTGGCGCTTCCAGCGCGACCGTCGCTGTCTGTCGCTGAAAAGGTAACCGTAGTCGCACCTAGAGGGAATTCACTGGGAGCGTCATTCGTCACATCAACCGCATTACCGGAAAAATCCACCCCGGTCGCTCCGTCAATTAGTGCGGATATAACTGCATTTGAACCCGAGACGCTTGAGGAGTCAGCGCTAACCCAAGTAATTGATTCTCCTACCGTGATTTTAGGTCCTTTTACCACCGAGACTACTGTTGAGGCAGTAGCGACGTTTCCACTACTATCCGTAACAGTAAAGGTTACGGTCGTATCTCCATTCGGAAACGTGCTAGGAGCGTCATTTGTTATAGATGACGTGATATCGCCATCTATATTATCACTCGCGGTAACGCCCTCTAAAAAAGACTTTATAGAACTCTCTGTGGCTGGTGCTCCGTTATCGTCTGTCACAGACACCATCAGTGTATCTGGAACATTGCTCAATACTGGTAATACTTCATCGTCCTTGAAGGTAACCGTTACACTCTGCGCCTCACCTGTGTACCCTGCTGCCAAAGATAAAACGTAATTTATTTTAGTCGTTCCGATGTAACTCGTTGTTGCAGGCTTGAAAATAATTTTGAACATGGGTGATACGGGTGCCGCAAAATCACCGCCAAAAGCGGTGTAGGCTACGTTCGCGAACTTATCAGTGCTGGAATCGGAGTCCGCGTCACTGGAATCGGACTGAATATCAGCCTCGGCCGTAGTGGCTTGCAAAAGATCGTCGTCTGACTCCACTGTTAATGATACGAAGGTCAACTTTGAACTATCGAAAAAGGTTTTGACGCCTATTCCCGTTGTTTCAGTGCCCGTTGGGTCGGTGTCGTATGAAATATTCAAGGTGAACTCATCCACACTTGCCTTGGATATATCTACGCTTGTCGGGTCGGTTGTAATTATCTGCTTGTTAGCATGAACTTGAGCAGTGGATATCGATCCGCCTATCAATAATAAAATCAACCCTAAAGACTTTGATTTCTGAAGAATTGGTTGAATATACTCGAGTGTATTTACCATCGTTCGTTTCCCTATCATTTGCTAATTTTCGCCGTGGGCGAGCTGCATCCGGCGAAAGTGTACTTTAATAACCTACTAAGCCCAAGAGATTTCGGATGACGGACACACTGTGAAGACAAAAAGCCAATGTGGTTAACAAGCCAACATTCCAGATCGAATGTATTACACAACAGACCCAAACTGATCCGAGCCTTTCCCGGATCACACCGAGCCAAAGACTGGGCAGAAAAACCAGCAATCCATGCACGACTACTCCAGAAACCAAAGCATGACTCGCAGCGAAGGCCACAGACGTCAAAACGTTATTGATT
>CACOYI010000047.1 GCA_902631405.1 K189A clade bacterium | reverse complement strand
GGGTACGAGCATCGCTCGTCCGTTAATTGCCAAGAGGCTTGTTGAAATAGCCCAAGAGACTGATTCCTTCGCGATCGCGCATGGCGCAACGGGTAAAGGTAACGATCAGGTTCGGTTTGAACTGGGTGCGTATGCTCTGGCTCCTGAAATCCAAGTTATCTCTCCATGGAGAGAGTGGGACCTTTCTTCCCGCGAGGCCCTGATGGAGTATTGCAGCACTCGTCAGATCCCGGTTGATTATAAGCAATCCTCTGGATCACCTTACTCAATGGATGCAAATCTTCTCCACATCTCTTACGAGGGTGGCGTTTTGGAGGATCCCTCCTCAGTTCCTAGTGAGGATATGTGGCGTTGGACGATCGCTCCCGAGAAAGCTCCTGACGCTCCGGAGTATATCGAACTAAAATTCCTTGGCGGTGACCCGGTTGAGGTTAATGACCAGGCTTTGAGTCCGGCAAAACTTTTGAGAAAACTGAACGAAATTGGGGGCCGGAACGGTATTGGGCGATCGGACATTGTAGAGAACAGATTTGTTGGCATGAAATCACGCGGCTGTTATGAAACTCCCGGTGGAACGATTCTGCTTAAAGCACATCGCGCGATCGAATCGATTACGTTGGATCGGGAGGTTACTCATCTAAAAGATGAGCTGATGCCCCGATATGCCAAGCTCATCTATAACGGGTTTTGGTGGTCTCCTGAGCGGAAAGTTTTGCAGGCGTTAATTGACGAATCGCAGCGACACGTTACCGGATCCGTATCACTTAAGCTCTACAAAGGAAGTGTAAGCGTTGTTGCGAGAACATCGGGAGACAGCTTATATGATCCCGAAGTGGTAACTTTTGAAGATGATGCCGGCGCATATGATCAAACAGATGCAGAGGGCTTTATCAAGCTCAATGCGTTGCGGCTTAGGCTCGGGGCCAAAAAAGGCCGATCACTTTAAAAAACGACGTTGGCGACTGCAAGACAAAATCACCCAATAGGGGTATTCGATTCTGGAATGGGAGGGCTTTCCATCTTGAGAGCTCTGCGAAGTGCCTTGCCGAAAGAGAGCTTTATTTATTTGGGCGACAGCGCCCGCCTCCCGTATGGAACAAAATCAAAAGAGACGGTTATCGCCTACGCTAAACAAGCCTCAGAGATCTTGATGGAAAAGGGCATAAAAGCATTAGTAGTCGCTTGCAACACGGCAAGTGGTCATGCGCTGGATGAATTGACCGAAATACTAGCCCCTCGTCCCGTGATAGGAGTTGTAAAAGCTGGCTCGCGTGCGGCGGTAAAGGCGGCTGATAAATCTGGAATTCTAGTGCTGGCTACTGAAAGCACGGTAAGCGGCGGAGCCTACGAAAGGGAAATTTTGTCTTTGAACCCTAAAACAAAAGTCTACGGTAGAGCATGTCCGCTTTGGGTAGCGTTAGCAGAAGAGGGTCATTCAATGCCAATAGCGTCCCTTCAAGAGCTAGCCGTTCCCGTAGTCAGACATGGCCTTCGGGGTTTTTCGAAGACTCCGAATACGGTTCTTCTTGGCTGCACACATTTCCCGGTCATTGCGAGCTATCTCAACGCACATTTGCCCGAAGGCACTAGAATTGTTGAGGCTGGTGAGACTGTCGCATCAGAATTAGATGTCGTCTTAAAGAACGACGCTTTATTAAATACCGATTCCTACAAGAGTCCTGTTGTTCGTTACATTGCCACCGACAATCTGAGCCGTTTTCTAAGTGTTGGTCAATTCTTTCTAGGAGAGAGAATAGATCATGTTGAATTAGTTCAAATCGGTGGAGCCGGGGGCAGACAAGATTGAAAAAATTGGAAAGAGTGAAAGTTGTGCAATCGGTTTTGGAACGATTGTATCCAGAGACTCCCTCACCTTTAAACCACGAGAATACCTTTGAGCTATTAATTGCTGTACTCCTCAGTGCCCAGTGTACGGATGAGAGAGTCAACTTGGTCACACCCGATTTGTTCAGGAAGGCGCCGACCGTGAGTAAGATGGCGAGCTTGCCTGCTCACGAGATTCTGGAGAGTATTAAATCCTGCGGACTTGCTCCTCAAAAAGCGAAAGCGATAGAGAGACTTTCTCGCATTTTAGTCGACAGTTATGAAGCGAAGGTCCCAGAAAGTTTCGAGGAGTTAGAAAAGCTTCCCGGGGTCGGACATAAGACCGCTAGTGTGGTGATGTCGCAGGGTTTCGGGCATCCGGCATTCCCGGTAGATACCCATATACATAGGTTAGCTCAGCGTTGGGGCCTAACCAACGGCGTTAATGTTAGCCAAACAGAGCAGGATATGAAGCGTTTGTTTCCTGAAGGTCGATGGAATAAGTTGCATCTCCAGATAATCTTTTATGGTCGGGAGTACTGTTCGGCGAGGTCGTGTTTTGGCCTCGCCTGTGAAATTTGTAGAACATGTTTTCCCAGAAGAAAAAACCCTGTGAAAACCAAAAAGCCCTAAGCTTCACAGCGATTGCTATAAATACATCTGGGGAATCGATCGAGAACGATAATTTCTGCGAGTCGGCCTAAAGGTTCGGCCCTCCAATTTGCCGATAGACCTCTAGCTCCCTGGTTTAGGGTTGCTCCGAATTTCAATCTAATAATTCGGTCTAAATCTCGGTTTTTACTCCACCAATCCTTGGGCTGAAGTTGATTGAACCAAAACGAGCTGATCGACGTTCTGTCGCGTATTTTTGTGCTTGCAAGTTTCCTTTTCTCGATTGAAGGGAGCTAACAAATACTATTCAGCTCTGTAAGATAAGGTATTGTCTCCATCTCGAAGTCTTCCTCTCAAAGAATTGGAATAGACGTCTACGATTTCTAAATCGACTAGATCACCCTCTTTGGCAAGACCTCTCTTGAAATTTACTATCCGATTATTGATGGTTCTCCCTTGTAGCTCGCCCGGGTCCTTTTTTGAAGGTCCCGTGACGAGACATCTTTGGGTGCTCCCCATCATGCGTCTGCTATAACTAAAAGAAAGCTTGTTTAATTTTTCTTGTAGAATTGCAAGCCTCTCTTTTTTTTCTTCAATAGGTACCGAGTCCTCCATTTCTGATGCGGTCGTGTTAGGGCGAGGGCTATAGATAAAACTGAATGATTCATCGAATTTGACATGCTCGACTAGGTCTAATGTCGCCTGAAAATCGTCTTTTGTCTCACCTGGAAAACCTACAATAAAGTCCGATGAGAAACTCATATCAGGTCTAACTTTGCGAATGTCCCCAATAAGAGAGAGATATTTCGTCACATCATAACGTCTGCGCATAAGCTTGAGGATGCGATCAGAGCCGCTTTGCACAGGCAGATGAACGTGGCTGACTAGTTGAGGTACTAATGAGTAGGCTTCGACTAAATCTGGCTTGAATTCGTGTGGGTGACTTGTAGTGAATCGAATTCTCTCGACCCCGTCTATCTCCCCCGTCAGCCTGATCAGCGCTGCGAGAGATGATTTCGCTTTTTGGTGTTCGCCTTTGAAATTATTTACGTTTTGACCAAGATAATGTATCTCTCTCGCGCCGTTTTTTACAAGATGCTCAACCTCATCCAAAATATCCTGGACCGACCTGGATACCTCGTGGCCCCTAGTTTTCGGAACCACGCAAAATGAACAGTATTTATTGCAACCCTCCATTACTGACACAAACGCCGAGGCATCGGTCGAATCTGATTTGGGAATAAGATCGAATTTTTCTAATTTAGGAAAAGAAGTATCTAGTTGGCTTTGACCGGTTTCAAATCCTCTTCTGTAAAGTTCTGGGAGTCGATGCAGGGACTGAGGTCCAAAGACGATATCGACATCTGGCGCACGTTTTCTGAGATTCTCCCCCTCTTGCGATGCTACGCAGCCCCCTACCGCGATCTTAACGTTTGGGTTTTCCCCCCGCATTTTCTTCCAACGGCCTACCTGATGAAATACCTTTTCTTGAGCTTTCTCTCGAATGGAACAAGTGTTCAGAACGAGCAAATCTGCGTCGTTCTCGTTATCAGTTACTTCAAATTTCTCTTGTTCACGCATGAGGTCAAGAACCTTCATTGAATCGTACTCGTTCATTTGGCAACCCTGCGTTTTTATGAATATTTTCTTTGTCTTCATAGAGCTTCGAATTTAGATCCAGTGGGCACTTTGCGTAAGTAGTTGCATTCTTTTTTACCGATTGTCTCTTAGCTAACGATCATTCCTGGTGTCGCTCCAGAATCTGGCGACAGAAGAAAGATATCTTCTCCCCCAGGACCAGCAGCAAGTACCATGCCCTCGGAGACACCAAACTTCATCTTCCTCGGCGCCAAGTTGTAGACCAATACGGTTAGTCTACCCTCAAGCTCTTCAGGCTTGTAGGCTTCTTTGATTCCAGAGAAAATCGTGCGCTTCTCATTGCCGACATCGAGAGTCAATCGGAGTAATTTATCTGCCCCATCTACCGTTTCTGCGCTCACGATCTTTGCTACTCTGAGATCGATTTTCGCGAAATCCTCAATGCCAATGTCCGCGCTAGATGAAGGGTTTTCCTCTAGCATGTTCTTTCCATCCTGGTCAGGTTCCGTAACAAGTTGCATGACCGTCTTAATCTCGATGCGATCAAGTAGTTTTTTGAAAGGTTTTATCGATTTGCCAAACAACGGTTTGTCCAAATCTGCCCAAAGAAGAGGGTCGGTATCGAGAAACTCTTCCGCTTTTGCTGTACTGTTCGGAAGTATTGGCTTCAAGAATATTTGTAGAATCCTAAACATTTCTATCGCTTGCGAGCAAACAAGATGAAGTTGGCCAGATTTATTAGGATCCTTAACAAGCTTCCAGGGTTCATGTTTTGCTATATATTGATTTGCTAAATCCGCTAATCCCGTTATTTCTCGAACCGCTTTATTGAACTCTCTATTTTCGTATAAATTTGAGATTTGTTTTCCTGCCTCTTTAAATTGAGCTAATAGCGCTGGGTCATGGGCATCATCCGCTAGCTCTCCGTTGAAGTTCTTTGTTATGAAAGAAGCGGTCCGGCTGGCTATGTTAACAATCTTGCCAACCAGGTCAGAATTGATTCTCTGCACGAAGTCTTCTAGGTTTAGGTCTATATCGTCTACTGAACCATTCAGCTTTGTCGCATAGTAATATCTTAAATATTCTGGGTTCAGTGCTTTGAGGTAGTCTTTCGCCAGAATGAAGGTCCCTCTCGACTTTGACATTTTAGTGCCGTTCACCGTAACGAAGCCGTGGGCGTTGACCTTTGTTGGTGTCCGAAAATCCGCAGCGTCCAGCATTGCGGGCCAAAAAAGCGCATGAAAATTAACGATGTCCTTCCCAATAAAATGATGGACCTCTGTATTAGTATCCCGACTCCAGAATTCGTCGAACTTGATATCGTCCCTCTGGCGACAAAGATTTTCGAAGCTTGCTAGATAGCCGATTGGAGCATCCATCCATACATAAAAGTACTTATTTTCTGTGCCGGGTATCTGAAAACCGAAGTAGGGGGCGTCCCGTGATATATCCCAGGCCTTGAGACCGCTGCCCAACCACTCTTTCAGCTTGTTAGAAATTTGAGACTGCAGTGTTCCGGAAGCTGTCCAGTGCTCTAGGAAGGATTGATATTTCGGCAAGTCGAAAAATAAATGCTCGGACTCTTTCAAAATGGGTTTGGTCTCTGATATAGCGGAGTGAGGATTTATCAAGTCGGTAGCGTCATAGGTGGCTCCACAGACCTCGCAATTATCTCCATATTGACCTGAAGAGCCGCACTTTGGACAGTCGCCAACGACAAATCGGTCCGCGAGGAACAGTTGTTTTTCAACATCGAAAAGTTGGTTGATATTTTTTTTGAAGATTAGTCCCCGCTCGTTAAGACGGTTAAATATCAATTCCGAAAATTCGCGATTTTCCTCCGAATGCGTGGAGAAATAGTTATCGAAAGAGATTAAGAATTTTTCCGAATCCAGAAGGTGCTCTTGTCTAACCTTCTCCACCAGTTTCTCCGGTGTAGTGGACTCCGCCTCAGCCTTTAGCATTGTAGCCGTGCCGTGTGTATCGTCGGCGCAGACATAGATTACTTTGTTGCCCATTGATTTTTGATATCTGACCCATATGTCTGTTTGAATCTGCTCCAACATATGACCAAGATGGATTGGTCCGTTAGCATTGGGTAAAGCGCTGGTTACGAGTATTTTTCGTTGCATTAAGCTGTATAAATCAAATAGCGAGAGGCGCTAGTATAAGCGGCTTTTTAATAACTTTGTTGCTTACAAACAACTTGTGAGGGACTGCACTTTTCGCGAACACGGAGCTTTGCAAGGTTATGAGAATTGAAAATTTTGTTGATCCGTACTTGAAGAAGGAATTCGGTGCTTTGGGAGCAAAAATTCTATCCTCAGGAAATAAAGTGATGCTTTCCCTGGGATACCCAGCACGCGGTCTGCATGACAGTCTCCAGGCTGATATCCAGG
>CACOYI010000046.1 GCA_902631405.1 K189A clade bacterium | reverse complement strand
ATAATCCAGTGGTTTCCTGGTCAATATTGTTCAACGGCAGACTCGCCACGATGCGCAGCACAGTTTCTAGCTTTGATGCTTCGATCTGCGTGATTATTTCAACTATGGCTTTTTTTTTCTCTCGGAGAGCGAAATTGGGGTGTAAGTTCTTACCGTATGATTTACGTAGTGTTTTTTGTTTGGTCAAGAACATCTCGCTAAGCTCTACCAATATTTGGTGGAAGTCCGGGTTTCTTCTGGATTCGCCAAAGAGCAATGAGTAGACATGTTGCAAAGAAGTTTCCTCGTCGAAGTTGAAGAGCCCAGCCACTTCGGTGAGTATCGTGTCTCGTAATTTTCCGACTGAATCGCGAATGCTATCCCTAAATTTGGATGGCTCTTGTGTTGCCCCAAGGGTTAGTGAGGCTGCCATCGGTAGCCATTGATCTCTTTTCTCAAGCATGTTGATGAGAAGGCGAACGGCTTGGTCTGCATTGTTGTCGCATAGGTATAAGAACTGAAGAATGAAATCACTCAAGGGGTCGTCACCATACAGGCGCTCGATTAATAGCTCCGCAGCTTCTTTGTACAAAATATCGGGCTGGTCGGTTAGCTGAATTCCTATGATGCTTTCTTGTATAGGCATGCTTCTTAGTAGCTCAGCAGCAAAGCTGTCTATAGTTTGGATTTTCAACCTATGGCCTTGGTTGCGCAGGTTCCAGTTGCGCCTCCCATCGCGGTCTTGGATTGATATTGCGATGGCGCTGTCTTCATCGAAAATTTTTGTAATTACACGTTCACGCATTTCCGATGCGGCTTTTCGCGTGAAAGTGATTGCGACGATTTCTTCAGGTTCTTCAACCTTAGCTAGTAACGTTAGAAATCTATCGACAAGCAGTGAGGTTTTCCCAGACCCCGCTGGAGCACTCACCACAAATGATCTGTTCGTATCCAGCGCCCTTTGTCTTGCGCCAAAATCAGCAGGAGTGGGCTGCTTTAACATCGATTAAGATTGCCGTATCTCTTTAATTCGACAGAGGCCTTTGAATACACAATTCTCGCACTCACGCGCGCTGCCTCCAACGAATGCGTCCCCTCGCTTAATGCTTTCTCCGATAGAACTGATTATAGTTCTCCACTCCTCCCTCTGTTTTATCCATCCCTGTTTTGGTGTAAAAGTCTTGATATCTGAGTTTTCAGTATCAGATAAAGGACCATTTGAAACGCCAGAGATATTTGATCTTTCGCTAGTTAGATTGAAGTAAAAAACTCCGGTAACCTGATCTTCGATTAGGCTATAGGCGGGTAGTTGGAGATCTCGAGGGGCAGCAATTGAATTTTGGCTTATTGAGCGATTACTGCTTTTGTAGTCAAAGACGAGCATGCCTGTCTCATTTGAATCGATACGATCTACTCTTATCTCGATCTGGATGTCGTCTAATTCGAGAATAAATTTCTTCTCAACCGCCACAGTTTGGAATGGCAGGCGTGATCTCTCAATCTCAAGAAAGGATTCGATAATGGCACTTAATCGACCAATTTCAGCTCTTCGGAAGCTATCGGGTAGACGGTCATTCTTTTCGACAATTTTTTCACAAAAAAGCCGAATCGATTCGGAGGTAATCTCTAGGTAGTCTGCTGAGCTCTCATTTTCTGATCTTAGCGCGTGCAAGATTTCATGAAGCATTGTGCCTCTTTCCAACGGGCCCGATAGCAGAGGGACTGCTTCGATTGGACGCAGTTCTAATTGAAACTCTGCGAACGATTTGAAATTGCATTCTTGATGGAGGCTTAGCCTGCGTGTTCCTCCTTTCAAAAGGGTCTCTTGAATTGAGCTCCCGTGATCATCGTTGTATCGCTCCATCTCAACACTTTGAGAAGAAAAAAATGGGTTAAGAGTTTTTCCGCCAATTGGTTCTTGGACAACGGAATTGTGCTTTGACAGGAGTGTGGTTAAGGCGTTTTCCTTAGATATCTCGGTTTCTCGAGAAAAGCTGAATATCGTGTTTTCTGAAGATGCCAACCAAGAGTTTATCCGTGCTTGTGCAAAATCAAGCTCCTGTTGCGGGGATGATCGTGGCAGACCGTACTCGCGTTTTGTCTTACTCGATAGTAAAAGGCTTGCCGATACTGTTGAAGGAAAATTCTCGTGCTCCATACCGCAGATCCAGAGATCTGTGAAGTCCAGCCCTGTCGTTTCGAGCATACCCAAAATCTGTATTGGAGATTGAGATCTCTCTATGGGGAGAGTGGCCTCCTCAATCATATCCTCAAGGAACAACCAAGCTTTGAATAAGGGGATCGGTTGCTTTTCAGATTGCAGTTGGACCTTATAGACTTGAATACAGTCCGTTAGAGTCTCGTTGGCCTGGAACTGTTTGCTCCCGAATCTGGAGCTGGAATTTTGAAAGAGGCTGGTTGCGACTTGCCCGAACAACTCGAGCCAATCCGATAAAGAGCGATTCTTTTGTCTGACTTCTAGGGCTTTTTTGATGCTTCTTGGAACTATCTCCGAGAATATTTCATCCGGTGAAATAAAATGTCTGTGGCGCTGGCGAGATGTATACGCCGCCTCGTTAAACCAGTTTTGGTATGCTTGCATTGAGTACGCGATTTCTTGCGCTTTAAAACTTTTGATGGGCCCAGATATAAGGCGTACCAGTTTCTTTAAGTTTTTCCAAACATACTCATTTTTTAAAGGTACTCCTCCGGAAATGTTGAACCGTGAACTAAGGCTCCCTTTAAGCGGTTCCAAAGTGGCACCGAATTGACGAGCAAAGATCTCGTACATAGCGTTTAGTCTGGGCGCCACGATGCCTATTTTTGCGTTTGGATTTTTTGCCAGTCTACTTTTGGCCCAATCGGCCGCCGCGGCTATTTCAGAGAAAATCGTGTCAAACTCTTTTACGGAGTAAGGAGTAAGTACTTTTCGCGTTGTTACCAACTCGTCGGTTGAGCCTTCAAATTTGCTGGGGATGTCGTTTTGATGAACAAAGAAAACAGGTGCTTTTTTTGTCATTGCTGAAAAATAACAGAGCTGATGTGCAGTCAGCTGTTCGATATTGTTTAATAAGATTCTTTTTTTTGGAGTATATGAAGCGTCTTCTAGGAGTCTCGGGATTTCTTCTGCCAGAATCTCGTGATTTCCTCTAAGCTCAAGGGCGTGATTTATCCAGTCAGCGAAACTGTCCTCGCCGATTTCAGTTTGACTTATCTCGCTTAAAGGAATCTTGTACCCAATTATCAAACGTATCTCCGCTGCGGTTCGCCTTGAAAACTTAGCTAAGCCCGAAGGTGCTGTTTTCATAAGATAATAGGTCAGTTTGCTTTCGGAAATTATCGAAGTTTTAACCCCGAAATCGGCGGCATAAGCGTTATATTCGGATATAAAAAAGTCATCGAGCGAGCAGCATTTTGGATTCTCCCAGGACTCATCTCCTCGATTCATATGAAATTGATCAAGCGCTCTCGTGGTCTCTACCGCCAGTCGTTTGTTGGGGCAAACGATCGTCTGATTGCTTTCAACTAAGTAGGGCTTGTCTTTTACGTTGATGAAAGAAGTCACTTATTGAATGTACTAAGTTTTACGAAAGAGATCACAAAATATACAGTGAGCCGATGTACTGAGATATACTCGCTTCCACATTTGTTCCTCGCGGAGTTAACTTGATCAAATTTATAAAAACACTTTTTCAGACAAGTTGGAGTGATCAGGGTTGGATTACGATAGGTTTTATCGGCGTTGGATGGTTGGCAGTGATCGTGATGATAACGAGTTTACTTCAACAGATATTTGGCTAAGTCAACGGATACTATTTTGGTAGGAAAATGTGGTTATCAAATTTAAGTAAAGATCAACACCAAGCTTTAATCCGATTAGCTCATAACGTGATTGTCTCTGACGGTCTTCTAGACCCCAACGAAGAGGGGATGTTTGACCTTATGAAAAAAGAGATGGGGATCGAAAATTCTCAGGAGGTTGAATACCTTTCCTTGGATGGAATCGAGACGATATTTCCAGACCGCAAGACGAGAATTATCGTTCTTATCAATCTTATAAGGGTTGGGTATGTTGATGGCGCATTTGAGATCGAGGAAGAGTGTCTATTAAGAGATCTCGCCAATAGTTTTGATATTGAGCTTGACGAGTTTGAGTTGTTGGATAACTGGGTGAAACGCTTAGTTGCTTTGGAGAAAGAGGCTCAAGCCCTTTTTTAAGGGGGGTGGGCCCGAAAAAAAATTGCTGACGATTTCGATATCCTCCACCGCGCTCTTTGATTTATCGGAGTCGGAACGTGTTTATCGAGAAGAAGGTTTAGAGGCCTATCGCAACTATCAGATCACTGCAGAAGATGAGGTACTTCAGCCTGGAGAAGGGTTTGCCCTTGTTAAAAAAATTCTAAATATTAATACCTTTTTTAAAGAGCCTCGAGTAGAGGTCATCCTGCTTTCGAGAAATTCCGCCGATACAGGGTTAAGGGTTTTTAACTCGATAGCGGCCCATAATTTAGGAATCACCCGCGCAGCGTTCTGTTCAGGAAAATCTCCGTATAGATACACAGCTGCTTTTGGTTCAGACCTCTTCTTATCCACTAACTCGGATGATGTTCGTGGAGCGCTAGAACAGGGTGTGCCGTCTGCGACGCTTTTAAGTCGACTTGGAGAGGGTTCTAGAGGAGCCAACGAGTCGTTAAATATTGCGTTTGACGCGGACGCCGTTCTCTTTTCAGACGAGGCTGAAAAAGTGTTTCAAAAGCGAGGCTTAAGAGCATTCAGTCAACACGAGAGTGATCGGGCTTCAGAAGCGTTGGGAAGAGGACCTTTCAAATCCTTTCTGGAGGCGCTCCATACTCTGCAGAAGGAGTTTCCTGAGGGTGAGAGCCCAATAAGAACAGCGCTGGTGACAGCCAGGTCTGCTCCTGCGCATGAAAGGATTATCAGAACCTTGCGTTACTGGGATATCCGGCTAGATGAGTCGCTTTTTTTGGGGGGTATGGATAAGACAGAATTCTTGAAGAATTTTGGGGCAGATATATTTTTTGATGACTTACAGTCGAATTGCGATCGGGCCGCTGATTATCTTTTGTCTGGACACGTTCCCCACGGTGTTTCGAATGATTAAGGAGGAATCAACCGCTATTAGCTGGAAATTAATAAGATGAAACTGCAACAGCTTCGTTATATCTGTGAGGTGGCCAAGCAGGATCTGAATGTATCCAATGCGGCTAAGGTTCTTCACACCTCTCAACCTGGAATTAGCAAACAAGTCCGACTGCTGGAGCATGAGCTTGGCGTGGAAATTTTTGTTCGAAACGGCAAGCACCTCACAGATGTAACTCCGGCCGGTCATGAGATTCTGAGATCCGCGAATCGGATTATCAAAGATACTTACGAACTGAAACAACTTGCTCAGGAATACTCAGACGAGAAAAAGGGTTCTTTTTCGATAGCTACAAGCCACACCCAGGCGAGGTATGTGCTTCCTCCAATTATCAAGAATTTCCGACGACTCTATCCTGAAGTCTCGCTAGTCATTCACCAGGGTTCACCTGAGCAAATCCACGAGTTAGTTAGTTCGGGTAGAGCTGATTTTGCAATATCCACAGAGAGTCCGGAGCTTTTTCAGGATCTGATCATGATTCCTTGTTATGAATGGAATCGTAGCGTTATTGTTCCCAAGCCACATGAGCTCTCTCAGCGAAAAGAAATTGGATTGTCTGATATAGCCGATTTTCCGATTGTAACTTACGTCTACGGACCATCCGGACAGTCGCGATTAGCAAAAGCTTTTGAAAAAATAGACAAAACACCCAATGTGGTGTTTAGCGCCACGGATACCGATGTGATTAAAACCTATGTCCGGATGGGTTTCGGTGTTGGTATCATTGCCTCAATGGCGTCTGACGCAGCTCAGGACAAAGATTTGCAAATCTTTGATGCGAGTCATTTATTCGATTTTAGTATCGCCTACATCGGATTTCGCCGTGGAACGTTTTTAAGAGGCTTTATGCTCAAGTTTATGGAATTATTTGCGCCCCATCTGGATCAACATACGGTGAAAGATATTTTGAATAGTGAGTCTCGGCGCGAGAGAGAGAATCTGTTCGGTGAGTTTGAATTGCCATCGAGGTAGGAATGGATGCAATTCACGCTGAAGAAATGCTCATGAATCGGTGAATATAAATGAACGTTTTATGTTTAGATTTGGAGGGGGTGCTTATCCCTGAGATTTGGCAGGCGGTCGCGGTCTCCACCGGCGTTAATGGATTACAAAAAACAACGCGAGACATCCCGATTTATGACGATCTCATGTCTTATCGATTGCGTTTGCTGGATCAAAATCGTATTACGTTGTCTCAGATACAGAAGGACATCGAGAAGATGGATCCTTTGCCCGGGGCCATAGATTTTCTTGGCTGGGCGAAAGAGCGCTTCCAAGTTGCAATCATTTCCGACACTTTCTATGAATTTGCGATGCCACTGATCGCCAAACTAGGGGACCCAATGCTTCTGTGTCATCACCTTTTGTTGGATGGCGATAAAATCGTGGGTTATCGCCTTAGACAAAATGATCCGAAGAGATGCTCCGTTAGAGCCTTCAAATCATTGGATTTAAAAGTCGTCGCGGCGGGAGATTCATTTAATGATGTTT
>CACOYI010000045.1 GCA_902631405.1 K189A clade bacterium | reverse complement strand
TGCTTTTTAAAACTATCTATGAAACCGACGGTTTCTATCACGTAGACTCAATCCGCGTGGGCTTTGATACGTTGATTTGCCAGGGCGCCAGCATCGAAAAATTGAGTTTAGAAGCCCGCTTTCCTGATCTTGATGTTGGTAGTAAACAGTATATTGATGTGGAGCGTTTTCGTTGGTTTTCAGATGATTACTTAGCCGTCGATTCAAAGAACCGAATCTTCGATATGAGGTATAGCATGCTCCCCAATGAAATCGATCCGATGTGGGGAATTACGCTTGATTTGGAAAATCCCTTGGAGCACGTCCAGTGGTGGACCGATCGCTCGTTAACAAGCGAGGAGAGGAAAAGGTTTTTTGACTTACTGACAAAGACGAGTTGTCCAAGTCAAAAATAAAAAGGGCATCCGATTGGATGCCCTTTTCGTTCGAAAAAGACTTAAGCGATGAAGCTTAAGCGTTTCCTCCAGTAGCCGCATCAGATGTCGCAGCTGACCAAATTACTACACCAAATGCGATCTTATTAACGAAGTCCGCAAGGTTGTAGATAACGTTGAGCGCTTCTGGGCTTCCGCCGTCGCCGATACCTAGGAAATATCCGATTGGGTAAATCGCCCAACCAACCGAAACGATCCACTTAAGGGCATTGTAAGCCTTTTGGCTTGCAGCATTTCCGCTAGCGGCATTAACCTTACTGGCCTCACCAGCGAAGATTTCGTATAGGATATAAATCCAAGCCAGCATCCCGATGATACCAGCGATCATACCCGCCATCAGTCCAGCCTCACCTAGGAATCCGAAGATCAGCATAACGAGAGACGCGATCATCAACTTCCAAAATAGGCCTGCACTAACGACCGTGATAGCTGCCAAAATCAAATAAAACTCTACAAATTGGAGCGGTACAGTAAGAAGCCAGTCAACATATCTGAAGACTAGAGGGGATTGCCCTGTTTCTATCCAAACACCTCGCATGTAGAAGTAGTGAATTGCAGCGATACCAGTAACCATCGCAGCTACTGTCAATGAAGTTTTCCACTTGCCAACCGCTCGATCGCGCTCAACCGTGAAAAAGTATGTTGCAGCTACCATCGCTGCGGAAATTATCCAGAAGGTTACACCTACTAAATCATTCGGATCTAACATCCTCTTTTTCTCCCTTTTCTAGTTTAAAGTCCAAAGACAAAATCTTGACTAAAGATTTCTCCCAAGTCTCAAAGAAGTCTACATAGCGACCCCTCACACGGCAATCGTAGCCTAGGTTTCGCAAAATAAAAAGCAGTTAAACTCGAAATTTATACCCATTTTTTTGGTATGTTTTTGACCGAAATATAAAGGAACAAACATATGCAGAATGAGTTTGACTACATAATTGTGGGAGCTGGAAGCGCTGGGTGCGTGCTCGCAAATAGATTATCGGAAGCGAAAGACAGTTCGGTTCTTTTATTGGAGGCGGGTGGAGTGGATAAGAATTTCTTCATCCATATGCCAGCGGGCTATTCACAATTAGTTCCCAAAGCAGGCAAAGTGAATTACGGCTTTGAAACCGAACCTGAGGAGAGCATGGGTGGTCGCCGAATGTACTGGCCGCGGGGGAGGGGGTGGGGCGGCTCCTCATCGATCAATGCAATGGTTTATATACGGGGTCATGCGGCTGACTATGATCGATGGCAGCAGATGGGAAACGAGGGATGGTCTTACGAAAATGTTCTTCCCTATTTCAAGAAAGCTGAGAGTTTCGCAGGTGATGGTGACCCCGAGTTTCATGGCACAGATGGCCCGCTTTCAGTCAAAAAATCTGAGAGAACGGATGACGTTCTGATGGATGCTTTCGTTGTCGCAGGGCAACAAGCTGGTTTTCCTCTTACGGATGATTTTAATGGTCGTCAGCAAGAGGGGTTCTCTCGGTATGAGCACACTATAAAGGGGAATAAACGGTGCAGTGCGGCGCGAGCCTATCTTCACCCTGTTTTAGGGCGGCCGAATTTAACGACGCTTACAGATGTGGTTAGTGATAGGGTCCTATTTGATGATGATAGGGCCGCCGGGGTCTCTGTTCTGCTAAACAACACTCGCCAGGAATTTCGCGCTCGTCGCGAGGTGATTCTTTCAGCGGGTGCGATCAACTCACCGCAAATTCTTTTGAGGAGTGGAATTGGTCCCGCGGCAGACCTTCATGAAAAGGGAATTGAAGTCATCCAAGACTTGCAGGGCGTCGGCGAAAACCTCCAGGATCATGTTGGTGTGGTGAGTCAATTTGCGTGCACCCAACCCGTTACGTTGCATCGCTCGGCGGGACCGATGGGTACAATTATCGCGGGGATTAAATATCTTTTGTCTGGCTCGGGTGATGCGTCATTCCCTCCTACAGCAGCTGGAGCGTTCTTTCGTTCTTCGCCTGAAAAAGATTTGCCTGATATGCAAATCCATTTCGCATCTGTCGCGATTAAAGACGTTCATGGCAGAGAAGGTATACAACCAGAGCATGGGTTTTCCAGTATTGTTTATTGTTGTCGGCCCGAAAGCAGAGGGACGATAAAGCTCGCGAATAGAGATCCCGGTTCAGCACCGCTGATAAGACCTAATTATTTTTCAGTTGAGCAAGACTTGATCGACACCCGAAATGGTTTCCGAGAGACGCGACGAGTTTTCATGCAAGAAGCTTTTGATCAGTATCGAGGTCAGCAGTTGAAACCAGGGGCCGGGGTCGACGTGGATGACGACGAATCTATCGATCAATGGATTAAAGACACAGGGGAAACGCTCTACCATCCGGTAGGTACCTGTAAGATGGGATCTGACCCCATGGCCGTGACGGACGAGCAAGGACGTGTGCATAAGGTTAGTGGCCTGAGAGTGGTAGACGCATCGTTAATGCCGACTCTTATCGGTGGAAATACCAATGCACCTACGATCATGATCGCTGAAAAAATTGCCGACCATATGAATGGAGCGCTATCGATGGCGACTTGATTTGGACATGAAGATCATGATTTACGGTTCGAGCACAAATCGCTCAGCAAGACCCATCTGGACAGCAGATGAACTGGGCTTGGAATACGAACTAGTCGCGACAGAGGAATTGATGACTGATTCAGTGCCTCGATCAGTTCACCCACAAGGAAAAATACCGTCCGCCAAGGTAGGAGACTTGATGCTTTTTGAGTTCGTTGCCATTTGTGAATACCTTTGTGATATCGATCCAAATAATAGGTTATTGGGTGAGAGTGGATCCTCACAGAGGGCGACTTACTCCCAGTGGGCCTCTTTCGCTCAATCTGAAATCGAGGCCTACCTATGGCACAACTTTCAGCTAGACCGAGCTGGTCAAGAAGGGAACTCGTTCGCAACGGTTAAGGACCTCAATATTGGGATCGCATCGTCAGGGCTAAAAGTGATTAATTCGCATTTGGAAAGCCATGAATATTTCGGAGGGCCGCTCTTCACCCTGACGGATATTGTGGTCGGTTGGACGCTGAACTGGGCCCGTAGATCAGAATTAACGGAGGATTTTCCAGCTATCGAAGCCTACTTGGCAAAACTGTTGTCGCGTCCCTATTGCTCTCTTGCCAAGTGATCTCACGGTCGCGCGTCAGGAATTGTCTCGCACACGTTGGCCAATTTCTTTGATCTTGTCAAAGGCGGTCCGCCTTTTCGCAATCTCTTTGGCTGACAGTTTGGCGACGTTCTGAAATTCCTCTTTCCAGGATGAATCTTCAGACCAAACCTGTGAAGATTTGACCGTGGTTTTTGCGCCACTGGCACTTTCGAAGAGCATCAATGCCTGTTCGAGTGTGGCTAGTTGAGACGATCTGTCATTCGGTTTGCCGGCCGAGTTGCCCAATGGGAAATCGCTAAACAAAAAACGTGGAACGCCGCACCATTCAACGATGTCTCTCGCAGAACCCATAACAACAGTGGGTACTCCGTTGGCCTCAAGATGTCTTGCCGTCAAACTGACGGTCTGATGACAAACGGGTCAGTTCGCGACCAAAATGGCGAGGTCGACCTCATCTTCGGTGACCAGTTTTAGAATTGCTTCGCAATCTACCTTAATCGTCGTTTCCTGACTGCGATTGGTTGGGGCGCCATAATATCGAGGAGATATGTCCCGGATCTTTCCGGCTTGAGAAAACCCAGCCAGAGCTTTCATTGGGAAGAACGAGTTGATGTCCTCAGCGGTAGAATAGGATCGGTCATAGCCTAAGTGAGAGATTCCAAGGAACTGGTCTTTGGAACTAGGGTGGCTATAGACTTTGTAGAACTTAGCGGCAGCATTGTAAGGTGCTCTGGGTCCTTGATCTCCAGCCCCTGGTTTAAAGGGGGCCGCGGTCGTGATAAGGCCGACTCTAGAATCTTTCAGTGACTTCTTTGGTTTAGTGAAAGGGGTTTCCGAGTGGTGAGCCCATTTATAAGGGTTCCCATATCCCAAAGCGAGATAGTAATCAGTCAAGCGCTGCATGTAAGGCACTGGTTCCGATGCGAGTTTTTCTGGGGGTGAATAGATATGATTCATTTCGGATAAACTCCTAGAAATTGCCCTTAGTCTTTGGCAATAACTAAATAGTAATGGTAGGCATCTTATTTAAGCCAGAAATCAACTTCTTGACTGAGACTGATTTTATCAACTTCGATCTCTTCGCCGATACTGTGACCTATCGGCGTGCCGGTTGAGATTCCTTTTAAAATCGAGATCGCTATATATCCGCTCATTACCAATCCGAGATCCGTCTCGTCGTCTGGTGGATAGTTGGTGTCTACGAGCCCAAAATTGAGGTTGCCTGAGGAATCTTTGGTCAATGCGCTTCTTTGTGACCCGAAAGGTGCAAGTCGAGCCCATTTGCTCCCCTTGATTCTTTCATAAGAAAGCGCAGGCACATTGATGTTAATACCGGTCTTTGGTTTCGCCGATTGGAGCAGTCCAAGTATGGGTTTCATTGCTTGAGCGGCAGCGTCCCATTGCCAAACATCCTCCTCGTTTTCCCTATGAAGACTTACCGCGATTCCCTTTGAACCAAAATTCTGTGCTGTAAGCACGGCTCCAACCGTCCCGCTATGCAACGTAGAGCGGCCGGTATTCAAGCCGGGATTGATTCCAGACAGCACTAAATCGGGTGATTCTCCGAAAGCTCCCAGATGACCAACGATAACGCATAATGCTGGAGGGCCATTAATCGATAGTGCGGGTCCTGAAAAACCCGAAATATTCGTTTCGCGATAAGTAACTTCTTTTTGTTGTGATAAAGGACCCAATGAACTGCTTGTGCCTGATGCATCGAAATTTGGTGCGATAACGAATACGTCATGCCCCTCTTCCTCTGCAGCTCTTGCGAGGATGTGAAGCCCCTCGCTCTCTATACCATCATCGTTTGTTACTAGTATTCTCAATTAGCTCTTTTCCACTGCGAGTAGCGCCGACTAGATGACCGACAAAGCGTCATAGTCGGCAATCATTTCAAAGTGACGCTGGGCCATTGTTTTAAATAGTTTGAAACTACGTTCATTCGAAGCGTCGAAATTCGCGCCACCAATTACGGGTATGGTAGATATTCCTAAGAGGGTCCATTTCATATCTTCCCGAAGCTGCCCCTCTGAATAGTCTATGTTTTGCTCTTTCAATTCAGAAAGGTAAAGATCGATGTATTCTTGTTCATATTTTCGGCGTTCGTTCGTTTCTATATTTGTTCCTAGGAGGTACGCAAAGTCCCAACTCGGTCTCACGGCTGCAATAAGTTGCCAGTCAATAACCGCAACTTGACTAGAGTCTTGGGAGAAAAAGAGGTTCTCGACTCGGTAATCATAGTGGGTAAAGGTTAGAGTCCCCTCACTAAGCTTATCAAGAATAGTTGGCCAGGCCTCAACCATTCTCGAGAAGTCTTCGCGAGATATACTCAAATCGTCGCCAAATCGACCAAAGAAAACAGTCTCGCAAGCACGCATATCTTCTATCGTATCTCTAAGAAAGTCCGTCTGAAAATCGGGCAACCAACTCACTACTTCAGTCTTCCCCCAAAAGGGTGCCGATATTTTAGTAAGCTCCTTGAGTGCCGATTTTGTTTGTTGATGAGATGCGCCAGTTAATTGATCGGGAGAGGACCACCCATCCATATACTCCATAAGAAGCACAACTCTTTCCTCAGCCTCATCGTAATCAGTGTGCACGATGTGGGGCGTTCGGACATTCATTTGGCTTGCAAGTTCTCTGTAGAATCGAACTTCCTTTTCATACATTCTGTAGCGCATAGCGACCGGATGGATACCGTTTAAAGGGGCTCGTAATTTGAGAAAGTAGTTTGTTTTCTTCCCTGACCGACTGATGACTTCAACGCGATTAAACTCTCCTGACTGGCCTATACCCTCACCCACAGGCTCTCTGCTGATACTCTCGATTTCATCTTCAGTGAATTTCTCTTCGGTTTTGAGAAGATCAAAGAGCCACTCTTCTCGAACTTCGGACATATTTCCAGGAATCGTACTCATTTTTTTGTTCCCTCCATAGTTAATTCAAAGCTCCAGGTCCCCTTTGTATAGACGCTGTGCAATCGTCTTATTGAGGATTTCATTTGTACCGTCTGCGACATTCACAATCCTAAGAGAGTGCCAGGCCTCGGCCAATCCCAGCTCGTTAGTAAAACCCATTGCGCCGTGAGTTTGCATAGCGCAGTCAACGGCCTTCAATCCCTTCTGCACGGAGTATGCTTTTGTCATCG
>CACOYI010000044.1 GCA_902631405.1 K189A clade bacterium | reverse complement strand
TAGACCAAGTGCATGGGGTCGAATGTATTGAGATTAAAAAAGATAATATCGGTGCAACATTAGTTGGCGATGCCATGTGGACGAATGAAACAGGCCTGGGACTCGCAGTATTATCAGCAGATTGCGTTCCAATTGTTTTAGCTAGGGAAGAATCAGGATCAATAGGCATATGCCACGCTGGTTGGAAGGGGTTGGTGCAGGATATGCCAAGAATTTTGGCGGGCGAAATGACTAGTTGTCCTTCAGAGCTATCAGCATGGATCGGCCCAAGTATCAGTCAAGTTAATTATGAAATTGGGCCGGACGTTTGGAAAATTCTGGAGCAGATTGCCCCTGAAACACTCAAGGAATCTTCTGATTCAGATCAGAAGCGTTTGGCTGATTTATCGCTCTTGAGCGAGATTTTGCTCCGAAGAGCAGGTGTCAGGAACATTTTTCAGTCACGGCTTTGTACCTACGATAATGCTGAGGCATTCTCCTACAGGAGAGCCGCTAAAAATAATTCGCAGGAGTCTCTTAGTGCTCGCATGGCAACAGTTGTGATGCGCCTCTAGGACCTGGATTATGAGTAATTTGGAGAATTATCTCTTCATTTAACTTATACTCGCGGTCGGATTTGTGGGCAGCGCGCTGGACATATATCTGGAAAAATCTGAGAAATTTAATTTCAGTTGGCTATCGAGCGCTGGAAAAGAAAAACCGTGGTATAGGAATTTTATGGCAGAGGAATTGTCTGGCGGAGATCTTCTCATCCGCTCACTTCAAGAGGAGGGAGTGGAATATATTTTTGGATATCCAGGAGGTGCAGCTCTGCATATATACGATGCGATTTTTCGTCAGCAGAAAATTGAGCACATTTTGGTTCGACATGAACAAGCCGCCACGCACATGGCAGACGGATACGCTCGGTCGACCGGTCGGGCAGGTGTAGTTCTCGTAACCTCTGGGCCTGGGGCCACAAACGCAATAACCGGTATTGCGACCGCCTATATGGACAGCGCTCCGATGGTGGTTATATCTGGTCAGGTTCCATCTGATTTAATAGGGACAGATGCTTTTCAAGAGACGGATATGGTTGGTGTCTCCAGACCAGTAGTTAAGCATAGTTTTATAGTGAAGACTGCGAAAGAAATACCATCGATCGTTAGAAAGGCCTTTCATATTGCATCGACAGGTCGTCCTGGCCCCGTCGTGATAGATATTCCAAAAGATACAACCGATCCGAATGTCAAATTCCAATTTGATTTTCCCGAAGAGGTCAAATTACGCTCCTATCGTCCAATCTTTGAGGGCGAGGACTCGGCGGTTGATAGAGCGTTCAAAGCGTTAATTTGTAGCACCAGGCCAGTGCTCTATGTTGGTGGAGGAGCCATAACATCCGGCTGTTCGGAACTGTTGACGGAATTTGCGTCTGCTCTGAAAATACCTGTCGCTGCGACTTTGATGGGACTTGGCGCGTTTCCCTGCTCGCATCGCCAAAGCCTTGGAATGCTGGGTATGCATGGAACCTATGAAGCAAACATGGCCATGCATGAAGCGGACCTGATAATTTCTTTAGGGGCGAGATTCGACGATAGGGTCACGAATGATCCAAAAAAATTCTGTCCTGACGCAACCATCGTCCACGTCGATATCGATGAGGCATCGGTCAGTAAGATTATAGAAGCTGACATTGCGGTGATGGCAGACTCAAGCTGGTTCATGAAGAAAATAGAAACAAAGCGTCAGGAATACCTAAGTCAGGAACAACCCGGAGATAGAGAAAAAAGAGAAGAATTATCAGAGTTATGGTGGTCAAAGATTGAAGCCTGGAGAGAGCAGCACGGCCTAGATCACAACAGGAAACCCGAGATCGGCAAGCCAATATCTCCGCAGCTAGCGATTCAGGCCCTCTACCGTGCTACTGAAGGAAAAGCATTCGTCACTTCCGACGTCGGGCAGCACCAAATGTTCGCGGCACAGTATTATAAGTTTGATGAACCCAGACAATGGATCAATTCAGGCGGACTTGGGACCATGGGTTTCGGCCTTCCTGCAGCCATGGGTGTTCAAATGGGCCATCCCGAGAGAACGGTAGTATGCGTTACTGGTGAAGGATCCTTCATGATGAACATGCAGGAGCTTTCTACCTGTCTTCAATATGGCTTGCCTATAAAGATAATCAACTTAAATAACCAAGCTCTAGGAATGGTTAAACAATGGCAAGATATGCAATACGGAGGGCGGCACTCGCAAAGCACCTACAGTGATTCATTGCCAGATTTTAAAACGCTTGTCGAAGCATTCGGTCATATAGGCATTAAAATTGAAGGAGCCGAAAACCTGGAAAGTGGATTGAAGGAAGCCTTTTCGGAACCGCTTCGCAACAAGCTCGTTTTTGTAGATATTTGGGTAGATCCGGACGAGCATGTCTATCCAATGGCAGTAAAAGGGGGCGCGATGAATGAAATGGTGTTAGGCAAAGCGCAAGAGGAGGCTAGTCAGTAGTGACTCGACAACTGATTTCAATCCTCTTGGAAAATGAGCCAGGGGCTCTCTCTCGAGTCGTAGGACTTTTTGCTCAGCGTAACTACAATATCGAAACTCTCTGTGTTGCGCCGACAGAGGATCCAACCCTTTCACGTATTACTTTGACAACGGTTGCGGATGGCGTTCGGCTTAAACAAATCGTAAGGCAAGTTAATAAATTGATTGAGGTTTACAGCGTCAAGGCATTAGGGGGCGCTAACTGTTTAGAGAGAGAATTGGTAATAATTTCGATTTCCAATGCGTCCTCAAAACAACTCGATTCGGTGATAGATTTTGCTCAAAGCCTGAATGCTAGTTCGCTTGTGAAGTCTGAGGAGCTAGGTATTTTGCAGTTCGTGGGAAGTGGTGAAGAGGTGGATCACTACATTAATTGTATGAATGCGAAGTTGGTGGAGCTCAGCCCAGATCTTAAGATTGCAGAGCTCGTTCGATCTGGCGTCGCAGCGATAGAATTAAATTAGAGTTTTTATTGATCTAAATAAGGGGAAGTTATGCAGGTTTTTTATGATAAGGACGCCGACCTATCAATTATACAGAACATGAAGGTTGTAATCGTTGGTTACGGTTCCCAAGGACATGCCCACGCGAATAATTTAAGAGATTCAGGAGTCAAGGACATAACCGTTGGTTTGAGAAAAGGTTCTGGCTCCTGGGCGAAAGCAGAGAACGCCAATTTTAAGGTAGCTGAAGTGGGTGCTGCGGTTGCCAATTCTGACCTTGTAATGGTCCTTGTCCCAGATGAACTCCAAGCTGAGCTTTATGAGAGTGAAATTGAACCTAATTTGAAAGAAGGTGCGGCGATTGCTTTTGCCCATGGTTTTAACGTCCATTTCCAGTTGATCGAAGCTCGAAAAGATCTCGATGTGATAATGATAGCGCCCAAGGGGCCTGGGCATACCGTACGCTCAACATATGTTGAAGGGGGAGGCGTACCCAGTCTCATAGCCATTGGACAGAACGCAACCGGGCAAGCAAAGAATATCGCATTGTCTTATGCGTCAGCCAATGGTGGAGGTCGAGCGGGCGTAATAGAAACAACTTTCAGAGAAGAAACAGAGACGGATCTTTTCGGAGAACAAGCTGTTCTTTGCGGGGGTGCTGCAGCTCTTGTCCAGGCAGGTTTCGAAACTTTAGTCGAGGCTGGTTATGCGCCTGAAATGGCGTATTTCGAATGTCTTCACGAACTGAAGTTAATTGTTGATCTCTTCTATGAGGGAGGGGTAGCCAATATGTGGTACTCCGTTTCCAACACCGCAGAGTATGGGGGTTTGACTAGAGGGCCCCGAATTGTCACGGACGACACAAAAGTTGAAATGAGAAGAATTTTAGGTGAGATTCAAAGTGGCAGGTTTGCGAGAGAGTTCGTTTTGGAAAATAAAGCAAATGGTGCCTCCATTAAGGCGATGCGGAGAGCGACACAAGATCATGGCATAGAGCAAGTGGGAGAAAAACTTAGAGCTATGATGCCTTGGATACAAGAGAACCGGCTCGTGAATAAAGAGATAAATTAGACTGTCAGATTCAAAATTAAAATGCGAGATAGAAAGGTAGAAAGATATTGAGCGAGAAAAGACCAAGCATCCTTCATCCGGTTGGCGATAACGAGGTTGGAGGTTCTCGAAGGGGTAAAACCTTTGGAAAAAAAGGAATATATCTACTTCCGAATTTGGTCACGACTGGCGCCTTATTCGCAGGCTTTTATGCGATCATTGCCGCAATGAGTGGCGACTTTTTGCCCGCGATCTATGCCACTCTATTGGCAATGTTCTTGGATACCGCTGATGGTCGGATAGCAAGGGTTACCGCGACGGAGAGCGAATTTGGTGCTCAGTTTGATAGTCTCTCAGACATGGTCGCATTCGGTGTGGCACCAGCGGTCCTCGCGTTTTCTTGGAGTCTCTCGACCTTGGGACAGATCGGTTGGATTGTTTCTTTCATCTATATGGCATGTGCAGCCCTGAGGCTCGCGCGTTTTAATACTGCAGCAGACACATCGGATTTCACTGGATTAGCCAGCCCCTCGGCTGCCGGTCTAGTGGTTTTCAGTATATGGGTAGCGGTTTCATCCGGGATAAGCTCTCCGAAGTTATCGCTATCGCTGCTTGCTCTTGCATTAACTGCAGGAGCTGGATTATTGATGGTCTCCAACTTCAAGTACTTCTCTCCCAAAGGGATTAAATTGAGGGAAAAAATTCCTTTTGTCTCGCTCGTACTTATCGTAATGGCTTTTGCCATAGTTGCGTTGGATCCCCCAAGGGTTCTTCTGTTCATGTGCGTTGTTTATTCCTTATCAGGCCCTGCTGTTTGGGTATGGAAGCGCTTTATAAGGGGACGCTAGGTGTTGTTACGTTCAAAACATAAAACAAAGATTTTGTCGTCTGAGATTACCCCAGAATCCTCATACCTCGGGCGAAGAGAATTCATTAAGGGGGCGGGTGTTTTGCTAGCGGGGTCGGCGAGTTTTACTCCACACCTTCTACACGCAGCCCTAAGATCAGATGATGAGCTCACGCCAGAAAAAATTGTAACTCAATACAATAACTTTTATGAGTTTGGCACAGATAAAGGAGACCCCTATGCCTATGCCCATGAATTGACTACTGAGCCTTGGACTGTCGAAGTCTCGGGGGAGGCAAAAAAAGTCGGTAAGTATGGAATCGAGGATATTTTAAAAGGCCTCACTGTGGAGGATCGCGTTTACCGATTTAGGTGCGTTGAGGCCTGGTCAATGGTAGTTCCCTGGCAGGGTGTCTCATTAAAGAAGGTATTGGATCAATTTGAGCCAACCGGTAATGCCAAATACGTGGAGTTTAAAACTCTCTATAGGCCTAGCGAGATGCGAGGGCAACGTTCTTTTTTCTCAAACATAGATTGGCCGTACGTCGAGGGTTTAAGACTGGACGAAGCCTACCATCCTCTATCGTTAATGGTTACAGGTGTGTACGGCAAGAAGTTACCTAACCAAAACGGGGCGCCATGGAGACTGATGGTACCTTGGAAATATGGGTTCAAAAGCCTCAAGTCGATAGTCTCCATCAGATTTACGAAAAAACAACCAATGAATACTTGGCAGGCTTTAGCACCTAACGAATATGGTTTTTTCGCCAATGTTAATCCAGAAGTAGATCATCCTAGATGGAGCCAAGCCTCCGAACGACGGTTGCCGAGCTCACTATTCGACCCCAATAGAAGGGCCACGCTTCCCTTCAACGGGTATGCTGAAGAAGTGGCCTCACTTTATAGCGGGATGGATCTTCGGAAGTATTTTTAGATTATCCAGGGAAAGTAAGGTCGATTTATGTTGAGCAGAAAATATCTGGCTGCTCTACTTCTCTTGCCGCTCTTTTGGAGCTTGATTCTCGTTGCTTCTGAGATGCATCGCCCTGGATACTTGATGGGATCCGATCCAAATGAGGAATTACTTCATTTTTTTGGTGGCTGGGCGATACGAATTCTCTTGCTTTCCTACGCTTTAGCCGGGTTAAACCGATGGTTGCCCAAACTCAGACTCTTGCAATCAAGAAGAATGGTAGGCCTCTTTGCTTTCTTTTATCTTGCCTTACATTTTTCGACCTACGTGACTTTATTCGTTGAGCCCGAATGGGATGTTTTGATGGATGAGGTAATCCAGCGTCCTTATATAACGGTTGGAGCTATCGCATTGGCTTTATTATGTTCTATGGCGCTTACGTCAACCGATCGGGCAAGACGCATGATGGGGGTTTATTGGAAAAAGCTCCATGGACTAATTCATCTGGCGGTTCCCCTTGCATTAATACACTACTCTTGGGCCTTGAAAGTGGTTAATTTAGAGCTGGTGATTTATTTCGTTATATTTGGTTTTGTTGTTTTAGAGCGAGTTACTAAGAACTTTAGGAAGGTGGCACGCTTCAGAATTAAAAATACAGCGGTACGTTAAGATGCTCTCCAGTTATCAGCTAAAAATATTAAAAGAAATTGGTATAGACGTTTGGTTTGAGAGGCCACGTACCAGTGATAACGAAACTGAGAAAAATAAGACGTCGACTAAAAATATCTCTTTGAGGGTTATCCATGGTAAGAAATGCGTCTTGCTTTGTTCCCAAGGCGATGAAGTATTTACCAAGCGATTTGTAAAGGATCTAATGAGCGCATTAACGTGGCGAAGCACTAAATCTTTTGCAGATCTCGGCGACTACTCTCACGTGGATTTCAGCTGGCCCTTGCTTCGAAACTCTGTAGATCCAGAGAAAGCTTTGCTTGCTTTCGTAAATGAACACAACGTTTTTGACGGAGATAGGATCGTAGTAGCCTCAAGTG
>CACOYI010000043.1 GCA_902631405.1 K189A clade bacterium | reverse complement strand
CGTCTCGTGGCTGGTCTTTCTGGGGCTTTATATTCTGGCGACAGTACTGTTATTGCCCGGTAGCGTCCTGACGATTGGTGGAGGTTGGCTATTCGGTTTTATGGAAGGCCTGTTAGTCGTGTCTCTATCGAGTACGGTAGCCGCGAGCTGCTCGTTCTTAATTGGGCGCTATTTAGCCAGAGCATGGGTGGAAGGGAAGATTTCTGAGGATGGCCGCTATCGCGCGCTAGATCGTGCTATTGGAGAGAGAGGCTTTTTTGTCGTTCTGCTGACAAGGCTTTCACCGCTATTCCCTTATAACCTTTTGAATTATGCCTGGGGAATTTCCTCAGTTCGCCTCTCCCGGTATGTTCTCGCATCTTGGATGGGCATGATTCCTGGGACGCTGCTTTATGTTTATCTGGGAGCAGCTGCATCTGATATATCTCAACTATTTTCTGCGGCCCGAGGGGAAGCATTTGGGCAGGAGTGGTTGTTTATTGTTGGCCTTGCCGCAACGGCGGTCTTAGTGGTCTTTATCGCGCGTCTTGCGACCAAAAACCTCAACCAAGTGATGGAGAAAGGTAATGCAAGCGGATGAACTAGACGATGGGGTTCCCGATCAGAATGAGTTGCTTAAACAACTTGTTTGGCCGCCAAGTTATCAAAATCCAGTTCCAAAAAAGAAATACCACCTGGTAGTCGTCGGAGCTGGACCGGCCGGTCTGATTGCCTCTATTTCTGCCGCAGGCCTTGGAGCAAATGTCGCGTTGGTTGAAAAAGCGCATATGGGAGGGGATTGCTTGAATAATGGTTGCGTTCCTTCGAAAGCGTTATTGGCTTATACACAAAGGAATAAAGATGCCAGCTTCAAGGATGCTTTTTCGTGGATGAGGAAAATCCGCGCATCGATTGCTCATCATGATTCAGTACAACGCTATGTAGATGCAGGAGTCGATGTTTTTCTCGGAGAAGGCTCCTTTAAATCCAACGGAGAGTTGATGGTCGGGGATACAACTTTGTCGAGCCGACGGTTTGCTATAGCAACTGGCGCTCGCTCTAAGCTACCTCCCATCCCCGGTCTGCAAGAAGCTAACCCGCTAACACCAGAGAGTTTTTTTGAATTGACTGAATGCCCAGATTCTATCGCGATTCTGGGTGGAGGCGCTGTCGGCTGTGAATTGGCCCAGGTTATGGGGAGGCTTGGAAGTAAAGTGCACTTATTCGAGGCCGCTGACACTTTACTGCCGGCCGAGGAGGATTTCGTCAGCAGGACATTGCAGTCATCTTTGGAAAAAGAGGGAGTTGTCGTTCACGCGGGAGATAGAGTGGAGCGAATTGAGGATGGCCGAACTATCATTTCTCAGTCGGGAAGCTACGAGTGTCATAAAATTTTAGTAGCATTGGGGAGACAGCCTAATACCGAAGGCCTGGGTCTTTCTGCCCTGGGCGTGAAATGCGATGAGGTTGGGCATCCGTTGATTGACAGCAAGCTTAGAACTACTAATAAAAAAATATATGCGATAGGTGACTGCACAGGACACTACCAATTCACCCATTTTGCGGACGGACAGGCCAGAGCTTTGGTTCAAAATGCCTTATTTGCTAATACCGCAAAGGTCTCCTCCGAAAAAACCCCTAGGTCCACTTACACTCAACCCGAGGTGGCAGCGGTTGGTGCGAGTACTCAAATGCTAGATCAACAACGTGAAGCGTACGATACCTATGAGTATTTTTTTGACGAACTTGATCGTGTAAAGGTGGGGAAGCTTAGTGAAGGCGCACACAGGGAGGAGCATGGCTTTGTTCGTGTCCTCGTAAAAAGAGGAGGTGACCAGATATTAGGGGCGACGATTATCGGCCCAAGCGCAGGAGATGACATCGCCCCTCTGGTAGTAATGATGACTAACAACTTAGGGTTGGGTTCTCTTTCCTCTACGATTTTCAGTTATCCCACGCGCAGTGAATATTTGAAGAAATTGTCAGACGCCTTCCGTAAAACCCGATTAACGCCCTTAGTGGCCGGAGTGTTTCGCCGATGGCTGAGTTTGACCGCTCGTTAAATGTCCTGGATGGAACGGTAATGGTGGAATCATGAAGAAATTAATTTGGCCTTTTTTGATCGCAATTTGCGCATCCTGCGCCGAGCAAGAGGCCCAACAGGTCTTGCCGAAAGCGACCGGGAGTACTTATCAGATGATGACTTCCTACCTCGAGCCTGCGGCTGATCAAATCTGGGGCTCGGCCGGTTTGATCATTACCGAAGACGGAGAAGTTGATCTGAGGCCAACAACGGAAGAGGGTTGGCTAAATGTAATCAATGCAGCAACAGTTGTCGCCGAGGGAGGCAATCTTCTTTTAATCAACGGATATTCCGTGAATGAGGCCGATTGGGCTGCCTACTCAAAAGGCTTGACGTTGGCTGCCCTTAAAGCGCGGCAAGCTGCGGAAAGTCAGGATGCTGATGCCTTATTCGATGCGGGCGGCGAGATCTACAATGTATGCAGAGCCTGTCACAATCGCTATATTGAGCGGATGGATTAACAAAAAGAGGATGGAAGCTTTGAGCAACGAATATCATCTTGAGCAGGGAGGGCTTCTTAGGGTGCTCATTGCCTCCCTCGTCGCCTCGACTATAGCGCTAACCGTTTTTATTTTGCCGGCTGAGTTTGATTCAGACCCAACTGGACTGGGAGAGATGATGGGCATTAAAGGTATGAGCGGATATTCCGTTGGTGCCTTTTCTGAACAAGATTTACCCTTTCACGCGGATGAAAGAGTTTTCGAGCTTGCTCCTTTCGAGTCTCTAGAATACAAATATCGTTTGGAGGCGGGTCAGAGCATGTCATTTTCCTGGACTGCCTCTACGATGTCATCTGAGGCAGCGGAAGTCTTATTCGATTTTCATAGCGAAGAGGACGGTACCGATCCAGAGGACGCGGTTAGTTTCCGAGTCGCTACATCAATGGGAGGTCACGGGAACTTTGTCGCGCCCTTCAGTGGGATTCACGGCTGGTTCTGGGAAAACCGGGGCGGGGAGGAGGTCTCTGTAGCCCTGAAAACCAGCGGATTCTACACGAGCTCAACTGTCTACAGTCCCTCAGGAACCTTTGACACACAATTTCCATCGAAAAATCCCTAAATTCTCAGCGATCGAATCCCTAAGCGGGACACCATTTCGAAATACGAGATTGTAGATCCGGTCTTCCTCGTTCGGCGGGTTTCTCCCCAGCGGAGCCGATATAAATAAATCCAGAAACTCTCTCGTTTTCTGTTAATCCCAGAGCTTTAGCAATGATCTCGTCATAGGCATACCACTCTGTTAGCCACTGAGCGGCGAATCCCATCAGACTGGCCCCAACCAACAAGTTCTGGCAGACAGCGCCCGAGGACAAGACCTGTTCCCATTCGGGTATCCTGCTCGCTGGATCGACTTTGCTGATCACACCAATGATGGTGGGTGCTCTCATGAATCGAGAATATTCTCGTTCAAGGATAGCCTCACTGGAATCTGGATTTGTTTTGGCGAATTGATTTCTAAGTAGTTCACCGAATTCTTGCCTCGAATCGCCATCGAAAATAAGAAATCTCCACGGACCCAGCTTTCCGTGATCAGGGACACGGCTGGCAATTTCAAGCATTTCGTTTATCTCTGTCTCACTAGGGCCCGGTTCTAGGATATCCGCTGCTCTAACAGACCTTCGTTCTCTGATTCGATCAGCGGCATCTTTTAGTCTAGAAGGTGGATACAAGTCAGTCTCCAAGTTGTGTTCAAACCATGCCTCACATATTAGAGTATCAGAGTAGTGTTAGCATTCATTGTTGTGTTTAGTTTTAAGAGATTAAAGGGAGGTTCTCGTGGAGTTAGGCGGTAAGAAGGCGCTCGTATTTGGTGGTACATCTGGGATCGGACTCTCTGCGTCTGAGCTTCTCCGGGACTCTGGAGTTGAGGTGGTCGCAATCAGCAGAGAACCCAGTAAAGCTGGAGATATAGAAGGAATTAGGCTCGAGCAATGCGATGTCAGGGACCCTGAAGCTCTGGAGAATCTTTTTGCGAAAGAGGCTCCCTTCGATATCCTGATAAGTGCGGCAACTGGCGGGTCAAGAGCTTCAGGTCCTTTTCTGAAGATGGAGCTATCTGCATATCAAGCCTCGTTTGACAAGCTCTGGGGTTACACGAATGTTGTACGGTTGGGAACTGAGCACCTAACGGAGCAAGGAAGCATTGTGCTCGTGAGTGGGGCTCCGGCTCGGAGGGCGAAACCAGGACAAGCGGCATTAGCATCGGTTGGAGGAGCCGTGGAGCAGTTCTCCAGGGCAATTGCCCCAGAAATTGCACCTCGAAGAATCAACGTGGTGTCACCAGGGGTGATAGACACGCCAATGTTTGGACCTGAATCAGACCAAAGGCAGAGTATGTTGCAAGCAGCAACCGCAAAAAACTTAATACAACGAGCTGGAACTCCCGAGGAGGTCGCCAAGGCCATAATTTTTGTGGTCGAGAATGCTTTTGTTACCGGGACGACCGTAGAGGTAGATGGAGGGTGGATTCTTAGCTAAGTAAATCCTCAGCTAAGAAGGCCATACCCAGTCAACTGATAAGCGGTCAGAATGATCCCCCCAGTCATGATCAGCACGTTTGAAGCCACGTAGTAAGATCGATATCGCGTATTTGTTCTGAGTGCAAAAATCATGATAACGAGAAAAGAAAGCCCCAGGATCTGACCCACCTCCACCCCAACATTAAAGGCAATCAAATTGCCCAATAATCCTTCTTCGGAGATTGATATTTCCTGAAGCTTGGTTGCAAGCCCTAGTCCGTGTATCAAACCAAAACCGAACACTGCTGCCTTCGGATCGAACTTAATACCAATGGACTCTAATGCGCCAAGGTTCTCGGCGGCCTTGTAAATAACGGATATCCCGATGATTGCATCAACAAGATAGACATTGGCAGGAACGTCGAAAAAGACTCCCGAAATTAGTGTTAGCGTATGTCCAAGAGCGAACAGGCTCACGTAGACGACCACATCGCTTAAGCGATGCACAAAGAACACAACGCCTGCTAAAAAAAGAAGATGGTCATAACCAGTGACCATATGTTTAGCGCCCAGATAGAAATAGGGCCAAAAATGGAACCCCTCTCTTTGCTGCAAAAAGCTCGCGTCTCCCTCAGCCACGCCGTGGCCAAGGGCTAGCCCAGGTAATATCAAAAATAATATTACGAGCAGAAGACTGGCAGGCGACGAGATTTCTTTTTTATGATGAAAGTGATTCAATTGAGCCTGGCTTAAGATCATTTCTACGAGGGGGAGTCCCTCTTTCTAAGACTCCCCCATGTCTATCATCCCTGAAGACTATGACAAGTCTTGCCTTCTTCAACTAGTTTGACCAAGAGCGGGGCTGGTTCCCAAATCTCGCCACCATACTCCTCTCCAAATTTCCTTATATCGGCGAGTATCTTGTCGAGACCTTGTTGGTCGGCCCAGAACATAGGTCCTCCAGTTACCTCCGGGAATCCGTAACCGTTCATATAGACGATATCGATATCACATGGCCGGATGGCGATTTTCTGCTCTAGTAGACGAGCTCCCTCGTTGATCAACGGATATAGACAGCGCTTTAGTACCTCTTCATCTGAGATCTCTCGGCGAGAAATACCCAGCTCGGCGGAAGTTTCCTCTACCATCGTTACAACCTCGGGGTCCGGTTGGCCGGCTCTACTCCCCTCAGGATAGATATAAAACCCACGGCTCGTTTTCTGTCCAAAACGTTCCAGTTCGCAAAGTTTGTCTGCAACCCTAGCCGTAATAGGGACATCCTCAGGCTTCATGCCTCCGAGCTTTCTGGCGCGCCATCCCAGATCAAGTCCCACCAGATCGTTCATTTGGAATGGACCCATTGGCATCCCGAACTGAAGTAGCACGTTATCTACTTGGTATGGGGTAGCACCTTGCAGGATAATTTCTCCTGCCTGACGGGTGTAGCCGGCCAACATGCGGTTACCGATGAAACCAGGAGCATTCCCAGACAAGACAGCTATCTTATTCAGAGTTTTTCCGAGTTTCATCGAGGAAGCGATCGTTTCATTGCTTGTATCTTTTCCTCTTACCACTTCTAGCAACTTCATCACGTTCGCCGGACTGAAAAAGTGGAGTCCAATAACTGCATCAGGCCGTGAAGTGGCAGCCGCCATCTTGTCTATATCGAGGCCAGAAGTGTTACTGGCCAAGATAGCGCCCGGTTTTGCTACAGCTTCCATTTTTTGGAAAGCCTCGACCTTCACATCGATATTTTCATAGATAGCTTCGATAATTACGTCGGCATCTTTGAGCTCTTCGTATTCAGTTGTGCCAGAAAGCAGTGCCATGCGTTGGTCGACCTCCTCAGCGGTCATGCGGCCTCTCTGAACTTGGATGTCATAGTTTTTCTTGATAACTCCAAAGCCTCTGTCCAACGCCTCCTGGTTCATCTCTAATGATTTAACTGGAATCCCGACGTTCAAAAAATTCATCGCAATACCGCCGCCCATTGTTCCACATCCAATAACAGCAGCTTTTTCTATCTGCTGTGTCGGTGTCTCTTTTGGAACATCCGGGATTTTCGCGACCTCTCTCTCGGAGAAAAAAGTATAAATAAGAGACTCTCTCTGTGGATGTTTGAGACATTTGCCGAAGCACTCTTGTTCAACTTTGATCCCGGCATCGAAATCTCCAACATTTACGGCCGCCTCAACGCATTGGATGATCATTTCGGGAGCGAAGCGCTTTTTCATTTTCCGAGCAGCTGTCTTGCGAGCGGATTCGAAGATTTCTTCATTTCCTCTGTCTTGTTCAATTACGCTGGTCTCGTCTCGGATCCGTCTTACCTTGCTCCCGTTTGCAATGACCTCGTTTGCAAATTTAATTGCACCATCGACGATGTCGCCTTCGACAACCGCGTCCACGATTCCAAGCTCTTTCGCCTCGGGACCTGGTATAGGATCACCAGTGATCATGAAATCCATTGCCTTAGCGGCGCCTATTAATCTGGGCAGTCTTTGTGTTCCGCCTGCACCTGGTAAAAGTCCGAGTTTCACTTCGGGCAGCCCGACTGGAGCTGATGGAGCGATTACTCGATAGTGACAGCACAGCGCAACCTCGAGCCCACCGCCAAAGGCAGTGCCATTTA
>CACOYI010000042.1 GCA_902631405.1 K189A clade bacterium | reverse complement strand
ATCCAGAAGATGCATCGGGGTGCGAGGTCTATGCCAGCAATGCATCTGTCGGTGAGTTTCGATACTGTTGGGAGGAGGCGCAAGCTACCTCAGGAACTGAATATTCAGCGAACATCGTCTCGCCCCTAACAGTAGTCTTTAACGATGAAACGATGGAAATTCCCAATATCTCTTATGCGGAACTCCTGTACTCTGAGTATGGAATTATTCTGGGGCAAGGAACTTCAGACAATCAGAATTGGAGCAATGATCAGGCATATGCCTTACATCAGGTCCTTAAGAAAATACCTCAAGATGTCAGGAACGAAGCGGATGATCGACGGGAATTTAGTAAGTGGACACTCTCTGACGCCGAAATCACTGATGATATAGAAATTATTTCAAATACCGATGGGACTCGTAGTGTTCAAATTTCCTCTTCGGCGTTCGAGAATGCCAATCCAAGAATAGCGACTGTTGAAGGAAAACGAGGCACTTATTTTTCTAATCGATTGCATACAGCCGTGGTCCGGTTCGTCACAAATAATGGCCTAGATAAGGTCAAAGTGAATGAAATTCTCAACGAACGTTATGGCATCAGTATCGAAATAGACGATTACTTAGCTCTGACCGGAGAACCACCGAGTAGGTTTCAAGAGTTTCAGGGGTCCGAGCTGATTTCGATAATCAATATGTTTGAGGAAATGCCATCCGGGTTCCATAAAATCGAGGGCATGAATTATTTAGTAAGGAGATTAAACGGCGCAGAGAGTCCTGTTCATCCATCTGCCCCAGCCATTGCTTGGGTGGACTCCGGGTATATTGAATTCATGGAAAAGGGTTTCAAGTCCTTCAGTGTAGATTACATTCACCGCTTGATACTTCATGAAAAAGCTCATTTCTTGTGGGGAAAAGTATTCGATCAAACGCTAAAAGACGATTGGATAGCTTTGGGTGGTTGGTACGAATGCTCAGAAGACTCTGATGGCTGGTGCACCTCTCTGCAAACTGAATTTGTCAGCGCCTATGCGCATCTCAAAAACCCCAACGAGGATATGGCCGAGTCAATCTCATTTTTCATCATCAATCCGGACGCGTTGAAATCTCGGTCCCTAAAAAAATATGAGTTCATCAAAGACCGGGTGATGCAAGGTGACATCTATATTTCAGTAATTCAGGAAAATTTAACTTTCACCGTCTACAACCTATACCCTGACTATGTCTTTCCAGGGAAAATAAAACAAATGAAAGTCTCAGTTGTTGGAGAGCCTGCTGAGGACAAAACATTAACGGTTGAACTTAAACTCCATGCATTAAACGATGTGTTAGAAGGTGCAACTAAGGGATTCACTCGATTACACAGCACCGCAGACACTTACGTCGATCTTTACCTTTATCCCACTAATGGAGAGGTCGGTACTTCACTAAGGGGATCAATGAGTCTCAGTAAATATGCCAAATCGGGGTATTGGAAGCCTAGTCAGATGAAATTGAGTGATGCTGCAGGCAATCTGCGAATGGCCGGGGTTAATGACTTTGGTTGGCGGATGTATGTTGATAATCCTTTGGAGGATATCGATCCTCCAGAATACGTTGCTAACTCTTTAACGCTCTCGTTATCGTCAGAGTCTGTAGAGGATCAACAAGTCGACAAAATAACGGCTAAATGGGACATCGACGAGAGATATCCGAGAGAGAACCAAGGATGCTTTGGGGCACTAAATGATGAAAATGTCTCCACCTATTCCTTGCAAAGGTATTCTCCTCAAGCCTACGAGGGCGATTATGCAAAAGGAACTTGCTATATCGAGTGGCTGATGCCTTTTTATATGCCCTCGGGTACATACAGACTGAACTATATTCGAATTATCGATGAGGCCGGTAATCAGGCGCGAAACTATTTCAAAACGCCGATTGGAGTAGACACCGGAATAAACTTCGCGGGCGTCGAGCTAGACGAACTCGCGCCTGAAATTACCCTTCAGACCCAACAACCAGATACCACGCCGCCAGATTTAGATCTGAATGATATTGGGATAACCGCGGCGCCAACTTATCCCGAGAACCCGAATGGAGAGACGCAGGTCGATTTTAGGTTTAGGGTTAAGGATGATATATCGGGCTACCAGATTGGTTATTATACTTTTCGGGATCCACAAGGTTTAACACAAAGCCACTATCATTATCCTTCCAGAAGGAGCGACCTGTTTCCTGCAAATGAAGACCTCGACTGGTATGAATATACGGCAAGTGTCGTATTGCCTGCGGGCTCGGCACCCGGAACATGGGGCGTGATTGAGCTTACACTAACGGATCGGGCGCAAAACTTTAAAACCTATAATTTTACGGAAATCGTTAGCTTCACAGTTTTAGATTGAAATAACTAAGGGGAATTTTAGATGCTTCGAATAGACTTAGTCATCACTGCCTTGGCCCTTCTAGGACTCGGTGTCTTTGCTCATGCAAGCTTTGACTTAGATATAGATGATGATGGTAAGACGGAGGCCCTGACAGATGGGTTATTGGTGATTCGTCACTTATTTGGGTTTTCAGGTGATTCCCTCACCGCCAATGCAACCGGCACCGATGCAAATAGATCTGAAGCGACATCGATTGAAGCCCACCTTGTAGACAATAAATCTTCGTTAGATGTTGATGGTGATGGTGATGTTCAGGCATTAACGGATGGGTTACTGATTATTCGGGAGTTGTTTGGGTTTTCGGGTGATTCGTTGATTACGGGTGCGGTCTCTGGTTCGGGCACACGAGTGACCGGTGATTCGGTGGTGGATTATCTTAAGACCATTAAAGATACAGATAATGATAGCTATCTGGATTCAGTAGATGCGTTTGTAACTGATGCATCTGAGTGGGTGGATACCGACTCGGATGGAATTGGAGACAACGCTGATCCAGATACGATCAATGCGACAGGGCGGTACAGACAGTCTGATGGAACGGATATTTACGTCGATGCCTCTACTAAAAATATTTTCCAGATGCCCTTGAATCAGCAGTATCTAACTGAGAAATATCAAGGTTATACCTATGGAACGGGGGTGGTTTTTGGCCCAGGTTTTTGGGGGGATGGGCTGATCTCTTGTGAAACGAGCGATCTGAACAAAGACGGCCTTCTCGATGCTGTCGCTATAACCAATATTATGTACTCGGGTGGAGAGAATGCAGAGGAGGATAATAAATACCCCGAGCTAAAGTCTCGAATACATTTCTTTTTAAATAATGGAAATGGAACGTTCTCAAGTGGAATGGCTTTGCTTAGTGGAACGGATCATTATCGGGTGAGCGGCTATAAAGAAGCACACAAAGGCGATTTGAATAATGATGGATTAGACGATTTCCTCTTGGAGTCCAATGGCAGCGGGGGACTTATAAGAGGAGACGGAATGTTGGTGTTGATGAGCCAAGCTGACGGTACATGGAAAGATGAAACTTCTAAAGTGCAGTTCGGCCGCAAAACTGACGTCGAAAGAAGGACGGGCACCCAGAAAGATGTATTGGGTGCGAACGGTGGTCCTGTTTTGATGTTCGACCTCAATGGCGATGGGTATAAGGACTTGTTCAATTTGATGTCGACTCAAGACCAAGGCGGTTTGCCCACAGTTTTCATGAGTAACAAAGCCGAAAGTTTTGTGCCCTGGGATCGCTGGGACCCCGATGAAAACAGGTACCGAGGAGAATTGTTAAACGGTTCTATGAGAGCCGGTGACGTTGTTGATTTTGACAATGATGGCGATGAAGATATCGTGCTGTTGTGCTACGACCAGTTTTGTTTCGGTAACCCTAACGAGGCCTACTACGCTGACCGTGAAAGTTTTTACCCGTGGCAACCATTCGAAGTGGACAGTAGCAATGGTTTTGTAATTCTGAATGAGGCAGGGGAGTTGAAGATGGAAAATGCGATTCATTTCCCTAAAACTTCCTTTTCGACCAATACGAAGAATGATGACATGGATATAGGCGATTTGAATGGCGATGGATATCCCGACATTGTTACGGTATACGGCAAATCAGACCCTTACTACGTCAACCGGAAAATTCAGATTCTGATGAATAAAGCGGGCTTGAGTTTGGAGGACGAGACAGAAAGCAGAATGCCGACAGATCTGAGAACAGACTCGACAGGCCACGCGGAAGGTACAATAAAAGTTGTCGACCTAGATGGAGACGGCGATCTAGATATTTTTGATTTTCAAGCCAATGTTAGGGTCGGAAAATATTACGATAACGTTTGCGACTGCAAAGTCGACTACCCTTATGGCAAACACGGCCAAGCTATTTTTCTTAATGATGGTAATGGTCACTTCACTTACTCGGACAAAGAAATTTTCGAAGTGTCGGATTTAGTAACAGTGGACAAGGGGGACGGATACGGATGGGTTGGTAGTGGCTTGAACGATGGTTTCGGGGGTTTCATCTGTCCTATAGAGTTCGGAGGGGATTATGGAATGGGTTGGCTTTTTCAGTTCGGCTACGAAAATGATGTAAGAAATGCAGACCAATTAGGTATTTCTGCTCCTTATTCAGATTGGAGTTTTGGTGTTAACCGGCAATTATCTGAGGCCGATAAGTTTCAAAGATCGGACTGAACTATTAAACGCTTCTTCGCTTACGGTTGTTCTCTATCGATGTCTTTTGAAGGGGTCTCAATGTTGTCAGCACATTAAGACGTCAGACGGGCGCAATGCAGCAAGCCACAATAATCCAGTTATCCTTCCAGTAGCCCAGACTTATTGGCGTTTAACTGACTATCGGAACCTCTAGCTAACTGCTCGGCACTCTTGCCTTGATATAGTCCTCTATCTCAGTAGAGGTCGTTCTAGTCGCATCCGTACCAACAGCACCACTGATTAGGGAATCACCACTAAACCCAAATAAATAACGTATTAGTAATAATCCATCAGTAAGTGCCGTCACATCACCACTACCATCAATATCCAACTCAGTCTCTGCAGCCGTGAGATAAGCACTAATATCAGCAGCTGAATTACGTATTGCAGAGGTATCTGTCGCACTAGCTATCAGTGTATCTCCAGTAAAGCCAAAGAGATGTCGTATCACTAGTAATCCATCGGTTAGGGCAGCTAGTGAAGTGCTGTTATCAATATCAAAGCTGAAGCAGCCTGTGGCACAAGAGAACTTACTTAGTGGATCCGTGCCATCAATCGCTTCTTGTTCATCACTAAATCCATCACCGTCATCATCTGTATCAGCGTTATTACCAATACCATCAGAATCAGTGTCTAGAGTTTCTGAGGCATCGTTAGGGAAAGCATCTCCATTATCTCCAACACCATCAGAATCCGTGTCCTGAGTCTCGGTCGCGTCTAGAGGGAAGGCGTCGGAACCATCATTCACGCCATCTCCGTCTTTATCGCTTGAGTATGCAAAGGCCCCTGATGAGGTTCCGGCAACTAGGTCGTCATAAACCAAGACCTCAATATCTTCATGATTGTCAACGCATGACCCTCCGAATGCTGCCCATGAGATTCCTCCATCAGTAGACTCCTGTATGCAATTCCCATAGGAAACCCATACATGATCGGGATCAGAAGGCTCAATAACAACCGAAGAAAAAGATTCATAAGCGCCCGAAGGTGTCACATCGCTGAACTGCCAGCATGCGAAACCTGACGAGCTACAAGTGGATGAATTTAACAATTCTGCCTTGATAACTTCTGATTCAGTTGTGACGAAAACGACTCCACTAGTGGTGCTTGACGACGCTGTATCAACACCATCTAAGTCTGTTACATAACTATTTTGTAATGTCGTAAACAGTGGATCTGTATGTGTTGGCTTCCACCAAGCCGACCCGCCACACAGAGAAACTCGTGCCAAAACACCAGTGTTTGTTGATCTCTGGTCGCGATCTCCAACGCCCGCCCACACGAAATTCCTTTTAACCAATAATGCATTAACCGGCATTTTTAATAATGGATCGGCTCCGTTAAGAGTGTCCACTGTCCAGGTCAATCCCTTATCATCCGAATAGAAAATTCCGCCCTCTGTTCCAGTATCGGTATTTGCAACCGAATGGTAAATCCGGTCACAAGAACCTCCAGTCTGCCATTTAAGGTCGGTGCTATAGGAGCGCTCTGTTCGCACGCTTTCTAGAGGCTTCCCGGATCCTGAAAACGCTGTGTCGTTGGGGTCGAAAACTCTTGTCCAATTGGTGGCTACATCACTGAGCGCCGAGGCGCCATCAGCGGTCGGGTTTCTGTAAACTTTCCCATTACCTATTAGGGCGAGAGACTTGTCATTCGGGTCAATAACTACTGCAGTGGGCGGCGCTCCATCTCCAGCTGGATAAATGGGGAATATCCAGCCACCGGCAGTGGCGACACTAGTTGGATCTGTAGGGTCATAGCCTGTTGCGAAGGCTGCTCCGCTCTTCGCGACGATCCAGAGAATCTTGTTTGTTGGAGATATTTCGTAGTAATCCAAATCATTAATAACTAGGCCATCTATTCCTCTCGCATTTGACATCTCGCTTCCCGAGGGAGTCGCAAAGCCAGTCGCGGGGGTATGCGTGATTTGTCCGATTGCCAAGTCAGTCGCAATATACAGAGTCGTTGTGTCATTCGGATCGATGTCCAAAGCTGGATCGTTCGCATTTGTAGACTGGGTTATAGCTGGACCGCTACTGCCGCTGGGATAAATGGTCGAGCTGAGCCCGGGGGTAAATGCCCAACCGGCGGTCGGGTTGTCGTTGTCTATGACTACGCGACTAATAAACACATGTCTACTTTCTTTGCCGCTTGCCGCAGACCCGCGAAATCGAATTACATCGCCCCTCGGGTAGCCGTCACTGAATCCATATCCACTGCACCCGCTCGTTGAGAAACCGCATTGATGGTCCCATCCGTCATTCCAAGTCCTTCCACCATCTGTACTTTTAAAGGCCTGCGCGTTTGTTGAGGAGCCCGCAATGTAGATTGTCTTGCCGGTTGAATCTGCTGGATCGGACCCTACCAACTCAATCTCGAGAGGACATTGTCCTCCAACCAGAGGGCAGGTTCCCGTATGAGTCTGGACTGGAGCGAAACTTGGTAGAGAACTTGTTAGATCAATATCGGTTCCTGACCAATCAGTCTCAAAAAAGGAATTATTGCCTGAAGAACCTCTCGTTGCGATATGGCCTAATGTTGAAGCTGACACCGAAAACCCAACTACTTCATCAGTCGATGTAAAGACCTGAGAAAAAGCTGTCGATGAGGCTGGCTTGAAAAGAATTTCGTTTTTGGTAGCTACATAGATTCCAGATCCATGACTCTTGATCAACTCGACGTTATCTATCGTGCCGCCTGAGGAGGTCGTGAACTCTTGCCAGGAAACCGAACCACCCGATGTCGCTCCAAAGTTGGAGCTAAAATGGAGACGCTTGTTCATTCCCGTTCGCGTGTTTGTTAAGGCTGCATAGACTTCTCCATTGTTTGCGACGCTAGCCTCAATCTGTGTTGCTTTTGCTGGAATCGCGCCACTCGCTCCAGCCGGGTTTGTGACCGAATTCCAGTCAATGCTGCTTGAGCTCGTTGGAGCGGAGTACCTGAATACACCGCCTTGACTAGTATCGACAGCAATTAAAACCTCAGTGGAGCCTCCATTATCGACCGCTTCAATATCGGCTACATAACCGCCATAAAGCCCAATATTTTCTTTTACTAAATCTGCAGCGAGGAGATGAGGTGCCGACCATATGGCCATTAACAAGCATGAGGCGCCCACTTTATTTGTACGCTTTCTTGAAATCATGTTTTCCCTCAACTCGAGTCGGAGAAAACAGCATAAAAGCGAATTAGAGCTGAAGCAATATGAGTCCATATTGTTTTGCTAAGGATGCCGATATACAAGTGAGGTATGTGATAGATAGTTGAAGCAGCC
>CACOYI010000041.1 GCA_902631405.1 K189A clade bacterium | reverse complement strand
AACTGCTTCGAGTATCGATAGTCCACTATGGAGTCGGATCCTATTTTCGCCCACTAATAACGCCATCAAAAGGGTTTTTGATATAAACAGGCTAACCAACGCAGCAATAACAATAACTACAAAGAACGGAATGTTTAGACTGGCATCGTCGTAAGCGTTTAAATAATAAACACAAAAAGAGAGGCCGAGCAAAAGGGACACTAAGACCAAAAAAAACCAAATGGACGTAATAACTCCGGATTTAAACCGCTCGTCTTTCGCATAATAAGCAAACGATGCGTCAAACCCGAGATGAGCGAATCTAGCCAGAAGAGTTGGAACAAGAATCCAAAGCGAATATTCACCCTGCCCCTCCGGGCCAAGAACCCTAGCAACTAAAACACTAAATCCGAGTAAGAAGAAGAATGATATAAGCTGAGAGGCCGCTGTGAGCGTTAGATTTTTCGAAATTCTAACCTCAGTCATAACGAAATTTCTGTATTGTCACTCGCTCCAAAGAATTTTCATCAACATTTATACCAAATCCGTTTTCTTTTCTATCAAATATTTTTCCATTTACCACATCAAGGTCATTGGTCAAAAGAGACAGATTATCAAAGTCATATTTATAATATTTACTCATTTCGCCCCTAAAATAATTGTGCAGCCCAATATTTTCTGTGGGTAGGGCGCTGTTAATACAAAAAGATACTTTCTGAAAACATTTATCTTGTATACCAAAAACGCCGGAGCTACCAGTTATTGTAGGAATCCCATGTTTTTCACAAAGAGAAAATATTTTGAAAATGTAATCAACCCCGCCCATAATATTGGGATGCAAATTGATGAGTTCAGCCTCTTGAAACTCAATCACTCGCCTCGTATTTGGCCAGTATGCGGTGTTATCGCTAGTAAATTTAATTCCTAATGCTTTTGATAACTCGTGGTATTTCCAAAATGGCTTTCTAATAGGGTTTTGTAAATATCCAAGACCACACTCAATAAAGCCATCGGCCGCATATTTCAATTCTTTAGTATTTTGATATCCATAATTTGCATCCCCTATCAATACTTGGACGTCGCTCGATATAGCTTTGATAGCCTGCATTGCTTTAATATCCTGCCTAGCATTGCCACTCAGTTTTTGCTTAAACCAAGAAAACCCTTTCTCACGCCACTTTTCAGCAATTCGCGACATTTCTAATGGATCATAAACGTGTATGACCGGCATTCCTTGCTGAGTCTCGCAAACACCAGATTCAACTTCGATCATTTCCGAGAAAGGCTTGTTTTCCACCTTTCCATGAAGATCCCAGAGCGCTTGTGAGTAACCCTCTCTAACCTGGCGAAATCTACGATTAAAACCAGCGTAATATTGGTAGAGCACATTTTCTGACAGTAGAGCCGGGTCAAGAAGTCGTTCTTTTCTGGCCAGTTCCTTTCCAACCAAACTCTTTCCAATTCGCTTAGCAACCCCTAAGCAGTTATAGTTAAGTGACGATTCTCCCCAACCAACGTGGCCTCCACCAACCAACTTGTAAACTAGTACCTCCCTATAATTAGTAGTCCAGGTTGAATAGTTAAGACCTTCAGACTTAAATGCGCACAAAAACAACTCAACTGAATCAATCTTTATCATTGTTCCTGCCGAATCATTTGCGAGGCTAATCTATTGGAGTAGGAGGACAGCAAAAGCGATAAAGTCTTGATCAAAAAAATCAACAACCTTAAAAGTAAAAAATTAATAAAAGGACCGACCGCGCTTCCAAGTGCCAAGTTAGGAACTATACTCACTAGACAGTAAATATAGCAACATACCTCAAGATAATCACGCCCCATTTTTACTCTTCGCAATTCGATCCATAACATTGCGAAAGCAAATAGTATAGGTATCACAATAATACCTAAAATCCCAAAATTAGCATATCCTTCTGTAAAAGCACTAAAGGAGGCTCCGCCGGGTCTACCATGAATATAATGGAACACTTGACCAGAAAAAGATATCGAATCGAGTCCAGTAATGAATGACGGTAGATTTTGAATATAGCCAAAACCAAGGAGATGAGGCTGTATCGAAGGGATTAACTGAAAAACAAACGTGCCAGTTTGCGACTGGCTAATGAAAGCACGAAAGAACAGCTCAAATAAAATCACCAGCACCGAGGCATCTTCGCTTCTTCCAAGAAGAATCGTCATTAAAAGCATTACCAGAATTACGGAAGTAATGGGGAAGACGAAAGAGAAGAAACCAACTTTTTTATAACGGCTGTTAAACGCAAAGTACAAAACTATTAGGCTAATAATGTAAAAGAACAGTGGTGCACGTCTAAAATCACTAGCGAGTAATAATATTGTAATTACTACAATAATTGATAAAAACACTTTATTGTGTCGGTAGTTGACTAACATTGCTAGACTAATAAATGGCAACAATTGATACTTAATGACAGTAACAATGCCTTTGCCTCCATAAGAGTCCGCTGAATCTGGTAATGTAATGCTTTTTCGAATAAATCCGCCACTAACTCCGCCTGTGAGAAGCTCGCGCATTAAGCCCAAATATCCCGGCTCCATTAGGATTCCAACAAAGGAGATAGATGTTATAAAGAAAAAACCAAGAAATACTGACTGACGAGTTCTCTGCGGACTTTTATCAAGGCTTACTATTAAGTAATGTGAATAAGGCTTTATACTGATCAATAGGATAGAACTAAAAATAAACAACACCAACCCTAGTGCCATACAAAAAGAATACCAAATTAATATATTCTCTAACTCACTACCACTAAAAATAGTATGCAGTAAAAAATCTTTATTGACTGTAAAACCTATGGCGCCCAAACCGATAGATAAAACGAAGGTTAAATAGAAAACTACTACAGTATCAACTCTACGGCCATTAATGCCAATGTAGAGCCACAGAAATACGATAGACCAAAAATAAAAAATAAAAGTAAAAATTTGAAGGATAGATAGATCGACAAAATACAATATAAATAACGCAACATAGATTAGCAGAAAAAAAAAGGGTATTTTTCTAGCCACTTGCGATTACAGAGCTCCTTAATAACTCTCCCGAAAATTTTCCCTCGTTCAATAAAAGATCTATAATTGAGAGGCCCGCATCAAAGCCATCCCATAACTGAGTATACTTCGGATGCTTAAAATTACTGTATTCGAGAGATATTCCATTCTCTATGAATTTCGACTCATCCTGGTAGTTTCGCCCCCCGCTACCCGAGAGATACGACTTAGCATTTACTTTCTTACATATTTCAATCAGTGCATCGTCATTAGAATTAGAAATTTCAAGTTCAGAAGACCTAAAGATTTTGTTGGTCTCAACCCCTAAGGCCGAACAGCATAATTCAATGAGGGCAATATTGAAATCGCACAAATATTCAAACTCAGAGGCTTCATAAAAATCACTTAAAGGCTCATAAAAATACCCAAAGTTCGCACTTTTGGAATAATTAGCCTGTATGGTCTTGAGATGTTTAACTTTCCATCTATCAAAATCTGATAATTTGACAATATTTGAGGGTACGAAACTGACTTTTCCTTTCTTTACATTTGCAGTTAACCATGCTGCTCCTTGTGGTGTTTTTATTTGCACCCTGTTTTGATAACTACCTTTAGAAAATTGAGATGTATCTAAAAATATAAATTCATCTGCCGCTAATATTTTGGCAAAATAACCTATCCATGGAAGAAAATTTGGCTGATGAATTGCAATAGTTTTCAAACGACCAATCTCATAAGATCAAAACTTTCGGAAAGTTCTTTCCCTACCTGTGCCCCGCGAGTAACAGCCAAACTTTTCAAATAGCTCTCGTTCGCATAGCTCCTAAATCTTTGAGACTGATAGCACTTTATAGCCTGAATCTTAGACTTCAAATCCTGCTCACTAATTGCAATAAAGCAAGTAGTTGGAAACGCTCTATTATTCCAAGGAACCTCATACCCCAAGATAGATGTTTTTTTAAAAGCCCTAAATCCTTCTTCCGCTATTGTCAGATGATCTTGGTGTGTGTCATCCAAAGAGGGCATAAAAACCAAGTCAGGTTTTAATTGCTGATTTAACTCAACCATTTTTTCCAAGATATCTTGCCTATCGCGAGGAAAGAATCGCACTTTAAAATCAAAAAGAATTACATCTTTATCACAAATCCCAAGTGACTTGGTGGCCGAGAATAATTCGTCTTTCAGTTGATTAGCATCGCAACCTTTGGGTAAAGATTCCTGACATGATGAAAATGCAACGTATGTAACTTTAGCTCCATCTCGTTTAAATTTTGCAATGCTAGCACCACAACCAAATTCACCATCATCAATATGCGGCGCTAGTACCAATATATTTTTAGCAATTATCACTTTAAGTCTCCTTATCAAACTGCAGTTGTTATTGGTTGCACAAGCTTTTTCATCTAAAGGTATGGATGCATTGGCAGACTAAGAACACGCGTAGCCAAATATGATGCAACAGGAAAATCATCATCAGTATAGTTGAGATACTTAAAAGCCGACTGTTGGTGCATACAAGTCTGATAATAAATTACTGTAGGCGTGCCGCTCTCCTTGAATCGCTTCATTACCATCTGCCGATCTTCAACCTGAAGAGTGTACTGCGCCCAGGAACTATAATATCCTTGAGGTACCTTTGGTGTTTTATGACAATCTCCAAATTTATCCTCATAAGAATCGGCTACGAGATTACGCTTTACCAATTCGCCAGGGAATATAGCTAACTTTTCCAAAAGAATTGCTGCTTGAATTGTATCTAAACGACTATTCATGCCTATGCGAACATTGTCGTACTTATCAGATCCTTTACCGTGCACACGCAGTGACCTAATTATTTCTGCGAGACCATCATCGTCAGTAAATATTGCTCCTCCGTCTCCATAACACCCAAGAGGCTTTGCAGGAAAAAAACTGGTAGTTGCTATATCGCCAAAACTTCCCGCCTTTTTTCCACGAACTTCTCCACCGAAGCCTTGAGCGGCATCTTCGATGACTTTTAATTTATATTTATCTGCTATCTGTTGAATTCGTTTGTAGTCGGCTGGAAGGCCAAATAAATCGACCGCTATTATAGCTTTTGGTGTCAGAACGCCTTCAGATATCACCTTTCTAATTCGGTACTCAAGATCATCGGCACAAATATTGAATGTATTGGGATCAGAGTCTACAAAAACTGGCACGGCATTTTGGAATGCTATCGTTTCAGCTGTGGCAAAATATGTGAATGTCGGGCAAAAAACCACATCACCCTCACCAACCCCCAGAGCCATCATGGCGAGGGTCAAAGCATCTGTGCCATTAGCACATGTAATAGCATGCTTTACTCCTACATAATCCTCAAGAGCTACCTCCAACTCTCTGACTTCAGGACCCAATATATATTGCCCATGATCCAAAACCCTCTGAATACGCTTATTGATGAGTTCTTTAGACGCCTGGTATTGAGCCGCTAAATCTATAAATTGCATAAATCTTCCTTACGATATTTCTTATTTCTTATTTCTTATTTCTTATTTCCTATTTCTTTGTACAGACTCCATCCAGCACGCTATAAACGTCTCCTGTACTTTTGCATATAGCCGAACCATTTTCCCCTAAATGAAGGTCTAACCTCTCTCCGAACTCGCTCATCCAGCCTATTTGACGACATGGAACGCCTACTACTAACGCGTAATCTGGAATGTCTTTATTGACTAATGCTCCAGCGCCGACAAAAGCATACCGGCCAACAGTGACCCCACAGACAATAGTGCTGTTAGCCCCAAGCGTCGCACCAAGCTTCACCCTCGTATCTAAATATTCATCTTTTCTACTAACGTGCGCTCTGGGGTTGTATACATTAGTAAATACTACGGACGGTCCACAAAATACATCATCCTCAAGATGCACATTATCGTAAACAGACACGTTATTCTGCACTTTACAATTAGCTCCCACAGTAACCTGGTCGGCTATAAAAACATTTTGCCCCAGCGAAGTACCGCCTCCAATTGAGGCCCCGGCACATACATGCGTGAAATGCCAAATTCGTGCACCATCACCAATAGTTGCGCCTTCATCTACTATGGCTGAGTCATGTTGATAATATTTCATTTTGCAATCGCCTTATAATTTTAACCAACTGAGAAATCTTTACGTCTTTGTAAGCAATATTGCCCTGTTCTCTATAATTGATGCACTCGCTGCCTCTAACACCTTAAGGACCCTCATTCCTTCATGACCATCCGTTAAAGGAATCACGGAGCCCTCCACCAAATTGATAAAATATTTACATTCTTGGCTTAGAGGCTCATCTTCGTCTATCACCTCGTAGATTGGGGAAGCCTTAGATGGCACTGGAGTGCCGTTAGTGGTATCGATGGTATGGGCATAAATCGCTAATTTTTTATCCCAGGGTTGCGTGTCGTCAAAGACCGCCATCGCTTGGTCACCAATGACCACTAACTTCTGCTCCTTAAAGGGATGTAGCCATGATACTGAAATATGAGCTTTGAGGCCGCCCTCAAAACCAAGATGGATAGTGGCACAATCAGAAATATCGGGCTGAATTATACTTGCCGACTCGGTATTTACTGTATGTGGCTCATCACCAGCCAAAGACAAAATCATGGAAATATCATGCGGGGCAAAACTCCAGACTACATCTTCCTCTGAACGAATCTTACCTAAGCTTAAACGGTTAGAGTAAATATAACTAAGAGAACCCATATCTCCATTTGCCACTAAATCAAGCAAACGTGTAAACACTGGGTGGTACTGTAGAAGATGGCCAACCATTAAATGAACTTTACTTTCACTAGATGCCTCGATCATTTCCCTAGCTTCTATACTATTCATAGCTAGTGGCTTCTCTATGAAGACATGCTTTCCAGCATTCATTGCCTTGATGGCCATTTTCGCATGAAGTGGCGCAGGCACAGCAAGAACTACCGCCGCATAGTCCTTACATTGCAAGATTTCTTCAAATGTAACAGATCGCACATTAAACTTAGCAGATAAACTTTTGGCCAAACTAATGTCAGGATCGCAAACGCAGGCTAAAGCGCCTAACTCTGAAAAATTACGAACTAAATTCTTTCCCCAATGCCCGCATCCAACTACAGCAATATTTCTAATCACTTTACTCATACAATTTTAAGCCCTAATGACATTTTCTAAATTCTGATATTGACCACGGGTATCAATCAGCAATTTTGCGTTCTCACCAATCATTTGATGATCGAACGCTTCGTGGTCAGTGAGCAATAATACGGCATCATAAGAGGAAATAACCGATGGAGTTAATGTCACGGATTGTAATAAGAATCTATGATTTCTCATTTCCGGAAATACAGGGACATAGGGATCGCTATATTGAACATCGGCTCCCCAATCTCGCAAAATCTCCATGACTAATATTGATGGACTCTCTCTGCAATCATCGACATTTGACTTATAGGCAAGCCCAAGAATTAGCACTCTACTGCCCTTGAGTGATTTAGAAACTTTATTCAAACCACTAATCGTTTTATCGACCACATACTGAGGCATAGAGGCATTGATTTCTCCAGCAAGCTCAATGAATCTTGTGTGAATACCATACTCTCTTGCTTTCCAAGTCAGATAGAATGGATCAATAGGAATACAGTGACCACCGATGCCGGGACCAGGATAATAAGCTGTAAAGCCGAACGGCTTTGTCTTCGCAGCATCTATAATCTCGAAAATATCAAGCCCCATAGCATCAGCAACAACTTTCATTTCATTGACAAGGCCGATATTTACCGAACGATGAATGTTTTCCAATAACTTAACCATTTCTGCAGCAGAAGCTGAAGACACAGGTACCACCATGTCTATAAATTGGCTATAAAAGTATTTCGCCCGATCAAGACACTCGGGGGT
>CACOYI010000040.1 GCA_902631405.1 K189A clade bacterium | reverse complement strand
GGAACTGGATTGGTGATCCGATCAACCCTAACTCTTCGCGAAAACTATTTTCCAAGTACCGCATGTAATCTGATTTAAGAGCCTTTAGTTGATTGCCGTGTAAGACGATTTTCGGTGGATAGGATCCGCCTCTAGTTGCCAACTTAATCTTTATGTTCCTACCCTGCACCATCGGTGCAGGATGTGCTGAAACAAATTGTTCAAGCAATCGAGACAAATGGGAGGTTGTCACCGAAAAAGCTGCTGCCTTTTCAACTCGGTTCACCATCTTAAGTAACGATGCAAGACCGGAACCTTTTTTAGCGGATATATTTAAGACTGGAATCCACGGAGCAAAATCCAGCCGTCGAGCTACCTCATTCATGACGGTTGAACGCTCCTGTTTTTCTATCGCATCCCATTTGTTCATTGCTACCACAAGAGCAGCTCCATGATTTCGAGCATGCTCAAGAATATGTAAATCCTGATCTACTAATCCTTCCCTCGAATCCAGGACCAATACTGAAACTCTGGAGCGAGCCATTGCATCAAGAGCCTTTATCACCGAAAACTTTTCTGTCGTTTCGCTGACTTTGCCCTTTCTTCGGATACCAGCAGTATCAATAAGTAGGTAATCAACTCCGTTCTGAGAAAATGGAATATCTATTGAGTCCCTAGTAGTTCCGGGCATATCAAACACTACCTGGCGGTCTTCCCTTAGCAAAGCATTGACGAGAGTGGATTTACCAACATTCGGCCTTCCAATTAAGGCCAGGGGCAATCTCTCTTGGTCTTCGTTCTGAGTCTCATCTGTCTCTGATGGATCACTGGATCGTTTCCCTGCCATCGTACGCACCAAGTTCGCTAATTGGCTTACTCCCTTCCCATGACTTGCGGAAACAAAAATAAAATCATCAAAACCAAGACGGCTAAATTCTGAAACTGCTGTCGCTTCAGAAACACCGTCTATCTTATTTACTACCGGCAAGACAAAGGAATTTTGCTTTCTCAGCTTTTGGAGTATTTCCAGATCCAGCGGAACGAGACCTTGTTGTCCATCCAAAAGAAACAAGACAAGGTCCGCTTCCGCTATCGCGTAATCGGTTTGTGCCATCAATAGATCCGATAATTCGTGCTCCCCATATAGGCCACCTGTGTCTATCAGCGTCAGAGTCGGTCCCGAGTCAATTGTCATCAATCCGTAGCGACGATCCCGAGTAAGCCCGGATTCACTCGCAACAAGAGCATCTCTCGAGCGGGTCAGTCTGTTAAATAGGGTAGATTTGCCGACATTCGGCCGACCTATCAGAGCCACACAATAGGACATTTCTTATTTTAAGCGCAGCGAAAGTGCGTGAAGATTACCGGAATTTGCTAGGACAAAAACCGTATCCCCAGCCACAGTTACTTTAGTCCTGATCCCGTCGCCATCTATTTTTCGTCGAGCGATCATGCGACCGTCTCTTTGCGCAAGGAAATGCAAATAGCCCTCTCCATCGCCTACTACCAGATAATTCGAATATGCTACTGGAGCGGTTAGATCTCTGCGAAGAAAGGATTCGCTCTCCCAGCTAATTTCACCTGTTTCCTTGTCTATCGCAAAAATTTTGTCGGATTCATTGACGACATATATCTGGCCATAACCCTCCGCCATATCCTGAAAACCGGAAAGTTGTACCTGCCAAAGTGGCCTGCCATCTCGGCGATTAAAAGCGACAAGGTTCCCCTGATACGCAAGCCCGTAAACTGTAGAGCCACTCACTAATGGGCTTGCATCGACATCGACCATTCTATCCAACTCGGATCTACCCTCTGGAAGCACCAGACGCTGTTCCCAAATCGGCTCTCCGTTTTCACCCCTCAATGCGGCGATTTTTCCACCTGCGGTACCAGAAAAAACCACACCTTGAGCATAGGTCGGAGAAGCTGTTCCGCGCAGGGTCAAAAGCGGCATCTGATTATCTGCAGTCCAAATCACCCGTCCATCAATAACATCCAAGGCAGATAATCGATCATCAATCGTATGCACGAATACTTCATCATCACCCACAGCAGGCGAGGCACCGATCTCAGTTCCAACTTGGGTCCTCCAACTCTCGGTGCCATCGGTTATATTCAAAGCAACAATCTCACCTTTTGTTGTCCCCAAAAATATCAGTCCATCTCCTGTTGATACCCCTCCCGATACAAAAGATGGATCTTTTCTAGCCAACAATGCCCTGACCCCAAAACTTTTCTTATTTTTAGGATCAAATTGATTGGCCCAAATTTCCTTTCCATTAAATCGATCGAAGGCAAATACCCCTCCGTAGGCATCAGCAGCTACGATCCTGTCCTCGACCACGCTCGGTGTTAATCGGACGTATTTTTTTCCTAACCCTTGACCAACTCCTCTCTTCCAAACGACTCGTATATCCGCTTCTGCAGTAAACTTTTCTAGCTTGATAGGCTCCGACGTATCCTCATCATCTTTCGAACCACCATCCCCAACACCGGGCAGCCATGCAAACCAACTGCAACCGCCAAAAAGCAACCCTAGCAAAATGCCTGCCAACAAGCGGACGCCTTTAAAAATCAAGCCTTTTACCACGAGTTCGCTATTCATCAGGGGATTCGGGGTTTCGAGTCAATTCTTCAGCCTTCCTCACGGCATCCGCCAGGGTATCTTCTACTTCTGCAAAACTACCATATAGAGGTGACAAACTGTTTCTCTTTAATTCGAGCAGTGGCCTGCGCTCACCTTCTCGAAGAGATCCTAAAGCTCGATCGTAAGCTTCAAAAGCTTCAGGAATCTTTTTTTCAGAAAAATAAATATCTCCTGTAAGTTCCAACGCCACAGATCTGTAACCGTTACCCTTTACAGCACTCAAGGCAACTAAGGCGGCCTGCCCATCATTGATATCGCGAAAGGCTCGGGCAAGCCTGATTCGGATAAGATCAGCTAGCAGAACATTAGGGGAGAGGTTTAATGCCTTCTCCAGCACCTTCCTCGCCTCATCGCTTTGACCTGCTTCAAAAAGCGATCCAGCTTCAGTCATAAGGGCAAGTATATGACTGGAACTTTTGGGAAACGTCATCTCAATCTCTTGAAATAATTCACTTCGGGCTTCGTCTCCAGCATCGAGAAACTGCTTAAGTAGGGCCGTGCTATTTTCACTTTCAATGCGTCTTTGCTCTGAAGAGTATTCGAAAAAGAAATAAGCAGATATACCAAGGACAATCATTAAGACAACCCATAAACCATACCGGCCTACCCAGCTTCTTAATCGCTCCGATTGTTCCTCATCACTAAGAAAATCTGACACCCAACGCTCCCATTTTGTTGACCAAATTGTATTCGACTATGCCGAGCAGATAGTTCCGATTAGCTCGTCTACTGAAACTAACATCTGTCCCTTTTCTCCACGAAGATCTTTTAGAACTAACTGTTTTTCATCTGACTCTTCAGCTCCATGCAGAATAGCCCATCCTGCTCCACTGGCGTCGGCCCTTTTGAGTTGTTTTTTGAGATTCCCACCGCCCATATGGACTCTAATCGTGATAGTCGGTAGCCGATCACTCAAAACTTCTCTTAGGAAAAATGCCCGGTCCATCTTCGATTCATCTAGGATACAAATATATATATCAAGGCTCGGTCGACCAGTATCGCCCTGGAATTTCTCATGCAGGAGGACAATTCTATCCAAACCCATTGCTAGGCCCACAGCAGGGGTAGATTTCCCACCCAATTGCTCAACAAGCCCATCATATCTTCCGCCGGCGCATACGGCACCTTGGGAACCTAATTCTTCAGTCACCCACTCAAAGACAGTATTTGTATAATAGTCGAGGCCTCTCACCAAGCGGTCATTCAACTCGAACGAGAGATTCATCTCGAATAGAAGCTCTTGAAATCTCTCAAAGTGTTCCCTAGCGTGTGCGCCAACAAACTCAATCAATTTTGGCGCGTTAGAAACTATATCTCTGATCTTTTCAACTTTGCTGTCCAAAATGCGCAAGGGGTTCGTCAATAATCGGCGTTGACTATCCTCATCAAGCTCGCGGTAGAAAGGAGTTAGATACGACACTAGAGCTTCGCGGTATCGTCCCCTATCCTCATGAGAGCCAAGTGTATTTATCTCTAGCTTCAAATATTGATTTAAGCCTATCTCCTCGAAATATCTCGTTATAAGCAGAACAAGCTCAGCTTCAATATCAGGCCCCCCGAAACCAAAGGCCTCAACACCCATTTGGTAAAATTGCCTGTATCTACCTTTTTGCGGCTTTTCGTAGCGAAACATTGGCCCCGAATAAAAAGTTCTGCACGTTTTGTTGTATAACAATCCATGCTCTTCGAGGGCCCTCACACAGCTCGCTGTTCCCTCAGGCCTTAGGGAAATAGACAGGCCATCTCTGTCGGATAATGTATACATTTCTTTTTCTACAATATCCGTCGCCTCTCCAACCCCTCTCGCGAAGAGTTCCGTAAATTCCATCAGGGGGAGTCGTATTTCAGAATAACTTGCACCGGTCAGGCGCTGAAACAACTTTCTTTCTAGATGGGACCATCGCCATGTGTCTGCGGGCAGAATGTCCCTCATGCCTCTCACTGCTTGGTGCAAAACCTGCCCGCCTTAACTTTCAATTTTTTCCTCATCAAGTGTAAATCTCGTGATTCTACCCTCAGGCGCTGGAACGAGCTTAACCGGACTTCCGTTTAAATATATGGATATCCCACCAGCGTATCCCAGCTTTAGAAACCATGGAGCTTCCCCTACAAAATCCTTGACCTCTCCCGCTTTCCCTAAATCCGCATAGAGGAGCCTCTCATCATTGGATCGAATTTCTACCCAGCAATCTTCTTGAAAATCAATTCTCAATCTGTCTTCCCCTGCAGAACTAAGAATTCGCTCCCCCCATTCGTTGAAGCCCAGAAATTCCACTGTGAAGTTTTGCTCAGAACTTTCCTGCACCAACTCTTCAGTCGCTTCAACTATGACAGAAATTATCTCCTCAACCCCTTTTTCCTCCCCTTCCTGCAAAGCCTCATCGATAGATCCAGGTTTTTCCTCTGGTTTCACGCTAAGTTCCTGAGTAATTTGCGGTCTCTCACTATTAATATCGTTATCCGAGATTTCCTCGTATAGGTTCTGATTATCCAATTCATCTTTGGTCTCGCCGCCCACACCTGGCGTGGCTTTATCAACGACTGCATCTTCTATTCGACCTTGGATCGAAGGTCCTTCAACCTTCGGATAGTTCGAATCTAAACCGGTGCGAGCACTTTCTAGCGCTAAGATGGTTGAATCTGATTCACTCTCCGAAGAAATCTCTACTGAGCTACGTTCAGCTGAATCGAGAACCGCGTCTAAGGCGAAGAAAAAAAGGAACAAGGCAGAGGCTGCAGCGATTGGAGCTAAAGTCCTCTTATAGAGTAATTTCTTATACCAGACCACCGCCGAAACTGACTTTGGAGATTCATTCTTTGAGCCCTCAAATTGCTGCAAGGTCTCCACATCCCCCTGAATGCGGGCTTCAGCCTTGTCTCGCAAGCTATCCGAGTCTAAGCCCAACAGCCTAGCATAGGCCCGAAGATATCCGCTCACGTAAGTCCAGCCGGGCAGGCTCTCATAGTCGTCGTTTTCAAGCGCGATCACATTGGCAAGAGTCAAATTCAAAATATCTGCGACCTGTTCCTGGGACATTCCCTTCGCTTCTCGAGCAAGGGCAAGTTCTTGACCCACTTTATTGTCGTCTAACTGTTCTTGGTTCATTACTAAAACGTCAAAAAAATATATAACCTGTCAAGAGGTGCTAGGCCGATTCACGGAACGTCAATGCCACTTTTCTTTGCCCATCTGACTCACACCCAGTCGATTCATCCGCATCATTTTGGCCCAACTCCGCCAGCTGCCCACAAGCCGCCATGATGTCTGAACCACGAGTACTTCTAATCATAACTCGATGGCCCGCCGAGACCAGACGACGCTGAAACGCCTTGACGCATCGATCTTTTGGAGACTTATAGTCTGAGCCACCAAACGTATTGAAGGGAATAAGGTTTATCTTGCACTTGACAGATTTCAGAAGATCGGCGAGTTGAGCAGCATCCTGCGGGGAATCATTCACACCCTCAATAAGCGTATACTCAATGATCAATTTTCGAAGAGATTGTTTCGATTCGATATATTCACTAGCGGCAGCTAGGAGATCTTTTATGGGATATTTCCTGTTAACAGGAACCAAGACATTCCTCACAGCATCCGTTGGCGCATGAAGTGAAATTGCTAGAGAACAATCTACCGTTTCCTTCATTCTCATTATTCCGGGGACTAATCCCGCGGTGCTCAATGTGACCTTACGCTTGCTCAAACCGAACGCGCAGTCATCTTGAAAAAGGTTTATGGCTGAACTAACCGCTTCAAAGTTCAACAAAGGCTCCCCCATCCCCATAAAAACGATATTGGAAACCCTTTTTCCTTCTCGAGACAAATGACGATTTGCGAGTATGAGCTGCCCAACAATTTCATCTGTGTTCAGATTCGCTTTAAATCCCTGTTTGCCCGTAGAGCAAAAATCACACTTCAGAGCACAACCGACTTGAGAGGATACACAAAGCGTGTTCCTGTCTCGTTCGGGAATCAAGACCATCTCTACAAAATTCCCACTCTCTAAACCAACCGACCATTTCTTGGTTCCATCCTTCGAATGCTTTAAAGCGCAAAGTCTTGGAAGATCGAAAGAGTAATTCGATGACAACCAGCTCCGAAAGTTTTTCGGTAAGTTTGTCATCTGTGCCATATCTATAACCTTATCGTGATACAACCATTTAAGTAGCTGATCTACTCTAAAACTCTGTAGTTTATTCTCCGCCACAATTGTAGAAAGCTTCTTCCGATCAAGACTGTAAATACTGGTACGGTCCATTAGAGGTCAAAATTAACGGGGGAAAACTTCTGATTCCTGAAAGAAAAAATCTATTTCTCTTTTGGCTGATTCAGAGGAGTCGGATCCATGAACAGCATTTGCGTCTATGGACTCTGCAAAATCTGCTCGAATCGTTCCAGGCTCCGCTTCCTTTGGATCCGTCGCGCCCATAAGCTTTCTATTTGCTAAAATCGCATCCTCTCCCTCCAAGACCTGTATCATAACGGGGCCGGACCTCATATAAGCGCAAAGGTCTTCATAAAACGGTTTGCCATCATGTTCGGCATAAAAACCCGCCGCCTGTTCCTCTGATAAAAGAAGCATCCTAGACGCAATAATCTTAAGACCCGCTTTTTCGAAACGAGAGTAAATCTCCCCAACTAAATTACGAGCCACAGCATCGGGTTTAACTATCGAAAAGGTTCTTTCCAAAGCCATCTTTTCCTCCAGAAATTTAATCCGAGCTCCGGAAAATAGGTTCCGGAGGGGGCCAATCAAAATCCTCCGGGATTATACTCTCGCTTATCTTGCAATCAATCGATTGATAACAGTGCAAATTTCCTCGGAGGCATTTCTGACGTCTTCAGCGGTCGTATACCTCCCAAAACTAACCCGTATTGACGAGGCCGCATGATCCTCTGTTAATCCCAAGCCCCTAAGGACATGGGACGCCTCTATTTTTTCAGAGTTACATGCCGATCCTGTAGAAACAGCTATTTTGGAGGCGGCCAGTAATAAAGTTTCACCATCGACTCCAGAGAAGCCAAAATTAAAGATACCTGGGAAATGGTCCTCAGAGTGACTGTTTAGAAAAAAACCTGGCAGTTTCGAAATGTTATCCAAGAACACTCTCTTTAGGGCTTGTAAACGTTGCAACTCAACAGACTGACACGAGCTCATTAATTTTGCAGCCTCAGAGAGACCTACGATTTGATGGGTCGCAAGCGTGCCAGGTCGCATCGACATCTCTTGGCCACCACCATGGAGCTGCGGCATTATATGCTTTTGCGCAGCTTTACTAATGAATAAGAAACCTACACCTTTAGGTCCATATATCTTATGACCAGAAACAGAAATCATGTCCAGGCATTGTTCTTTCACGTCTATTGTGAGTTTTCCAAAGCTTTGCGCCGCATCAGTATGAAACAGTAGGCCTTTTTCTCTGCAAAGGGAGCCTATGTCCCCTATTGGGTTGATATTTCCTAGCTCATTATTTACGTGCATTATTGAAACCACCGAAGAAATTCCCTCTTTTATAGCGCTCGTAATTTCGGCAGATGTAACAGTCCCGTACTTATTTGATTGAACGTAATCTATCTGATGGCCTCGCCTTTCAAGATATCTACAGCAATCTAAAATCGCCTTATGCTCTAAAGAGCTGGTTATCAAATGCTTTTTCCCTTGAGAATCGGAACAGATCCCTTTCAGGGCTAGGTTGTCAGCTTCAGTAGCACCAGACGTCCAAAATATCTCACTAGGATCAGCGTTGATTAAGTCTGCAACTACGGACCTAGCTTCTTCTACTGCCTCTTGTGCCTCCCACCCGTACACGTGGGACGAGGAACCAGGATTTCCGAATTGACCTTCTCGGGACATGAAGGGCAACATCTTTTCTAATACCGCCTCGTCTATCGGGGTCGTTGCCGCATAATCCAGGTATATGGGTCGATTCATCGGAATCTCGTCTTACTATCCGACTAACCTCTCAAATAGTGTATAGCCGAGGGTTGCCCGAGATTTCTT
>CACOYI010000039.1 GCA_902631405.1 K189A clade bacterium | reverse complement strand
GCGAGGACAGCGGTGGTTTCCTTTTTACAAGCGTAAATGACGAATGGCGGCCTTATCGTATCTCCCATCAACCTCTGGAGAATTCACCTCCTAAGGTGATAATCGAGGAGAAAGATCCAGGTTTTTTTCTTGGCATGTCCTTAAGTCAATCTGAGGATTACGTATTTTTAGGCTGTTCGGATCATGTAACCAGCGAGACGCGTTTCATCAGGAGGAACGACTTCGATTCAGAGCCCCAGTTAATTAGCGTAAGGCGCGAGGGGCACGAATATGATGTTGATCACCGTGATGACAAATTCTTCTTTAGAAGCAACAAACGACATCCTAATTTTGATATTTTTTCTGCGCCCGTAACCGACTTTAGGGAAGAAAGCTGGACGTTATTGGTAGAAGGAGACCCATCAACCTACATTACCGATTTCCTTTGTCTTAAAAGTCATCTGATCGTGTGTACCCGCAAGAACGGGTTGGATCAAATTCTGATCAAGGACTACTTAACCAATGAAACTGAACCCATTTCTTTTTCAGAAGAAAGCTACACGGTGTCGCTCGGAACCAATCCTGTACACGACTCGTCTTTTCTTCGCCTGAACTACAGTTCTATGGTCACACCAGATAGCGTGATCGACTACGAGATTGCTTCGCATAATACCGTAACCCGCAAACAACTAAAGGTTCCAACCGGCTACACGGCGGAACTTTACATAACGGAAAGAGTGAAGGTGGAGGCTCGCGATAAAACAAAAATCCCGGTCAGCCTTGTCAGACATCGAAATACAACATTAGACGGCAAAGCGCCGCTATATCTCTATGGTTACGGTGCTTATGGACTCTCTATACCCCCAAATTTCTCAACCAATCGACTTAGCCTCTTGGACAGGGGTTTTATTTTTGCAATTGCCCATATAAGAGGTGGCGACGATCTAGGCTATGAATGGTACACATCTGGCAAGCTGGATAAGCGCATTAACACGTTTAACGATTTTGTTGACATCGCGAAGGCATTGATAGAAAAAAAATACACCTCCGAAGGGAAAATCGTCATAAGCGGTGGCAGCGCTGGTGGTGAGTTGATCGGTGCCGCTATCAATCAATCGCCAGAACTTTTCGGCGCAGCCGCCGCCCATGTACCTTTTGTGGACGTTTTGAATACGATGATGGACGAATCCCTACCTCTCACACCGATGGAATGGCCAGAATGGGGTAATCCGATTACCGATAAGTCAGCGTTTCGAAATATTCAAAGTTATTCGCCCTACGACAACGTGCGAGAGATGAGATATCCACCTTTGCTCGTGACAGCGGGTTTAAACGACCCCAGAGTGACCTATTGGGAACCGGCTAAATGGGTGGCCAAATTGCGCCATATGAAAACTGATAACAATCTCTTGCTTCTCAAAACAAACATGGAAGCAGGCCATGGAGGAAAATCAGGTCGGTTTGATTCTCTTTATGAACTCGCAGAGGAATATACCTTTTTTCTTTCCCAACTTGGGCTAATCGAATAGCGGATCTGCCAGTAGCTCATCTCTAAATTCAGGTGCGGCAATTTCTACCAAAGCCCTGCCCCGCTCTTTTACAGGTAGATCCTTTATGCGCGCGACACCAAATTCAGTTACCACTATATCGACATCCGTCCGAAGAGCAGTAACCATCTCTACCTTCGGTACAATCTTAGATTTTTTACCTCCCTTCGCAGTTGCATTCATCGCAATAATGGATCTACCCCCTGACGATGTTTTTGCAGCTCGCATGAAGTCAACTGCCCCGCCCGTGCCTGATAATTGCTTGCCTCCGGCGAACTCCGAATTGACTTGCCCAAATAAATCCACCTCTATAGCAGAATTTATCGAGACAAAATTATCGAGCTCTTTGATCGTGTCCACCTCGTGAGTGTAGTTTGCCCCTCGAAACAACACAGTCGATTCATTGATAAGTGTTTCGTAAAGCGAACTCTCTCCGAGAGCCATACCAGTTACTGAAAACCCCCGATCAATACGTTTTCTCTCCCCGGTCACATTTCCGTTTCTAATGAGCGCCATTGAGCCCTCATCGATCAAACCACCGTGTAGTCCTAAATCGTTCTTATCTTTTAACTTCGCCAGAATCGCGCTTGGTATCGCACCAATTCCCGTTTGGATGCAATCTCCATCATTTATTAAATCAGCAACTAGTTGCCCTATCCTCTCAGCACCTGGGTCTACACTTGGGGCTCTTTGCAGAGATAGAGGCTCTCGTGACTCAACAAATAAGTCGACGCGATCCTTCGGGACTAATTGGCTACCAAGTGGCGCCAAAAAATCACGATTGATTTCAACGACCACCTTCGCCTTACTGGCCAATACTGCGTCACAAAAGTCTACATTCGGGCCAAACCGAATTTCCCCCTCCCGATCATAAGCCGCCTGAAGCAAACACATATCAGTGTTTCTTTCTAAGTAATCGAACACCCATCGCATTTGCATCGGGAGATAATTCACTCGAGCGGGATCCGCTTTAGACAAAACGGAACTCATAAAAAATGTCGTTACCTTCTGCGTGGGCCCAAGCGATGTAAAATCAAATTCATTAAGCCCCGGTAGCGGAAATTGAATGAACTCTAAATTATCGGGTAGTTGAAGCTCAGAGATCTCTTTGAGCAGCCCTTTCGGTTCGTTACTGCTTCCACCTACGAATATTTTCTCGACTCCCTGGTCAAATACAGCCTGAAGACTATTCACCCCTCGGACCCCCGATATCGACCTAAACCGCTTTCCGGATTGAAGAAAATGCTAATTAACAAAAATATTTCCTAATACATTGCAGCCGCTAATATAGGCAAATGCACATCTACAGCCACCGAGATTGTACCCTACACGAAGTCCCCGAAGGGCACCCTGAGAGACCTGATAGATTGACCCATCTTCTGAGGATCATGGAGTCGGAAGGAATGCTGGATGATCATCCCCTTTTAATACCGAAACCTCTCTCCATAGATCTGATAAGAAAAGCTCACCATCCTGAACACTGTGCTTACTTATCACGCCAAACTCCTGATCCAATAATACAACTCGACCCCGATACATGGTTTAGTCCACACAGTATGAGGGCAGCCCATCTTGCCGCAGGAGCCGTTTGGGACGGCGTTTTAGATATCATCGAAGAACGCTGTAAGCGTGTGTTTTGCGCAGTTCGCCCGCCCGGTCATCACGCGGAAATCAATTCTGCAATGGGTTTTTGTTTATTGAATAGCGTGGCAATCAGCGCGATTAACTCCCTAGATCTCGAGCGAATTGATCGTGTTGCAATACTTGATTTCGACGTACATCACGGTAACGGCACCGTTGATATCTGCAAAGATAGGCCAGAAATACTCGTTTGCTCTAGCTTTCAGCACCCTTGGTATCCTAACCGACTTTATGACCTAAATAGACCAAATATAGTGAACACACCCCTTCGCTCGGGGACTCAGGGAGACGAATTTAGGAAAGAAATTGAACGCACGTGGTTTCCTGCGATCGAAAAACATCGGCCGAACTTAGTCTTTATTTCGGCAGGCTTCGATGCCCATCAACAAGACCCGCTATCTGAAATCAGTCTGACCGAAGACGATTTTTACTGGATTACTTCAGAGATCGCTCGTCTTTCAGAGCAGTATTCTGACGGCCGCGTTGTTTCGGTACTAGAGGGCGGCTATGACCTAGAATCGCTTGGTAACTCTTGTATCGCACATCTCAAAGCTCTTTTATGAGGACCCTTCTCTTTCTTTTCTCTTTCTTCTGGATAGTAGAAATAAATGCGGCATCTCGTCTTGAACCCATGGAATTAGACAAGAACCGGGCACAGTTGAACTACATGCTTAACTGTCAAGGCTGTCATGCCAAGGATGGCAGAGGACTTGGCGACGTCCCTGCGTTGAAAGGTTTTGTGGGAAATTTTCTGTCCTCGAATGAGGGACGCGCCTATTTGATCAGGGTCCCAGGATCGGCAAACTCACCGCTAACCGACGTGGAACTCGCTGAGGTAGTCAACCGGATTTTATTCACGATGGGCGACAAAAGCCTTTCTGACGCTTTTAAACCTCTGACCCCAGAGGAGGTTCAAACTTATCGCGAGCAGCCGATCTTGGATGCAAAAGCAGAGAGATCTAGGCTGCTAGCAAAATTCCCGATCCGGGATAAGCTAGCGCAGTAACTGGCCTCCTCCATCGCAATACAGGCGTTCGCCGGTCAGGTAAGAGTTTTCATCGCTCACCAGAAACCTGACCACGTTGGCAACATCTTCTGGCTGACAAACGCGACCAAAGGGCATGCTCTGATCGAGTGAGCGTATGTCATCAACCCCTTGTACAGCTTTAATCAACCTCTGTCCCATATCTGTGTCAACGAGACCGGGGGCTACAATATTCACTCTGATCCCATGTTCGCGCTCCTCCTTTGCCAGAGTATAAGCCAGCGCCTCCATTGCCGTTTTCCCCATATTATAGGGCGCACCATTAGGCCCTAGGGATCGAGTGGCAACACTCGAAATCATTACAATATCGCCTCTGCCCAGTGTTCTCATTTTGGGCAAGGTTAACGCTGCCAAGTAGTGAGGACCGAACGCATGAGTCGCTACAACACGTCTCATCTCTTCGGGATCTGTGTCCACAACGGACCGCCCACGACTCGCAATACCAGCGTTATTCACGAGTATGGAGACAGGCCCAAGATCACGCTCGATATCAGCCACCATCTGGGCATTTTGCTCATAATCATCGACCGAGGCAGAAAAGGCGATCGCTTTACCACCGAGTGCCTCAATCTCCCTGACTGTTTCTGCAGCCGATTCCTCGTCTCTTCGATAATTCACAGCGACCGAGGCCCCCGCAGCTGCCAGTGAAAGAGAAATACCTTTTCCAACGCCTCTGCCGCCACCGGTCACAAGTGCTACACGATCTTTAATACTCATCTAGAGCCTCCCTTCTCGATATAGGCAATCCCTACTGACCACCAAAATTCGCATCGCGCTTTTCTAGGAAAGCACTCACCCCTTCTCTAAAATCCTGGGTTCTGCCAGCTTCATTCTGTAATTGAGCCTCTAACTCTAATTGTTGTTCGTATCCATTACCCCAAGTCTGCCAATAAGCCTTCCTGATCAAAGAAAGAGACTTGGGTCCATTCGCTAGTTTTGTTGCAATTTCCAGAGACCCAGCATCCAAGCTGTCCTGGTCATCGAACAACCTATTCACTAAACCCCATTCATGCGCAGTTTCGGCGGGCAACTTCTCGGCCAACATCGATAATTCCATAGCTCTTCCCCAACCCACCAAGCGGGGAAGCAAATAGGTCGCCCCACCGTCTGGTATAAGACCGATTCGAGCAAAAGCTTGGAGAAAGTAGGCCTGCTTGGAAGCGCAAACAATGTCGCCGATCATCGCGAAACTCATTCCTACCCCGGCAGCTGCACCATTGACAGCGGTCACAACCGGCATGCCAAGGTCACGAATCTCAAACATCAGAGGGTGATAACTGTTTCTTAAAGAAGCGCCAGCCTCTTTTGATTTTTTTCCAGAGTCGTCATCTTGCAGATTTGCGCCCGCACAGAAAGCTCTTCCAGAGCCCGTGATCATTAAACAGCGAGTCTCAGTGCCTCTAGCTTTGACTTCTTCAATCGCCTCGACAAAGTCGCGCAACATCTGACCACCTATAGCATTCATGACCTCCGGATGATTAAATCTTAGCAGCGCCACTTTGCCTTCATGTTCGAGACTCATTCGTTCCATCATTTTTCCCCAGATTTACTAATAACCTTAACTTATCTACCCACCACCGCTCCTTCAAGCAAAATAATAATTTCACTAATCAAAGGTGGGTTTGAAGTTAAGCGCTCGACTAGCTTAATTGAAACAAGGGAACACCCAGAGCTGGAGGTGTCATAAAAGCTCGATCTAGTTTAAGAGATCTAGCGCCCTTTCCATCAAAGGTTGCATCGATAGCGCCGTTTGTTCCCAGGTTTCATCAACCCTTTTCCCGCGACGGTGAAGACTCAAGTTAAACCCGCTTATTACCGAAAACTTGTACGCAGCAAGCGCCCTATACCACTCAATACTCTCCACTGCTTGACCATGCGCATCTTCATAGAATGTGATCAGCGTTTCTGGTTCTAAAAAGTAAGGTCTAGATGATTCACTTCCCCATGCAAGCGGGTCACTGAATGTGCAAATCCAGCCGACATCATTGAGTGTTGCACCTATCCCAGTTAATTCCCAGTCTATTACGGCGAGTAATTTGGCATTCTCAGACGAAAATAGATTTGCGGTTTGAAAGTCTCCGTGAAAGATACCCACGGGCGCATCGCTTGGTATCGATTCGATTAGTCGTTTTCTCACCTCTCCTGCGGCTGAAATACGCTGAGGTTCAGCCGCCCTGTCGACAAACTTGTCCCACCTAGTCACGTCGTCCTCAAAAGGGACCGGATCCCCTAGGTACGGCACTTCTTCTACCGAGACCTTGTGAATCTTGGCTAGGGCCTCCATCGCCTGGCGCCCAAAATTCTCCAACTGTGTTCGGCTTAATGAGGACCCCCAATCATCCTCTCCCAGACGGAGGACGTCTCCTTCCAGAAGCGGCACCACAAAATAAGGGCAACCAAACCACTCCAGATCCGGCCCTGACCATTTAACGCTACAATGGGGCACATCTGTTTTATCCAGTGCATTTAAAACTTCGACTTGACGCAAAACATCTGCAGTGCCCACCCAATTGACATTCGGAGGAGGAAATCTAATGAACCAAGACTCCTGCTTTAATTCGGTTGAGACGCGGAATCCATAAGCAAAGCCAGCGTGCCCCGGCATGATCGTCAGCTCGTCGATTTCAACAGCCGACTGATACCTGTCTTCACAAAATAGCTTGAGTCGCCTTTCTAAATCCTCTAGCTCCATCTCTTATTCTAGAAATTTAATAGGAGACTATACATCCGCCTTTGCCGGATATTGCTCTCTAAGCACTCGTTTTAGAATTTTTCCGCTAGGGTTTCGGGGAATTACATCAATAAATTCGACAGCTTTGGGTTGCTTGAACCTCGCTAATTTACCTTGGCAATACTCAAGAACTTCTGCGGTGCTAAGAGATTCGTCTGTTTTTACGACGATCGCCAGAGGGGACTCTCCCCATGTTTCACTCTCTTGGCCAATAACAGCAGCCTCGGCAATCGATTCATGCGACATAAGAACGCCCTCAATTTCGGCGGGATAAACGTTCTCTCCACCGGAAATAATCATGTCCTTTATACGGTCTTGTATCGAGACATAACCTTCCTCATCCATCATCGCTACATCTCCAGTACGCAACCAACCATTGACCAGCGTCTCCGCTGTCGCGTCAGGGCGATTCCAATACTCTGTCATGATGTGCTCTCCACGAACCAGCACCTCTCCAGCAGTTCCTGCAGGGCAGTCATTTCCATCATCATCAACAATTTTCACTTCAGTGTGGAAAAAGGCTTTTCCTGTCGATTCGGGTCTCTTTATGGCTCCCTCTCCATCCATTAAACATGCTGGCCCACATGTTTCAGTCAATCCATAAACTTGCTGAATACTGATACCCATCGATTGATATTGTTGGGTAAGTGCAACAGGAACTGGAGCGGCCCCCGTCATAATCCAACGCAAAGTGGATCTGTCAAAATCCTCGAAATTAGGTACCTGAACCATGAAATTGAGCATCGCTGGTACGCACAATGCGCTCGTTATTTTCTCACTCTCGATTATCTTCCAAGCCGCCACAGGGTCGAAAGATCTCATGACTACCGAAGTGACGCCTCGATAGACATTTACCGCCAGGGGTGTGAGGGCTCCAACATGAAACATTGGTAAACATGCCAAAAACCGCTCCGGAATATTGTAGTTCGCGGTCGCCGCAATGGAGAAAAGACCCCAAATAGCCGTGTGATGAGTATGAACTACACCTTTCGGCAGGCCAGTCGTTCCCGAGGTATACATGATATAAAGCATGTCGTCATCGCAAGCAGTCACTTCCGGTTCTGTGTCTCCTTCCGCATCACGAAAAGCCCGATAATCATCAGCAAAGAAGGCTGCCTCCCCTTTATCACAAACTTGGAGCCATTGAAGAATATCTGTCTTGTCTCCTCGGCTCTGAAGATCTGAAACCGTCTCAACAAACTCGTTGTCGAATATGAGCCTTTTGGTTCCACTATCCTTCAAAATGAATTCGAGTTCGTCAGCAACAAGGCGCCAATTTAGAGGAACAACAACTGCACCGATCTTGGCCAATGCGAAATAAGCTTCCATAAATTCGCTGGAATTCATAAGCAAAAGTCCTACTCGCTCACCTTTTTTGATGCCCGCCTTAACAAACGCGTTGGCAACCTGATTGGAGCGGTTATTCAACTCAGTGTAGGTCAGCCTTAGGCTACCGTCTGACTCAACATAGCCTTCCACTTCCGGAGACAAGAACGCCCTTTTTGAAAGGAATAAACCCAAATTATTTAACATAGCCCTTCTCTATTTCCCCAAAACGAATGACTTTGGATATTAAGTCAATGATTTAATCATTGCTACTCGGCAAGAACCATATGTATTAGATGTACTGGGCCGTCTCATCGAACAGCGATATCGGCGCGTATTTGTCCTGTACAAAACCTCACAGACCGTTACAATTGATGCCCCCATAAAGAAACACGCCATGAACAACGTCGTATCAGAGGATCTATATCGAATTGGCACAGTGGCCGCGCTAACCGGCGTGGCCGTCGAGCGTTTGAGAGCATGGGAGCGCCGATATGACTTCAAACCGACTTATAAGAATGGCAAGACACGATTCTACAGCGAGGAGCAACTATCGAGGCTCAAAAAAATAAAGCAATTGACCGACCTGGGTTATACCATCTCGCGTCTCATTACTCTCACAGACGCGGAATTACAGGAGAAACTAAGCTCAGAGACGACGATAGGAGATCAACCTGCGATCGAGAAGAAGACTGGTAGGAGACCAAAAGTATGCCTAATCGGTGCGTCTCTGCTCTCCCAAGAACAAACAGAAACGGTATCAGATCGGATTGAAATAACGGCGCGATGGGCAAACATCGAGAGCTTCAGTACGAATCACGATGAGGCGATGACAACAGATATCATCGTCGCGCTAGCGCCTGTCCTGATACCACATGTTATTGAAACTATTGAAAA
>CACOYI010000038.1 GCA_902631405.1 K189A clade bacterium | reverse complement strand
AAGTAATAGGTTTGCGCTAGCGGATGGGTTACGAAGCTAGCCTGAGCGCCACCAGTACAATCCCCGTAACCAAAGACAATAAAAGGTAAATCATGATCACGAACGAATCGAGTTATTCGATCGTTTACAGCCGCCATCGAAAATAGTGCTCCTGCCCCCTCCTTTGTTTGCATACCACCAGAAGAGATAAACGCCACCACCGGAAGATGCTGTCTGGCACATTCCGTCAGAAGCTTAATAACCTTTTCTGCACTGGCCATATCAAATGCACCAGCCTGGAACTCTACATTAGAGATAATCACGCCGATATCCACTTCAGGAGTCTCTTTCCATCCTGCGATACCGGTCACGACTCCACATGGAGGAATGTTCTTATTAAGAGCCGCCTCGATCGACAGACGAAAACCTGGAAAAACGCAAGGATCTGCACTTAGCAGATCCCGATTCATTTCTTTCCACCCTACTAGATACTTTTGAATGAAATCATCAGAAGTGAATTTGCTTTCCTTCTTTTTACTTTGAAGGACCTGCTGGAGCTGCAGGTCGTTGTAAGCCATATCCAGTCGATTCCAAAAATCCTTGCGCCGTCCAATGGTCCTCGGACTTATCCGTCCCTGATAATTTTTTCCGTATCTTTCTGAGTTCAGAAGTGAAGTCAACAAGCTGCTAAAGACGTGAGAAACAACCACGAATAAGGCGTCAGCGATATGGGGGTAAGTTTGTTTCTTCCAGCTCTCAACAGAAATTAAAAATTCTCGATAGCCGGAAGTTGAACTTATTCGTTCCAACCAGTCTATGAACCGAGTTCTCAGGTCGCTATCGAACTGTCCTTCAATAGAACGATCCTGCAAAGCCTCATCCAATAATGAGACCAAACTGGCTTGAGATAACGCTTTATCAACTTGAGCCTCTGAAGCTATAGAAGACAGACTCCCCAAGAAGTGGTCATAGACAGTATCGAAAATCAAAAGATCTTCGCACTCCCCAATAAAATCTGCACGAAGCTCCTCGTTTAAAAGAAGGTCTAAGACCGAAGCCTCTGATATAGCAACGGGCCTACTTCCGATCACTGGCTCGTCTACAAAGTTGGGCAATACGTCGTGCAGATAAAGTCTATTTTCCTCGATTGAACTCGCAATAGATTCCACAGAACCCTTTAGTGACGGCCCTGTAATAATCATATTGAGCTCTGTTACCAATTGCTTTTTTATAAAAGCTGGAGAGCCTGCGTCCCCCTTTGGCTTGTCCAAGATTTTTTTACCCTCATGAGAGAAAAGCTCCCTGAACTGACTTCGTAAATCCTCGTTGCCATTTATCGCAGAGATTAACCCGTCGAAATTATCAATTTCTCCAACTTGAATTATCTGTCGAGTGGCAGTTTCGTCCTTTAAATACTCCAGAAGGGCGCCTAAATTACCTTTCGACTCCTTCTTCCAACGGTTGTACAGAAAAGAGCCAACGGTCGATAGAAGATTGCTGCGCGCATTTTCGTAGTTCTGCTTTGGCTCTCCGAAGATAAACTGGGCCAATCGTCCTCTTTCATCATTCATTGCCTGCCGCTTTTCTTGATAATTACGCCACGATTTGGATACTGCATCGTCGTATATAACCCTGTCAGGGTCCTGCAGCCAGAGTAAGAACGTTTCTCTTCTTTCGCGATCAGCTCGGCTTTGCAGCTCCCCCTTGGGGCTCTCCTGTTCCGAAAGTCGCCCGTACTGTTTCTCGGTGGTCGATTTGATTCGGTTGCGCACCTTGAGGTATCTAAGGTAACGATAAGCAAAACCAAAAACGTTTGCGTATTCCGTAGGACTATTGGCTACAGATAGCCGTGAAGACTTTTGTATTGCTTTAAGCTGCTCAGAGGGATTGAGATAACGTTGTAAGCTTTGTGCATAGTGCTCAAGTATTGATGGCTCCTCAGATACGTATTTTTTTGTTCGTTCCTCAATACTTGTGATGCTGGTAACAATAGCTAGACGAAGATTCTCTCGCTGGCTATCTGGATCCGACGGAGCATAGTCCACCAACGCATCTACGTTTCCTTGACCCAACAATTCAAAAGCTGAAACACCAACGTACTTGGCGCACTGTTGCCACGACAGGTTCAATCTGCGGGCGATACTTGCCAACCCCGCGGGTTGAATCGTGCTAAACACGGCATCTCTCAGAGATAAAATCAAATTACTTGCCGCTAACGGTATCGCACCACCAGAGTAACCCATGCCATAAACAACACCGACGTTGGGAACATCAACATCACTCATTTCTGCTATCAATCTCGATATTGAGTGGGCCTGATTGTTAGCGTTTGCCTCCTCTTTAGGATCTGCTCCTGGAGTATCCATGAAGCTGACAATAGGAAGCGAACGAGTGGAGCAATACTTGACGAATTCCGCAGCACGCAAATGATGTTGAGGCATCCAGCTCCCCAAATCGAAACGCCTGTCTTGAGCAATAATACCTACGTTTCTGAAAACTCCGGGAGCAAATTCCATCTGTAAGATGGCCTGAAAATATGGCCCCTCTGATTCACGTTCAACTGCCTTACCCAAATCAAGAATGACTTCCGGAGCCGCGGTTCTTTTTTGGTCTTCTGCTGGACTTACTACTCTTTCGATGTACGCGTCTATGGTGAGACTATCTAGGATTTCTGTCTCAGCCAGAATTCTTTCCTGCGGCAGAATACCCAGAATTCTCATAGATTCTCTCGCGCTCTCTGGAAAAAGCGAAAAATCCTTTGCTTGACTTTCCGCCCTTAAGAAAAGACGGTCCCCTTCAATGATCTGTTTTACCACTGACATTTGACTACGTGTAGAATACCGGTACTTTAGCCATTTGAAGTTACCTACGCAATTGACGATATGTCGCATCTAACTTGCTGTCTGCTTACTATTTCTGACACGAGAACCCTTTCGGAAGACAAATCTGGGGATATTCTGCAGGGGCGTTTGTTATCAGAGAATCACAGGTTAAAGGAGCGCCTTATCTCTAAAGACGATATTTTTCAAATAAGAGCGATAACGTCTGCCTGGATTTTTGATCCTGAGGTTCAGGTAATTATCACATCGGGAGGCACGGGTTTTACTGGACGAGATAGCACCCCGGAGTCGATAGGCCCTCTCTTAGATAAAGAAATAACTGGGTTCGGAGAATTATTCCGACAACTCTCGTTCAACGAAATCGGCACATCTACTATTCAATCCAGGGCTTTTGCTGGATTAGCGAATGCAACGCTTATCTTTAGTCTTCCAGGATCGTCAAAAGCGGTCGAACTTGGCTGGGACCACATCATAAAAAACCAATTGGACATCAATTTCCGCCCGTGCAATTTTGCTGAATTAATACCCCGTTTTAAAGAACATCAATAGGAAGGATTATATGACTAATGAAGTTTTCATCGTATCTGGCGCAAGAACACCCATAGGAAGTTTTATGGGGAATTTAAGCTCCTTTTCAGCTCCAGAGCTTGCAGCCGCGGCGATTCAAAAGACCCTAGATACAAGCTCCGTTGAGGCAGACCGAATCGATGAAGTGCTGATTGGCAATGTAGTAAGCGCCGGATTGAAACAAGCACCAGCCAGGCAAGCGATGAGATTGGCTGGGATCCCCGATCAATGTGGAGCAACAACCATCAATAAGGTTTGTGGCTCTGGAATGAAGGCCACCATGCTAGCTTTCGATCTGATTCGCAGCGGTAGCGCCGACACAGTCTTGTCCGGGGGGATGGAGAGTATGAGCAACGCGCCATATCTTCTCGGAAATGCTAGATCAGGCCTGCGAATGGGGCACTCAGACACACGAGATTCTCTGTTTACCGATGGCTTGGAGGACGCAGAGACTGGCGATTCAATGGGCTCCTTCGCTCAAGAGACCGCGGATAAATTTCAACTCACGCGAGAAGAAATGGACGAATATGCAATTGAGTCGGTGAAACGATCACAAACCGCAATTAAAAATTGCAGCCTCGAAACGGAAATTGCGGCTATGGAAGTGAAAGGAGAAAAGATATTTAATGATGAACAGCCCGGAAAAGCCAAACTTGATAAAATCCCGACACTCCGACCAGCTTTTAAAGCCGGTGGTACCATCACCGCAGCGAACTCATCATCGATTTCTGATGGAGCCTCCGCATTATTACTCACAAGCAAAAAAGTGGACGGTAAGGACGGATATCTAGCGAAGATAGTTGGGCATGCTACTCACTCGATTCACCCAAGCGAATTCACACTGGCCCCGATCGGCGCAATCACATCCTTACTAGATAGGTTGGAGTGGCCGATAGAATCAGTCGACTTGTTTGAAATAAATGAGGCCTTCGCCATGGTAGCGATGCTTACCATAAAGGAACTGGGGCTCGATCCTGAAAAGGTCAATATATTCGGTGGAGCCTGCGCCCAAGGCCACCCAATAGGGTCTACTGGCAGTCGATTAATCGTCACATTAGCGCATGCCATGAAGGCAAAAGGTCTGAAGCGTGGAGTCGCGGCCCTTTGCATTGGCGGCGGAGAGGCAACGGCTATCGCACTTGAACAAGCTTAGCGAAAATTTAGCACCATAATGGCCAGCACAACGGGGAAAAACACAGCCATACCCTTGATTATCGGAGCGGGGGGAATCAATCCTGCCGGCAGGGTGAGCGGTCATCATGCCTATAGGAGACTGGTGATCGACTCACTCTCCAGAGAGAAACAGGAAAGGACCTATCTTTCTCTGGCCAAGCTGATGAACCGCGAAAAAACTGAATCCATAAACGAGAGTGATAGGCAATATATTCTTAACCATACGCTAATCAGAAAAATAGAAGCCTTTGACACAAGCAAAGTCCTTTGGCAAACGCCACTCTCCTTTCTCGCCTCCGATAGCGAACAAAGCGAATTTAGTCTAACGAAAAAAAATATTCCTGACTCACTAAGAAGCCGACTTAATATCCCAGACTCCGAGAACGATGTTCTTAGAGTAAAAACACAAGAACAAATAGATGTTCTGCTACCAGAATATCGAGAATCAAAAGTAACGAGTGCGGGTCAACTGCCCAGCGGTTTTGATCCTGGCTCCCTTTACGCGAGCAGAAGCCATCCCAGAGCTTTGCAAATGACGATCTACGCGGCCTCTGATGCCATTCGATCTACTGGTTTCAGCATTGACCAGTTAAGAAATATGGTGCCGCCCGATCAAATAGCCGTTTATTCAGGCTCCGCGATGGGTCAATTAGACGAGGAAAGTTATGGTGGCTTACTTCAAAATGCTCTGATCGGCAAAAGACCCTCTTCAAAACATTGTGCCCTTGGTCTCCCAGAAATGGCTGGTGACTTCGTCAACGCATACGTACTTGGCTCAGTCGGCGAGACCGCGGGCATCATCGGCGCCTGCGCTACTTTCTTGTACAACGTCAAAAGGGGGATGGACGATATCAGAACGGGCAACAAAAGAATTGTTGTAGTGGGAAATTCAGAAGCACCGGTTCAACCCCAGGTAATCGAAGGATATCGAGTGATGGGAGCGCTAGCTGACGACGAGAGCCTCAAAACCCTCGACAACAGTGATGTCTGTGACAATCAACGTGCGTGCCGGCCTTTTTCCTCGAATTCAGGTTTCACCGTCGCTGAAGCTTCCATCTGGATCGTCTTGATGGATGACGAACTCGCTCTAGAAGTCGGAGCTAGAAACCTAGGAGCCGTCGGCGATGTTTTTGTAAATGCTGACGGTTATAAGAAATCGATTCCTGGTCCTGGTATTGGCAATTACATAACCATGGCAAACGCCCTATCAACTGCTAAGGCGATCTTGGGTGAGCAGATCCTTAAGACAGGTACTTATATGCAGGCCCATGGAACAGGGACACCTCAAAATAGGGTCACTGAGTCACACATCCTCAGTTCGCTAGCGCAGGAGTTTGGCATAGAAAATTGGTTAATCGGGGCAGTTAAATGCTATCTAGGCCACTCCATGGCACCCGCCGGAGCAGATCAACTCATTGCCATATTGGGAGCCTGGGCAGATGGCATCGTGCCTGGTATCACAACAATCGATCATATTGCTAGTGATGTGCACCAAAAAGGCCTAAATATCTCTATGAAGCATACCGAAATCGACATGACCGCTTGTCGTTCAGCCTTTGTCAACTCCAAGGGATTTGGCGGAAATAATGCAACTGGTCTTTTCTTATCACCAATTCAAACAGAAGAGATGCTCAATCGTCGATGGGGGAAAAATAAAATGGCTGAATTTATGCGAAAACGAGAAGCCACCGAAGCCAGATTTGCAGAATATGACGAGAATGCGGATGAAAGCGGGACAAAACCCATTTATATGTTTGGGGAGGGGGTAATAGAACCTGAAGATCTAATCATATCGGGTGAGGAAATCAAACTGCCTGGGTTTGCTAAACCCATAAAGCTCAACAAAAACAATCCGTATGAGGACGACTAAGAGGAATTCCTGATTTAATGGAGAACCTCTGATGCTCCTTTAAAGAATTCCATTCGCCGCCTGCATGCCTCTTTTAAAGATGGATTATCAGTGCAATTTAGAGCTAATTCATATTGAATCACGGCAGACTCAGCTCTCCCTAAAGCCCCATAGGTCTCTCCTCGTTCAAAATGGATTTGACCATTGAATTCAACGTGTGAATAGGAAAGTGCCTCCTGATAGTCAAGGACTTGGAGAACTAGGTCTAAGCTATTGCTCTGAAGATACTGATTCTTGATATTGTTCAGCATTCTCATTGCGATCACCGCTGGAGAGGCCGGCTGATCTAGCAATTCTATATCTGCTCCTTTCAACCTGCTTGATAACGTTTTTCTGTCTAAGACAGAGAGCGTTGATGGATCTACAAGTGAACCCGATATCGACAAAAGAAAATGTCCGGGATAATTAACCCCAAAAGAATCAAATCCCAGCCTTCTCGCTAACTCAATAAATAAGATAGCGAGACTAATCGGCAAACCCCTTTTTTCAGCCAAGGCCCAAGCCAGACTACTATGAGCCAGGTCGACCCTTTCTAGTGAATGACTTTTGAATCCAATGTGCCCAAGAAAATCAATATACACCCCCAAGCTTCTACTAGCCTCGGACTCTAGGGGAAGCGCTAACTTTCGAATTGCCCCGTCAAGGTCATTAAAATTGCAGTTCTCGTCAAATGTTCGACCAACAGCGACGGCAATTTCAAACTCGTTATCTTCGCCCTCCGATAGTCGGCGAAGTTCACGTGAGATATCGGAATCTTTTTGTTTCACTCGCCTTAATGTTCTCTCGTCTCGGTAAATCGAACTTCTGGCCAACGTTCTTCAGTAAGTTGCAAATTAACTCTACTACTCGCCAGATAGGTTAAGTAACCGCCCCCATCAATCGCCAAACTAGCCTCGTTTCTCGCTTTGAAATCCGATAGTTTCTTTGAATCATCACAGTAGACCCACCGTGCTGCGGAGATATTTGCTGGCTCCCAAACGCATTCCGCTTGATATTCGCTCAGCAGTCTGAAAGCAACCAAGTCAAACTGGAGCACACCGATCGCGCCGATCAGGTATTCATTGCGCGCCACCGGTTTAAAAACCTGCGTCGCGCCCTCCTCTGCCAACTGATTTACGCCTTTCTCCAGCTGCTTGGCCTTAAGCGGGTCCTTCACTCGCACCCTTCGAAAAAGCTCGGGAGCGAAGTTAGGTATGCCGACAAAATTTAAAATTTCTCCCTCCGAAAAAGAGTCGCCGATTTGAATCGTTCCATGATTGTGGAGCCCAATAATATCGCCGACCTCCGCCGACTCGGCTTGAACTCTATCTCCTGCCATAAAGGTTACGGCGTCTGCAATCTTAACGTCCTTGTTGACTCGAACGTGACGCATTTTCATTGATTGTTTGTAGGTGCCCGAGCAAACCCTCAAAAATGCAATTCTATCCCTATGTTTTGGGTCCATATTGGCCTGGATCTTAAAAACGAAACCGGAGAATTTCGATTCCGCCGGATCAACAAGCCTGTGTTCAGCCTGTCGGGCTTGGGGAGGAGGAGCGTTCTCCACAAAACCATCTACTAACTCCTTAACACCAAAATTTCCTAGCGCCGTCCCAAAATAGACCGGACTCAACTCTCCTGACTCAAATTCAATTTGTGAATATTCATTACTAGCGCCGCGCACCAATTCAATTTCATCTAAGATCCGAGAATGCTCCGAACCGAGAAATTCCGCCGCCTGGTCACTGGCTAAACCCTTGATTACTGGATAATCGTAAATTCGGTCACCTTTGCCCTGAACATAACAGAGGATCGCGTCGTTCCTTAAATCATAAATACCCCGAAAAGCCTTACCGCTGTCTAGGGGCCAATTGATTGGGGCACAACGAATGTTGAGTACGGACTCTATTTCATCCAACAACTCAATAGGATCTCTAGACTCTCTATCCAACTTATTCACAAAAGTAAGGATGGGCGTCTGTCGGAGGCGACAGACGTCCATTAACTTTATGGTTCTCGGCTCTACCCCCCTAGCCCCGTCTATCACCATCAAAGCGGAATCAACAGCAGTCAAGGTACGGTATGTGTCCTCAGAGAAGTCCTCGTGGCCAGGCGTATCGAGCAAGTTTACGATTTTGTCTTTATAAGGGAATTGCATAACCGAGGTAGTCACAGATATTCCTCTCTCTTGCTCCATAGCCATCCAATCTGACGAGGCATGCCGGTCTGATTTACGCGCCTTTACAGTACCTGCCATTTGGATCGCACCACCAAACAAAAGGAGTTTCTCAGTGATAGTCGTCTTGCCCGCGTCGGGATGAGAAATGATCGCAAAAGTCTTCCTGTTACTCATGCATGGTTCACCTTGCTGAAATTAGGGCCAGAAAATCACTGATCTATTTGAAGACTCATGATGATCGCGTTCTCTCGGCCGACAAGGCCGGGATAATAATCCCTACGAACACCAATATCTATGAAACCTAATGAACGATACAAACGAATCGCCCTCTCATTCCCACTCCGCACTTCTAAGTATATGAGCCTCTGGCCCTGGTCCCGAGATCGGTTAATCATCTCCTTAAGTAGTTGACCACCCACTCCGACGCCCTGCCAATCGGGCGATACACCGATTAAAAGCAACTGAGCCTCATCGAGGACAAAATTGCTCAGCAGGAACCCAACCGCCCTTCCCTCTCTTAATGACATCAAATGATGACCACTCGAAACAATCGTATCTCTCAATACTTCTTCACCCCAAGGAAAAGGATTAACGGCTCGTTCTATTTCAACTATTCCATCGAGGTCCCCTAACGAGATCTCTCTAAAACAAAACTTGTTGGTATTTT
>CACOYI010000037.1 GCA_902631405.1 K189A clade bacterium | reverse complement strand
GGCTAAACCCAAGCCCAAAAATATCCTCCTGATTTCCAAACCACCCATAACTTAATTCCTTGTCAGTCGTTATCACTTTCAGGAACTGGGTCATAGCCACCTTGCGAGAAAGGGTGACACTTTGCCAGCCGCTTAAGCGCCATAAAACACCCTTTAACGATCCCAAAGTTATGAATGCTATCGTTACAATAAGACGAGCACGATGGATAGTAACGGCAGCTATTGACCATAAACGGACTTATACAACACTGATAAATCCTTATAGCAAGATATAGTGGTTTTCTAACTAAGTTGTAAGCTAAACGTTTCAATTGCGCGCAATATACAAAGCTCATGGCAACAATCCTTCAATCATCAATCTCGTGGGTTAAAAAATTCCAAATTCGCTCACAACTCTGCATCAATTCTTTTTCACAAACTCTTTTATTTAAAAGAAGCACTATATCAACGTTTGGTAAGCATTGTTTGACAAGCCTGAATTGCTCCTTAATAACACGTTTGTGTCGGTTTCTTGATGTAGCTAACCTAACAATTTTTTTGGGAACTATTATTCCTATTCGGCTTAAACCTAATTCGTTCCTCCTGCACAGCATTCTTAATGGACTGGCCGAGAACCTCCAGTGAGGGTTATTGAAGACCGATGTAAAATCTGATTTTAGAAGAAGCTTCTCTGATTTACTAAACGAAGCGCTCTCGAGCTCCTTAAACGGTAAGTTTTTTCCTACCCTTTGCTCGTCTGGCGTTGATAATTTTTCTACCATTTTTCGTTGACATCCGAGCCCGGAAACCATGAGTTCTATTTCTTTTTAAGTTACTCGGTTGGAATGTTCTCTTCATCTCAATTCCATGCAAACTTTGACGCGGCTGGCGATCATAGATTTTGAGAATGTTTGTGTCAAATAAAAGAGTTTATTTTAAATTTGTTGTTGTTACTAAGCGTTTAATTCTTGTTGAAAACGCACCCAAACTGAGCTCGGATCAGTGTTTGAGAAAACAGAATGCTGTGGAAAAATATTTATAGTTAGTTAATAACCAACAACTTTGCTAAGGTTTTTTAGTTATCCACAGGTTGTGCAAAATGTTGCTAACATTTTGAGCGGAAGTTTTTATTTTCCCCTCGTTTTGTTCTTGTCTAAACGACTGAAATCTAACAAGTAAAAAAAAAACTAAAAAAACAGCTTTGTCTTTCTAGATATTGTCTTCTTTAAAGGAATAGAATGTGGGTCACTTCGGGGAAAGACGACGCGCCTAAGCCAGGTTGTTAGGCAAGGCGTATGAAAAAGGGATTAGTTAATGACAGATTCGATTTGGCAAGATTGTTTGGAGGGATTAGAGAGAGAACTTGAGCCAGGTCAATTTGAGACATATATCAAACCACTTCACTCTGCGAACAAAAACGGCCAGCATTATCTATTGGCTCCTAACGTTTATGTAGAAAAAAAGGTGCGTGACGCTTATTTGTCTCAGATTTCAGAATTTTTTGAAAGCAGAGGTCAAGAAATAAATTTGTCGATAGGAACCAGTCTATCCGCTACTCAAATTAGGGCAAAACAACCAAGAAAGACAAGATCACTAGAAGAAGCGCAGCCGAGCAGTTTGAGCAGAGATTTCACCTTCGAAAACTTCGTTGAGGGTAAATCCAATGAACTAGCAAGGGCTGCAGCCACGCAAGTGGCTGATAATGCTGGCCGAAGTTACAATCCCTTGTTGCTTTACGGAGGCGTGGGGCTCGGTAAAACTCATTTGATGCACGCTGTAGGAAACGCGCTGTTAAAGAAAAACCCGCATGCGAACATTCTTTATCTGCATTCACAACGATTTGTTCAGAATATGGTGAAAGCCCTCCAGTCTGGAACAATGGACCAGTTTATGAAGCTTTACAGAAAAGTAGACGCTTTGCTCATAGATGATATTCAATTTTTTGCGAAGAAAATGAGGTCTCAAGAAGAGTTTTTCCATGTCTTCAACGGTTTGCTCGAAAGGAACAAGCAGATGGTGCTGACCAGCGATAAATATCCTCGGGAGATAGATGGCTTGGAAGAGAGGCTCCAATCTCGATTTGTTTATGGCCTTACTGTCGAAGTGGAAGCCCCGGATCTAGAAACTAGGGTTGCGATCCTCATGAAGAAAGCAGAGGTGGAGGGCGTTCGATTAGAACAAGAAGTTGCGTTTTTTATGTCAGAGCGTATTCGTTCAAATGTCAGAGAATTAGAAGGTGCCCTGAGGAGGGTTATTGCCAATGCAAGATTCACGGGTAGCAGAATAACCGTTGATCAGGTCAAAAGAACGTTAAGAGATTTGTTTGCAATACAAGGTAGACAAGTGTCTATTGAAAATATTCAAAAGGTTGTCGCGGAATATTTCAATATAAAAATATCGGATTTATTGTCCAAAAGAAGAAATAGATCGATAGCGAGGCCTAGACAGGTCGCTATGGCGTTAGCGAAAGAGCTTACGAGACACTCTCTTCCAGAGGTCGGCGACGCATTTGGCGGACGGGATCACACGACGGTGCTGCATGCCTGTAGAAAGATCGATAGTCTAAAGGGGTCTTCTCCTGACGTCTCGGAAGACTATAAAAATCTGACAAGGCTATTAACGGGATAAAGAATGAAGTTCGAAGTAAACAGAGAAGATCTTTTAAAGGTACTTCAAGGCTGTGGGGCGGTGGTCGAGCGACGTCAAACGCTCCCGATTTTATCGAATCTTTATCTGGCGGCATCAGATTCCAGCCTTACAATAACTGGCACTGACTTGGAGGTGGAGATCGTCGGGGTCTGCGAGGTTGTTGTGTCAGCAGAAGGGGCGTGCACCATCCCTGCTAGAAAGGTTTTAGACATATGCAGAGCTCTAGAGGAGGGGGCTCTTCTTACCTTCATTTCCGAAGGTGGTAAGGTAACAATTCAAAGTGGGAGAAGCCGCTTCTCCCTTGCTACCATGTCAGCAGAAGATTTCCCCCAGATAGAGGGTGGAGAGATCGTCTCATCGATTTCCGTATCTATAGAGCGTCTAAAACAACTCATAACCCAGGTGGGTTTCGCGATGGCCCAGCAAGACGTTCGATACTTCTTGAATGGCATGCTTTTGGAGACTGAAGGTGAGGATCTTAGGGCTGTTGCGACCGACGGGCACAGGCTGGCGTTGAGCTCAAGAAAAATAATCGCTCGTAGTAACATCAACGAAACTGGAGATAAAGTCTCGAAACAGGCCATATTGCCAAGAAAATCTGTGATAGAGCTTGGAAGGCTCCTCTCAGATGAAGACGATAATGTAGAAATTGGGTTTGGCGAGAATCACGTAATAGCGAGCTTTGGTAGCTTCAGGCTAACCAGCAAATTGGTCGAAGGGCAATTCCCCGACTACAAAAAAGTGCTGCCTGCAGGTACTGAGAACAGCCTTACCGGAGATAGGGACTCCATGAAGCAAGGTTTTCAAAGAGTAGCCATTCTTTCCAACGAGAAATACCGCGGGGTCAAGCTTTCTCTTAAAAAGGACTTGCTGAACATTAGTGCCAATAATCCCGAACAGGAAGAGGCCCACGAGGAGGTCGCAGTTCAGTACACCGGAGTGGAGATGGAAATAGGCTTTAACGTAAATTACATTCTCGATGTCCTTAACGTGGTTGGAGACAAGAGCGTGAAAATATCCTTGGCGGATGCGAACAGCTCGGCTTTGATAGAATCTGAGGAAGACCCGGAGTCCGTTTATGTCGTCATGCCGATGAGGCTATAAAAGACAGTGCAGAATTGCTATTAGAAAGACTTCGAATAGAAAGTTATAGAAACCTCGTTAGCGAGGAAATAGGCTTCTCGAAGGGATTGAACTTCCTATTGGGGCCGAATGGTTCAGGCAAATCTTCGGTCCTAGAAGCCTTTTATCTTGTTTGCACTGCGCGACCTCTCTCCCCGGGGCGTCTTGAGAGATTTGTCCAAAGAGGTCAACCGGGCTTTTCGCTATTTGCCCGGATCATGGGGGGGCCGGATCACCACTCTGTTCTGGCAGTCAAAAAAAGAGCAAAAGCACTGAAAATCTATCTGGATGATGAGCCCCTAGAAAGAAGCTCTGCTTTATTTCGGAGCTTTCCTGTGCAGTCCATCCTTCCAAATGCGGCAGACCTTTTATTGGGCCCCCCGTCGCTTCGGCGGTCTCAGCTAGATTGGGTTTTGTTCCACGTGGAACCAGAATTTTTGGTCCTTGCACACCAATATAAAAGAGCGCTAAAACAACGCAATTCTTGGTTGCGCTCGAGCCTGCCGGCGCAGAATGGCCCCGACCCATGGGCCGATGCCTTGGTGACTGCAGGAGCGGGCATCGAGGCCCGGCGTTCTGCTGCGATTGATGGTATTGAGCCTATCTTTTCGGAGATTGTCCGTGGTGTCGATGAGCGATTGGATTGCGCTGTTACCTATAGGGATGGAGGTATGCTGCGGCGTGACGAGGGCTTTGCGTCTCTGGCAAGGAGGAGATCCTCAGACAGGTTGATTGGCGCCACTGTCCTCGGTCCCCAAAGGGCCGATTTGCTATTTAGTAGCGGCCTGACGCCATGTTCTGAGGCCCTCTCCAGGGGACAGGTGAAAACGGTTTCTGCTTGTTGGGCGCTAGCGTGCTCAGTTTTTTTGGCTGGCAAGATAGGGCGCCAGCCAGCCTTGTTGTTTGATGAGATTGGGGCGGACTGGGATAGCGCCACACTGTTAAGCTTTATTTCTAGAGCGGCGCAATTTGGTGGGCAAGTTGTGGGAACCTCGAGTAACTGGGAGTATAATGGGTGGGAGGAGGCCTCAAGTAGCCACAATGCAGCCTTGTTCCACGTGGAACAAGGGAAAATCGGGGCGAGAAACGATTCAGCAACACAGGGTGCCTAAATGAGTGAAAATAGTGTTTACGACTCGGAAAGCATCAAAGTCTTAAAAGGGCTGGATGCGGTCAAAAAAAGGCCGGGAATGTATATTGGCGATACAGAAGATGGAACTGGTTTACATCATATGGTTCAAGAGCTAGTTGATAATTCTATAGATGAGGCTCTTGCCGGCCATTGCGATACGGTTTTCGTCACGATACATCCAGAGCAAGCTATAACCGTTCGGGATAATGGCCGAGGAATACCCGTTGATATTCACGCGGAAGAGAAAGTAAGTGCGGCAGAGCTTATAATGACCACTCTGCATGCGGGCGGTAAGTTCGATGATAATGCCTATAAAGTATCCGGCGGGTTGCATGGTGTAGGTGTCTCGGTAGTCAATGCATTATCGACTGTCTTTAAGTTGAACGTATTCAGAGACGGTAAACAATATTTTCAAGAGTATAGCGCAGGAGAGCCTCTTGCGCCGCTGGAATCTGTAGGCGATTCTCTTGAAAATGGCACGCAGTGTTATTTTAAGCCTTCCCCTGAGATATTTAGAAATATCCATTTTCGGTACGATTTGCTGGTTAACCGACTAAGAGAGCTCTCTTTTCTTAATTCCGGGGTGGCGATAGAGATCAAAGAAGAGGCAACGGGCAAGTCTGATCGTTTCTGCTATGAAGGGGGTCTCAAAGAGTTCATCACCTTCCTCAATGATCAGAAAACCACGCTGAATAATGTATTTCATTTCGCTATTCAAAGCCCAGAGGATATCGGGGTAGAGATCGCCATGCAGTGGAACGATTCTTTTCAAGAACAAGTTTACACATACACAAATAACATCCCCCAAGGGGATGGTGGCACGCATCTGGCGGGTTTCCGAGCGGGACTAACCAGGGCGCTGAATAACTACATTGAAAAAGAAGGGTTGCTAAAAAAGGCTCATGTCGCGACGACGGGAGACGACGCTCGGGAAGGCCTCACGGCTGTTATTTCAGTTAAGGTTCCTGATCCAAAATTTTCGTCGCAAACTAAAGATAAACTCGTGTCAAGCGAAGTTAAAACTGCTGTGGAGCAGCAGCTATATAAGTATTTCAGTGAATTTTTAGAAGAAAGTCCTCAATGTGCCAAATCTATAGTCGGAAAAATGATTGAAGCCGCGAGAGCCCGAGAGGCCGCTAGAAAAGCTCGAGAGATGACCAGAAGGAAAGGGGCTCTGGATTTGGGAGGATTACCAGGCAAGCTTGCAGACTGTCAGGAAAAAGACCCTGTTTTGTCCGAGATATTTTTAGTTGAAGGAGAATCGGCCGGAGGCTCTGCCAAGCAGGGTCGAGATAGGGTTACGCAAGCCATATTGCCTCTGCGGGGCAAAATCCTGAACGTAGAAAGAGCCAGATTCGACAAAATGTTGTCCTCACAAGAAATAGCGAATCTAGTAACGGCCTTGGGTTGCAGTATAGGAGCGGAGGAATTTGATATCCAGAAACTGAGATATCATCGCGTCGTTATTATGACTGATGGAGATGTTGACGGCTCCCATATTCGCACCTTATTGCTAACCTTTTTCTTTAGGCATATGAGGGAGCTTATAGTCAACGGCCATGTATTTATCGCGCAACCTCCTTTATACAAGCTTAAGAAAGGTAAGTTAGAACAGTACATCAAAGATGAGAAATCATTGGCGGACTATTTTTTGGCTATTGCCCTGGAAAAAGCCAGTGTGAGAGATAGCTCCGGTAAGAGAATATCAGGGGATGAGCTAACCGCGCTTGTTTCGGAGCTTCGAAGTTTGCTGATTAAATTTCAAAATCGAGCTGAGCTGCCCTCCATTCTGGTCCGCGGGTTCTTGGCTGTAAAAAGGTTAGAAATAAATGACCTGTCAGATCGAACCAAGGTGGAGGACTGGCTCGCGGAATTTTCTGGTATTTTGTCCTCTATGGACTCGCCATTAGTCACTAATGAAATTAAGCAACAGGGCGAGCTTTTTGTCCCGACCATAACCATCTTCGTGGATGGGTTGATGAGAGAAATCGAAATCGATTCAGGCCTATTAGCAGGAAATATGGTTCAACAACTTTCTGACTTCTCGACTAAAATCAGGACGCTAATGTCAGCTTCAATTACTGTGTCGAGAGGGGAAAGAGAGTCTGTGGTAAGTAATTTTGTTGCCGCATATGAATGGCTAGATGCAGAATCTCGACGAGGATTTGACATCCAGCGTTACAAGGGGCTCGGGGAGATGAACCCTGAGCAGCTTTGGGATTCGACAATGGACAAGGGCAAAAGACACATGCTCCAGGTCACAATTGATGATGCCATCGGTGCAGACAAAATGTTTACCACGTTGATGGGAGAAGAGGTTGAGCCAAGGCGTGAGTTTATCGAAACAAATGCACTTTCTGTGGCGAACCTCGATATTTAGCCTCGTCAGCCCGCGATAGCCTTTCACGCAAAAGCTCATCCTTACGATACGCTCCAACGTTCCGGGACAAATAAGACTTGATAAGCGCGGTTGGATTACAAAAGTTATGGGTATATGCCCTAATGTACATCGTAGGCTTTGTTCCTGAGAGTGTGCTTCCGAAAATAACTTCTGGTCTAGCGAGGTTGCTATTGTTCCTCAAGACTGAGGCGGCTCATGTGACTTTGATCAACATTAAAATTTTTGATCCGAGTTTGTCGGATAAAGCAGCCCAAGATATGTGTCTGTCCAGCCTGAGCAATAGCCTCACGTTGATATATGAGCTCTCCAAACTGCGCTTCTCTTCGCGTTTAGATCCAGAAAATATGATACAAGATATTGAAAATATTGATGTTTTTGAAAAAGCAAAAGCCACAGGGCGTGGCGTTTTGCTCCTTATGCCTCATCTCGGTTGCTGGGAATTCATGAATGTATTCCTAAAAGGCCGGACCGAGGTCTCAGCCCTTTATGACAAGCCTAATATCAATGGGCTAGACGATTTTATCACTTCAACTCGAGAGAAATTTGGCGCACGGATGTTTCCAATCAGTGCTAGCGGTCTTAGACAGGTGTTTAAGTCGCTCGAAAGAAACGAGTTGCTAGTCTTTCTTCCAGACCAGGTACCCGATTATGGTGCCAGAGGCTTCATCGGAACCTTTTTCGGCCATGATGCTTATACGAGCGATTTAGTTCACCGTGTGATTAATAAATATGACTCAGTAATCGTTTTTGGGTTGGTCGTGCGAGATTTTTCGGAGGGCAGGGTCAAATACCGAATTTGCTTTGAAAAACCAGCAGACGAGATTTACTCCAAAGATGTTGAAGTACACATAAGTTCTTTAAATAGTTCTCTAGAAGGGCTTGTGATGAAAGCTCCAGAGCAGTATCAGTGGTCGTACAAGCGTTATAAACGGCTCAATAAATTAGAGAAAAATATCTATCGGCGCCAATAGTAAGGTGTAAAAAGCACTAAAATGGTGAAAAGTTCTAACCTTCCAAGCATCATATTAACGATTAAAATCCACTTCACAGGTGCCGAGATATCTCCGTAGTTCTCGCCGACCATTCCAAGGCCCGGCCCTAGGTTATTCAAGCTTGCGCTGACAGCTGAAAATGAGGTGAGAAAATCAAGTTCGCTAACAGTCATAATTAGAACGATCGAAAAAAAGAAGAGAAAGATATAGACGCTTATAAAGCTCCAGATGGAATTCAGAACGGGCTCGCTAACAGGTCGACCACCCACTTTTACGTGAAAAACGCCGTTGGGGTGTACTAGCCTTTTGATTTCACGAGCTCCCTGCCTCCAAATTGTCAAAACGCGAATAATCTTGATGCCTCCCGCTGTAGAGCCTGCGCATCCCCCCGCGAATGCAGCCAAGATTAAGACCACCTGCGCTATAGGTGGCCAAAGATATAGTTCTGACGATACAAATCCCGTGGTGGAGGCAAAGGAGACGGCCTGAAATAAGTGATCGATAAAATCGGCATCTGAATCGCTTTGACGAAATTGGAAAACTACGACTAGAAATAAACTGACTAGCAGAAGGACCAAAAAGTAGGTTCTTACTTCTGCGTCCGCAAGGTAGAGAAATGGATTTCTCCTCTTTAATACAGAGAAGTGAAGAGCAAAGTTGACTCCAGACACGACCATGAAAAAAATGGCCACAAGCTTTATGGACGTAAGGTCGAAGTATTGAAAACTCTGGTCATGAGTGGAAAAACCGCCGATAGCAACAGTCGAGAAGGCATGGCACACGGCATCAAAGAAGTTCATACCAGCGAGGAAATAACTGATGACACAGGCTAAAGTGAGAGCAGTGTAGATCAGCCATAGGAACTTGGCCGATTCTGCTATTCGAGGTGTGAGCTTAGCATCCCTATCGGGTCCAGAGGCCTCGGAATGGTATAACTGCATCTGGCCAACGCCTAGTACCGGAAGAAAGGCGACTGCAAAGACTATGATTCCCATGCCGCCGAACCATTGTAGAAGGTGTCGATAAAATAGAATCGATTTTGGCAGGGAGTCTAACCCGCTAATCGTGGTTGCCCCCGTGGTAGTCAGCCCTGATACCGACTCGAAAACGCCATCACTAAAACTCAAGCCCGGCTGTCCTGATAAAATTAGTGGCAATGCCCCGAACAGCCCGAGGCCGACATAGAAAAGAGCCGTTAACAAAAAACCCCCTGCGCCCCTGAATTCTTCGGCTGCGCGAAAATAAAACCAAAGTGCAGCCCCAATGGAGAAAGTTGCCAGAAAAGACGCCAGGAAGACGGATACTTCTGTTTCGTCATAAAAAAAAGCAACAGACGCCGGTACCAAAAAAGCGAAGATGCTGAAGTAGGTTAGAAGAACACCTGTAAGTTTTGATATTACTGGCAGCAGCATTTAGTTCTCAGAACTAAAAGAGTTTCAGTCCGACTTGAAATAATTTTTCAATAGACTTTATCTGCTTCTTGTCTACAACAAACAGAATTACATGGTCATCGGCTTGAACCATCACCTCATCATGAGCAATCAGAACGTCTTTGTCCCGCACTATCGCTCCGATGGTAGTACCGGAAGGCAGGTAAATGTCGCAAATTCGTCGGCCTACCACTTTTGAACTCTCTTTGGTGCCATGAGCGACAACTTCAATGGCCTCGGCAGCGCCTCGACGCAAGCTATGCACTCGGGCTATATCTGCTCGTCTTACATGGGACAGCAGCATACTGGTAGCCACCTGCTGTGGTGAAATAACAACATCGATAGAAGGGCTATCATGCATAAGATCTACATATGCGCGTTTTCCGATCAGAGTAATGACTTGTTTTACCCCGAGTCTTTTCGCCATTAAGGAAGACATAATATTAATATCATCATCATTTGTGACGGCACAGAACGCGTCGCATTGATCGATATTCTCTTCGATCAACATGTCTTTGTCCGTTGCGCTTCCATTAATAACAATGGAGTGGTTGAGCCCATCTTCCAACCAATTCGATCGAGAAATATCGCGCTCTACAATTTTTACGTCATAATCTTCCTCAATAGCCTTGGCCAGGCCGTAGCCAATATTTCCACCACCAGCGATTACAACCTTTTTATTGGGCTGCTCTGCTCTGCGCAATTCTCCCATCACTGACGTAATGTCTTCCCTCGCCGCTATAAAGAAAGCTTCATCGTCCTCTTCGATAACGGTATCTCCAGTTGGTATAATCGCGTTGCCCTTTCTGAATATGGCTGCCACCCGAGTTTCAACCTCAGGTATATCCGAGGTTAAATACCGAAGTGCCCGACCTACAAGGGGCCCTCCTGAGTATGCTTTCATCGCTGCAAGCTGCACCTTGCCTTGAGCGAAATCCAGGATTTCTAACGCTCCAGGATGCGCGAGCAATTCTTTGACTTGGTTAGTAACAGCGCTCTCGGGATTAATAATGAAGTCGATGGGTACGTGGTCTTCGCCGAAAAGAGCGTTGTCATCAGCGTAGGCGGCAGCTCGGAGTCTGGCTATTCGTTTAGCGGTCTGGAACTTTGTGTAACAGACCTGGCAAGCCACAATATTGACCTCATCGCTACCGGTTGTGGCGACTAAAATATCGGCTTCCTCAGCGCCAGCTCGCCTTAGTACATCGGGATGAGAGGCCTCTCCGTGTATTGTTTTAATATCCAAACGCTCCCCCACCTCTTTAAGTCGGGAGGCGTCTTTATCAACCAGGGTGACGTCAAACCTCTCTTTCGCTAGG
>CACOYI010000036.1 GCA_902631405.1 K189A clade bacterium | reverse complement strand
CCTAACTCGGTTGGCAATAATACCGATTTTCAGATCCGGCCGTGGAATCTTCGCCACCAGCAAAAGATCAGAAATGCACTTCATAACCGCATGAATATCTATGTCTGACGGCATGACGGGAATCAGTATCGCATCTGCGCCTCTCGTCGCACTAATCAACTCTTGCCTAGTCAGTCCAGCCGGAGTGTCTATAACGGCCAAGTCAGAATTTTCTGGTGTTCGGAGATGCCAAGTCTTCGTTACCTGAAGAGAGTTTTGAAACCCTTCAGTTCCAATTATCGAAGCCAAACTAGCTGGTCGATTAGCCAACCAGCGTGTACTCGAGCCTTGGGGATCCAAATCGATAAGGGCGGGCCTCAAACCCGTACAGGACAAGGCCGAGACCAAATTCGTAGTTACGGTGGTTTTTCCTGAGCCACCCTTCGAATTCATGACTACTATTTTTCGCAAAAAAATATCCAATAAATACGGCCGGCCAGATATATTCTACTAAATCCATCTCAGGAACAAGTCATTTGCTCGAATCAAAAACGCTTTGACTATCACTTATTTCCGACTAGCGTCATTAGAATTTGTCAGCTTTTTTAAAAAGCCGTGAAGAATTTGAACTTCCGTGTGATCCAAAGAACTCCTCATTAGCATTCGCCTAATTCTTTGTAGGACTAATCCGGGGTTATTTTCTGACAGATATCCACTGGTATAGAGAGATCTCTCAATTTGAGCGATCAAAGCCTCAATCTTATCTTGCGAGGCTCTTGGTCTGTCCCAAAATCTCTCTTCACTAGCCGAAATGCTGGGAAGCGTCGTGTTATTTCGAGCTTCATCCGCGTTCGTTTTAAAAAAAACAAAAAGCTCATAAGCCACTATCTGAACCGCCATTGCTAGATTTAACACCCCGTATTCTTCAGAGGCTGGTATCTGCAACTGTACATGGCATTTCTGTAATTCTTCGTTTGTTAGACCAGAGTCCTCTCTACCAAACAAAATTGCTGTGGATGAACCCGGATTTAAAGCGGCTAACTTCGGTCCCAGCGATCTTGGCTCCAAAATTTTTGGTGAAAGCTGCCGCACACGCGCACTGGTGCCCACAACAAATTGGATTTCGCTTAAAGCCTCTTCGAGAGTCTCTAAAACGACCGCCTTTTCTAAAATATCCGAAGCATTGGCTGATCTCCATAGTGCTTGTGGATCAGGGTAGCGACGCGGAGCCACTAACACGAGATTCTTCAAATCCATGGTCTTCATTGCCCGCGCAACACTCCCAATATTGCCAGGATGTTGAGGCTCCACCATCACTATCGATATTTTCTCAAGCATATTCGCGACGACTTATTGTGTTTAGTTCAAATGGCTATAGGATGCTCTCAGTCAATTTCGGACAGTTCAATGCAACCCATGGCTTCAATAGCTTTGAAAGCGGCTCGCAAGGCCGGGGACTTCATATTGCGAGCTATGGACAGACCTGACCATCTAAAAGTCGAGACTAAAGCCCGAAACGACTTCGTTTCAAACGTCGACAAAACCTCAGAGCAAATTATCTTAGCGCAAATAAGAGAAACATACCCTGACCATAGTATCTTGGCAGAGGAATCGGGAAAAGAGACAAAAAAAAGCGAATTCACTTGGATAATCGACCCCCTTGATGGAACTCTGAATTTTCTTCAGGGATTCCCTCACTTTTCAATATCGATTGCGGTTATGAAAGACAAAACGTTGGAGCACGGAGTCATCTTCGATCCCTTAAGAGCCGAAGAGTTCGTCGCTAGTCGCGGTTATGGAGCCCAACTTAATGGAAAACGGATCAGAGTAAGCTCTCGCTCTAAACTCGCTGAGTGTGTCTTAGGAACGGGTATTCCGCCGGGGAGCATCTCCAATCGACTCGACGAATATATGAGGGGGCTAAGGCAACTTACGAGAAAGTGTCGAGGCATCCGCAGAGCGGGCAGTGCCGCGCTCGACTTGGCATATGTTGCCGCAGGGAGGACAGATGGTTTTTGGGAGATGGGACTAAGCCAATGGGACACCGCAGCTGGTATCGTGCTCGTCAGGGAGGCTGGAGGCTTCATCAGCGATTTAGAGGGAGGTGAAACCTATTGGGATTCCGGGAATATCTGCGCCGCAAATCCCAAAGCCTGGAGAGAGATAATCAAGGAACTCAGGCCAAGCCCATCATAGGACCACTTCTTCCGTTTCCGGCACCAATAAATCTTCTCTTTTTATACCTAATCCCAATAACACCGAGGCGGCAACATAAATAGAAGAGTAAGTTCCAATGACTACTCCAATAGTCAGCGCCGATGCGAACCCCCGTATTACCTCTCCACCAAAGATCAGGAGAGAGACGAGAACAAAAAGGGTTGTCAGCGAAGTTACTAAAGTCCTACCGAGTGTCTGATTGAGAGACTTGTTTACTGTATCCAGAGCGGATCGCTTTGCTAGTCGCCGAAAGTTTTCCCTGATACGGTCGCTTACAACTATGGTGTCATTTAGTGAATAACCGATAACCGCTAGCAAGGCCGCTAAAACCGTCAAATCGAAAGTCCACTGAAAGAATGAAAATACTCCCAAAACGATAACGACATCATGAGCCAACGCGGTAACTGCCCCTATAGAAAATAGTTTAGTAAACCGAAACAAGATATAGATCATCACGACAATAAGCGCAGCCAGAAGAGCCAATCCACCATCTTCAGCAAGTTCATCACCCACAGCAGGACCTACAAAACTCGCTTGGCGAAGACTCGCACCAGGGAATCCCTCCAATATAGAAGAGTAAATTTGGTCACTCAATTGAGCTCCTTCCTGACCAATCGTAGGGGGAACGCGAATTAAAAGATCCCTGTTGCTTCCAAAATATTGAACTGTTCCATTTTCGAACCCGGCATCTACTAAATGATCACGGACTAGTTCAGTTTCAATTTCACTTTCGAAACCAATCTCAACCAGTGAGCCACCGGTAAAATCCAATCCCAAATTCATCCCTTGAACAAAGAAGGATCCTATAGACACCGATAACAACACCAAAGATAGACCAAGAGCAATCTGTCTTTTACTCATGAAGTCAAAATCAAACTCTTTCATATCGTAAGCGCCTGAAGATTTCGATTACCGTAGATCAAATTGACTAGCGCCCTGGTCACAAGTATCGAAGAGAACATCGACGTCACTATTCCTACCGCCAGAGTCACTGCGAACCCTTTGACTGGTCCGCTGCCAATGGAAAGCAAAATGATCGCCACAAAGAAAGTAGTTACATTGGCGTCGGTTATCGTTAACAGTGCGCGGTCAAAACCTGCCTGAATAGCTTTTTGCGGGCTTCTTTCCTTCAGCTCCTCTCTTATACGAGAAAATATCAAAACATTCGCATCAACAGCCATGCCGACAGTTAAAACAATACCAGCTATGCCGGGTAGAGTAAGGGTCGCCCCCAAAACGGACATGATGGAGACCAGTAGTACCAAATTCATTGTGAGTGCAAAATTAGCTGCCAAACCGAACCACTTGTAATAAAAAACCATAAAAAGCAGGACACAGAGAAACCCGCCAATTACGGAGTACCAACCGCTCCTGATATTCTCGTCACCAAGCTGGGCGCCAACCGTCCTCTCCTCGACAATATACATTGGCGCTGCGAGAGCTCCTGCACGAAGGAGCAGGGCCAAATCCTGAGCCTCTCTGAGATCTAGACCTGTTATACGAAAATTGAACCCCAGAGCCGATTGAATAGTCGCAACACTGATGAGCCTCTTCTCCTCAACAGAATAAAACTCTTCAACGATATTTCCCTCAACGTTTTTCTTGCGAACTCTCGGTTTCTGCTCAATAAATAGGATTGCCATCGATCTGCCGACATTATCCTTAGTAACCGCATTCATCCTGCGACCGCCATCGTTATCCAACTGGATGTTGACCTGGGGCTGACCAGTTTCTGGATCATAGGCCTGTTGGGCATCTTGAACATTGTTACCTGTAACTATATTTCTACTGAGTATTTCCCTGGGGATACCTTCATAATCGTAGGACTCTATTTGCGATCGCCTTGAATTGGGTAAGGCTTCTAATCGAAATTCGAGATTCGCAAATTTGTTTAGAATTTCCTTCGCCCGTGCACTGTCTTGTATACCCGGCAGGTCTACCACGATTCTTGAACGCCCAAGTCTTTGAACTTGCGGTTCCGAAACCCCGAGCTCATTCACTCGATTGCGCAAGCTTGTTAGATTTTGATCTATTGCTCTATCTTCTAATTCAGCGACCCGGTCTTCGGTAAGACCATACACAAGGTAAAATTCTCCGCCTCTTTCTTGTTCTTCAAGTGAATATTCCGAAAAGTCAGTCAAAGCCTCTATTGCCGAGTCTCGCAGTTCTTCACTGCGAAAAGGAATACTTATCGTTTTATCTGAGAGCCAATTACGCCCTGGAATAAAACGTATTCGCTTTTCAATGAGAGCATCTCGCATCGCTTCGGAAGCACTGTTCACCACGCCATCCAGATAATCATCCATATTCACTTGCAGCAAGAAATGAGCACCCCCAAAGAGATCAAGTCCCAGATTCATAGGAACTCCTCCTAAACTGGATAACCAATCTGGAGTAGTGCGTGCCCTGGCTAGGGCGATCACTACTGTTTGCTCGACGGCATTAAGCCGGTTCTCCACTGCGTCTTTAGCACGCAACTGACTCTCATTGTCGTTCATCCGAATGACAACGGAATCATCCGTAATTTCTATTTTTTTGACGCCGGAGATTTCCCCACTCTCCCGTAAATTCTCCACAGACGACTTAATACCTCCGGCATCCATAGAGCTCGAGGAGACCGCTCTGACTTCGAGCGCTGGATCAGGCTGAAACAAATTTGGTGCAGCGTAAATCGAGCCAAGGGCTAGAACAAAGAAAATAAGAAAATATTGCCAACCTCTAAAAGAGTTTATTGGCCCACTACTACCGCCCACACCCAGCAGCGGCGCGCTTCCTGACTGGTATTCATTCAAAGCAAATCTCTCTCAGCAAAACGGCGGAGTCGCCCATATTCCCCAACCATAAAGATCTAATGCTCTGCCAAAGCACCCTCCGAAGGACCGCTTACTCTAGTGATTTCAGGGTTCCTTTCGGCAGGGTCGCACCGACTGCCGACTTTTGAATTCGCACCTCGTTCTGCTCATTAACCTGGACCTTCACGAAGTCATCTTCCACCTTAGTCACCTGACCAACAAGACCGCCAGCCGTAACCACCTCGTCTCCCTTGCTAAGACCAGCAACAAGGTTTTGGTGCTCTTTTCGTCGCTTGTTTTGAGGTCTTATCAATAAAAAGTAAAAGATGAGAACAAAACCACCTAGCATTACCAGGTTTATAATCCCTGCGTTCGCCCCAGGTGCTCCTGCCCCTGCGGCTAACGCCGTTGTTTCAAATAAATCCATAGTCTTCTTTCCAACTCTTCAAAAGCTCCGTAGCGAGCGCGCCGAATGTACCGTGTTCTATTGCCTCGCGCAATTCCGCCATCAATCGATGATAGAAATGCAAATTATGCTCTGTTAACAGCATAGCACCCAACATTTCTTTACATCGATCTAAGTGATGAAGATAAGCTCGGGAGTAATTCTGGCAGGTATAACATCCACAACTCTCATCCAGTGGCAAATCAGACAGTCTATGCTTCGCATTTCTGATCTTTAGTATGCCATCTCGACAAAACACATAACCATTCCTTGCATTCCGAGTAGGCATAACACAATCAAACATATCGACACCCATAGAGACGCCTCGAACTAAATCTCCTGGCGTGCCAACACCCATAAGATATCTCGGTGCAGATTTAGGCATAACGGGAAGTAAGTTATGCATAACAGACAGCATTTCCTCTTTCGTCTCGCCAACAGAGAGACCACCAATTGCATACCCGTCAAAACCTATTTCTACTAGCCCTTCGAGACTTTGCAGCCTCAAGTCGTCATACATCCCACCCTGCACGATACCAAACAAGGATGCGCCAGGATTCACCGAATTAGTAAGGCCTGAGGCAAATGCGGTTTTGCTACGAGCTGCCCAACGTAAAGATAGCTCCATTGATCGACCCGCGTCTGACTTTGTAGCCGGATGACTGGTGCATTCATCTAAAACCATTACCACATCAGAACCCAGATTCTGCTGAATCCGCATCGAAGATTCGGGACTCAAAGTCACTTGATCCCCATTGACCGGAGACTTAAAGACCACTGAAGTTTCGGAGATCTTTCGCAAATCTCCTAGGCTAAAAATTTGAAAGCCACCACTGTCGGTTAGAATCGGCCCGTTCCAATTCATAAATTTGTGCAACCCACCGAGCTGACGGATCTCTTCATCACCCGGTCGCAAGGAGAGATGAAAAGTATTACCCAGCAACATTTGCGTACCACAAGCTGCCAATCTATCTGGAGTGATAGCTTTTACGGTGCCGTAAGTCCCGCACGGTTGGAACACGGGTGTTTGCACCTTCCCGTGAGGGAGTGTTAACTCTCCACGACGCGCCATTCCTTGTTCCGAAATTATGGTGAACATATATTTTTCCTCAAGAACATGGCGTCTCCGTAGCTAAAAAATCGATAGCCTTCTCTAATCGCCTCGTCATAAGCATCAAATATTCTTTTCTTCCCTGCAAAAGCACTCACCAACATCATTAACGTCGACTTCGGCAGGTGGAAATTGGTTAAAAGCGCGTCTACGACGTTAAATTGATAGCCTGGGTAGATAAAGATACTCGTTTCCGCCCAACCATCGGCAACTTGATCGCCATTCCATGCTGACTCTAGAGCTCTGAGGCTGGTGGTTCCGACACAAATGACTCTCCCCCCATTACTTTTTGCTTTTTGAATAGAAGTAGAGGTCTCTTTCGGGATGTTAAACCATTCCGAATGCATTTCATGTTCTTCTATCTGTTCTGCGCGAACTGGTTTAAAGGTGCCCGAGCCCACATGCAAGGTGACGTATGATATTTCTATACCCTTTCTCGCGATCGACTCCATTAACTCATTAGAAAAATGAAGACCAGCAGTGGGTGCGGCGACCGCACCCGGATTTTTTGCATAAACTGTTTGATATCTTTTCGGATCAATTTCTTCGATACGGTCTCTTTCTATGTATGGGGGCAAGGGAACTTGTCCATGTTCCTCAAAGAAATCCAAGGGTTTGCATGGGAATCGCAAATGATAAAACTCACCTGACCTGCCCAAAACTTCAATTTTTTCATCAGCATCAGCAATCTCGATAAAGCCGCCCGGTGAAATAGATTTACTCACCTTCATCTGGCAAAGAGCTTCGTCCTCACCGACTGATCTCTCTAATAAGATCTCCGCTCTGCCGCCAGTTAATTTTGTCCCAGTTAGCCTGGCCTTTACTACCATTGTATCGTTGAACACCAAAACATCACCTTCTAAAAGAAGATCGCTGAATTTGGCCATTGAGGAGTGGAGGAAGCCACTTGACTCGACAACTAAAAGCCTAGAAGCGGCACGGTCCAAGGAGGGAAACTGCGCAATGAGTTCCGTAGGTAGGTCATAATCGAATTCAGACAGTTTCATTGGCTTTACAGACCAAAAAGCGAGGTGGGGATGATACCAGAAACAAGAATACAACCTGCTGGCGCTTGTATAGATTGCTTAGGTTCGGCAGTATTCGTTTGCTTGATTATAACACGCCCTCGAGCCCGGGTGGCGAAATTGGTAGACGCAGTGGATTCAAAATCCACCGGTGGAAACACTGTGCCGGTTCGAGTCCGGCCCCGGGTACCATTACCGCACTTGAATTTTTCATGACTTTCTAACGCGCTGAAGGACGAGCCCAATTTTATGCTTTCTACTGATAACCCTGACTGCTAGTCTGATCCGGTGGAGATATGGGGGAGGAAGATGGGCGAATTAGCACGAGTAAACAACATAGACCTCTGGTGGCAGGACTTTGGCAACAAATTAGATCCGAGCGTTCTTCTGATAATGGGAGCTAATGCGAACGCATTGTATTGGGATCAGAGATTTATCGACGAGTTGGTAAAAAACAAATATCACGTGGTAATTTTTGACAACAGAGACGTTGGAAAGAGCACATGGTTCAACAAAGAACCTCTCTTGGCCAAACTGGGCAAATTCGTACCTGTATCGGTATCGAGAAAGCTCGTCTCTTATGCCTTCAAAAGCCTCGTAAATGACGATGGCAACTTTGAAATGCCAGAGGGTAAAGGCGCAAAGTACGACCTTAATGATATGGCTAGGGATGCCATAGGCCTGATGGATTACCTCGAGATTAACAAAGCCCACATAGTTGGTGCGTCTATGGGTGGCATGATCACCCAGATCATCGGTCTAGATTATCCTGATAGGGTGTTGAGTCTTACCCCGATCATGTCGAGCCCAGGACTTGGAGACAACAGCTTATCTGGAGTAGCTCCCTCGCTAGTAGAGGGCATGGAAGAGATGTTTCTCCTCAACATTCAAGGCAAATTTTTGGATGGTGTCGTGAGAATGTATAAAGCGCTTGCCGGTTCTCGTTTCCCGTTCGACGAGGCCAGCTTCAGAATCCAGGCAGAATCGTACATGCTTCATGGCCATAACGCTTATGCAGGTCATGGAGATGCGGTAGGAGCTAGTGGGAGCAGAATAAATAGATTAGGTGAGATAAAAGCGCCAACCCTGGTAATCCACGGGACAGAGGACCCAATCCTTCCAATAGATCATGGCATGGCTCTAGCAGACAAAATCCCAGGCGCCAAGAAGTTGATTATGGAAGGAGTTGGTCACGAAATGCCGGAGGCGCTAATGCCTGAGATCATCAACGAGATGCTGGCACTGTTTCGAGCAACTGAAACTCAGAAAACAGAATGAAGCAGCGCTAATTCGAATCCAAAAAGCCGACGATCGTAATGGCAGATCGAGGCCCTTCCATCTCTTAGCGTGTCCTTTGAGAGATTGCTTTTTCTCGGACGATCGCAACCTTACGGGGCTCTTGGACCAAAAACACAATTCCCCCCAATCGTATGGTGCAACCAGAAGGCCTAAACCACGGCTCACTTAGTCACTGAATGATACGCCCAAATCTCGCTCTTGCTCAAAGCCGTCGGCCTGCCTACTCGCATATTATTTCGCCGTCATACGAAACTGACCCTATTCAGCGATCGTAAGTTTATTCTGGACTCCACTGACACCCGACACTGACTCCGCGATGCCAATCGCCTTCTCTACCGCATAGGAGGAGGTTGATATACCGCTTAAAGTTACTTCTCCTTGTCTAACACGAACCTTGATTCGCATCCCCTTAATTTCGGGGTCGGATATTAAGAGCCTTTTAACATTGGTCGAAATGAGAGTGTCGTCAACAAACTCTCCTGGTGTACGTTTTTCCTCTTCATAGTAACCGGCACAGCCCATAGCAAAAGCGATCAACAAAGACATAACCAAGCATTTGAGAGTTTTCAAGTTGTACCTCCTGTATCGACCAAAAGACTTAGCAAATCTAATAAGCGGCGGCTTCCATGAATCGAACATTCATCTGTAGGTAAGCATTTGGGTTGGGATGCTTAGCCCAAATGTTCTGCCATTCGGGGTTTTTAACAAACGCCGCGAAACCCGCCTCTCTCGATTCTTTGCTAGGCCATCGAATGATCCAGCATACATTCGCTTGACCATTTGGAGACACCTGTGGAGAGGAGCCAGTTACCTCAGAGGGAATACCTGAGTCCATCCAGAAATCGATCACATCGAGATTTTTTTTAAGCCATGGTGCTGCGAACTCGTTCGCCCACTCTTTATATTTGGCGAACCACTTCTCCTCAATCGTATAGTCTCTTATCTCAACTATCCCTTCAGACATAAAACCTCCTTTCTCGTCTAGAGAGAGTTCCCGAATCCAAAAACTGACCTTGCCGTCTCTCTATAGATATCAGGTATGACATCTTCATACGCAACATCTGCAGCGTGAGGCGTCCCAAGAACTATCCTTCCGACTGAAGACACACCAGCTTGCAGCAACTTCCTATGATATGCACACCCTTCATCCCGAAGGGGATCTAGTTCGTTCATAGAAATCACATGTGGAGGCAAACCCTGCAGTTCCTGAAGCGAGGCTTGCAAGGGCCACGCTAATGGATTGCTCCCATGTTCTTCATTCGGATCATATACCTTAACCAAATGACTCATCGACTCTGTATTCAAAACATAACCATCATTTTCCATTAAAGAAGGCAGGTCAGAAGGAGGCGCCGCATAGGTTCCAGATATATATGGACAACAGGCGTAAATTCCATCGATCGCGTTTAACCAGCCTTCTCTCTTCGCTTTCAAGGCTGACGCAATTGCTAAATTACCACCACCGGATTCACCAGATACTACGATCTTCGAGACACCCAACTCATCCCGCTTCTCGTGCACCCATTTTATCCCACTCGAACAATCCTCTAATCCAGCTGGGAAAGGATGATTTCCCAACTCGCCTCCCCCGTTGCGGAATTCAACCCCGACAACGACCATACCTAAAGATGCGAGCGTATTTCTCCAACGTACAAACATAGGATCAGCAGCAGTCAAGATGACCATACCTCCCCCATGTGTATGAACAACGCATGGAACCTTACCGCTCTGATTTCTGGGCTTATGGAGATACAGCCGAATGTCGTTTCCTTCCGGGCCCTTTATTATTTGCTCAGAGGTAATCACATCAGGATATTCGGGCATTGCCTCCCACATGGCAGGGTGCTCTGCACTCGCTATCTTTTCGAAGGCAGAGCAATAATTTAAGAGCTCTTCCCGAGTAGGATTTTCTCCCAACTGAAGGGATGTCATCGCGTCGACTATGGAAGACATTGAGGCCATCGCTGCCTCGGCCTGCTCAAAAGATGCCGTAATGCGTGGATCTGTCCGCTCGTCCGAAATCAGAGTTTCGGCAGGATTACCTAATCTGCCAGGCAATTTGTTACTCACTTCGCTACCCCCAATTAACAAATTCGATAGACTTGAGCTTATCATCTCCCATGACTCTTACATGCCCTAAAATCGACTCTTCGAAATCTGGGTCGTGCTCTGCGGAATCGTAGGTGGCGTCCGATTCATGGACGGACACGATATCGATGAAACCGTCTCGATCGAGGTCCTCTATAACAAGACCATCACTTCCATTGAAAGGAACTCGGGAGGTGATGGGGCTATCAATTATATGCTCTCGCCAGCTGATATAAAGTCCGTCTGTGGAGTTCGCGCGG
>CACOYI010000035.1 GCA_902631405.1 K189A clade bacterium | reverse complement strand
TAAACTTGAACTACCTCGGCTCCGTCCAAAGCACCGGTGTTTTTGATCTGCACCTCTAGAAACACCGACCCTTTTGGAGTAAGTGTATCGCCGGACAGCTTTGCCTCCGAGATCTCGAATCTTGTATAGCTAAGACCATGGCCGAAAGGGAACAAAACAGATCTGCGCGCTGTATCGAAATACCGATAGCCGATGTACAAACCCTCTCTGTAATGAATCTGTCGATTCTCGCCAGGGAAGTATCTTTGTGCCGGAATGTCGGACAATTGTTCGGCAAAAGTTTCAGCTAATTTGCCACAGGGATTGCTTCGACCCATCAGAATATCTGCTATTCCCCCTCCAGCAGCCTGTCCCCCAAGGTAAGCCTCTAGTATTGCACCGACCTCTGTTAGCCAGGGCATCTCTACAGGGGCGCCGTTTGCTAGCACGACAATAGTTTTGGCGTTAGTCGCAGCTACTGCTCGAATTAATTCATCGTGTTGTGAAGGCAAGCGCATGTGCTCACGATCAAAACCTTCGGATTCGTAAATCCCGGGCAAACCCGCGAACACTACAGCCACGTCTGCCTCACCCGCAACGGCCACCGCTTCTTCAATCAGAGCATGGTCCGGTTCGCTATGAACAGGGTCATAACCTGGCGCATACACTACCGAGTCAGTGTACTCGGCCAAAGCATCCTTTAGGGTATCCACTTTGGTCGGTCTCACCTGAGAGCTTCCTGAGCCCTGGAATCGAGGTTTTTCCGAGAACGCGCCAATCAACGCGATCGATTGGCGATCCGAAATTGGCAATAGCTGATTTTCATTTTTAAGCAATACACAGCACTGGGCAGCAGCCTCGCGCGCGAGTTCATGTTGAAGGTCAAGTTGGCCTTCACGCGTGACTGATTTTTGATTTTCTGCAGACAGGCTTAGCGCCACGTTGCGAGTAACGGTTTTCTCCAGAACAGACTCTTCCAAATCCCCCGTTTGGATAGCCCCTGCAACAAGCGAATCGTTGACCCCCCCACTACTCGGCATCTCCAAATCCAAGCCGGCATTTAATCCCATAACCCGGTCATTAGCCGCTCCCCAATCGGTCATAACCAAGCCTTCGAAACCCCATTCGTCTCTAAGAATCTTATTCAAGAGCCAATCGTTTTCACTGCAATAGGTCCCATTTAAACGATTGTATGCGCTCATCACCGTCCAGGGTCGGGCGATTTTCACTGCAATCTCAAAACCTTTGAGGTAAATCTCTCGTAGAGTGCGCTCATCGACAATTGCATCCATAAACATTCTGCCGTGCTCCTGGTTATTCACAGCAAAATGTTTCAAACACGCGCCTACGCCTTGACTTTGAATGCCCTCAACCAAACCGGCGGCAATGTGGCCATTAAGGAACGGATCTTCGGAGAAGTATTCAAAATTCCTTCCACACAGAGGGCTTCTTTTTATATTTAGGCCCGGGCCCAAGAGAACCCGTACCTCCTCGTCGCAGCAGGACTGTCCGAGAGCCTCACCTACTCGACGAACCAGGTCGACGTCCCAGGAACTAGCGAGAGCGGACGCGGTCGGGAAACAAGTCGCGGCGATACTGCGGTGAGCGCCGAGATGGTCGCCTCCTTTAGTCTGTTTTCGTAACCCATGAGGGCCGTCCGTTACCATTACACTCTCTATACCGAGGCGCGGCAAACCAACCAAATGCCAAAAATCCTGTCCAGAACAAAAACTTGCCTTTTCCTCAATAGACATCTGAACTACTAGAGCCCGAGCTCGATCGAGTGCTTCCTTTGAAAAAGGACTGTCTAACATTCTCTATCCACTCAGGGGAGAACAAACTCCCCGCAAAAAAAAGATCCCTAAACGATACTACCTATTCTTAAAAATTCTGAAAGAAAGGGTTGGTGGATGAAGCCCCATCCAAAACAGAAGACCTCACTGAACTAGACAATCCGACCAGGTCTTTTGGTGAACAAATACATTGTGGCTTAACGTCCAGGATATGGTGGCCGAAAAGTCTAGTTTGACTGGTACCCTTTATTCAAAAACCTATCAGTAGTCTAGTTCTGCATAGGCGCATTTTCGTCCCATCTAAAACCGAGACCCCCGGACTGCCATACACCCTCCCCGAGAGGGCTTAGACCATAAATATCCAGATATTGGGGAAGACCAAAATCGGGAGCCAGATCTGTAATTCCTTTCACCGTACTCCGATGCATAATTCTAAGCCCCTGCTCTTGCGCTGGAACGTGTGCTTCCGATGACGCGCGATGGGCTACCGCGAGGTTGTCGATGAAAAGACAATCATTTTCTTCATACTCGTATTTGACGGCATAACCTTCCTCTAGCCCTGAGTTTAATAATTCATTGTATCGGTGACACAAAGCTCTCAGCTCTGATTCTCGCAGCAAGCGAAACCCCTCGGATCCTGCGCCTTTTTCAATTACTGCTCCAGTCATGCCTAAATGAAGCCAAACGCACAAATTCTTTGATACAGGATGCTTGTGGACTAAGGGGTGAACAACACCCGAGGTCGCGTTCACAGACGACAAGCGCATCCAATAATCCACCTCATCGGGGTCAAGAGCTTCAAAAGCGGCCGCCTGGTGCGCAAAGAAGGTGCCGCCTCCCCTTTCGGGTTTTCGAACCATGTGATAGCCCGCATGAGAAAAGGTATCGGCTATGAAACTACCATCATTATGCCATTGGGGGCCAACTCCCAAGATGCCCTCATTTGAATCATTAGAGAGCCGAAAAATATGGGGATTTCCTCCCGGAGTCGCGGGGTGAATGCTGTGGGTACTGTGCAAGGATCGCCCTCCCCACCAACAACTCGTCCTAAGGAAATCGCTCTCCGAAACAGCCTTTTCATTTCTTATGACAATAAACCCTCTGTCCGCCATAATTTTTTCGAGCACTGAAATAATTTCTTGTTTAGGTGGTTCATGAGCGGAAAGATCCAGTCCTAAAACCATCGCACCAATCGGTTGTATTGGATAAATCCGAGCGCCACCAAGCCCTATGAGGGCCTCTTGGGCCTCCGTAACCTTAGGAATGCTTTTCCAATTCTTCATCGGTCTCGCCACATATCCATCGTTTTTCACTACCGTTCATTGCCGTGGAAAGCCAACGGTGCAGGCACTTTGTAAAGGCAGGGGTGATCAGCTCTCGCGTAGCAAAGGTGGTCGATCTGTTTCGCTATCGCAAAACCTTGATAACTTACTCCGATATTCCCTTTATCCATAAGAATTCACCATCACCATCGCGGCCGACGGGGTGCACTTCTAGCACCGCTAAAGGGTGAATGCCCCCCATAATATGGGGATAGAGCTCATCCTCTGAACCAGCAAAATCAGGTTCTTTATCTCCGACTGGTGCAGTAGATTCATAGACAACACTTACACCTGCTTTTGCTAAGCTTTCGATTGTCATACGCAAGCAATACCAATCACCGGTAACTTCCTGATAAAAATGGTTTGCGACGGTAAGCAGTTTTTCAGGATTCGACGTTCCGTGTGTGAACCCATCCTGTGAATAGGTTGGAGGAAAGTACGCCTCGCCGGACTCCTCCGCTTTGTTCCACAGACTCGCCTGGACCAAGTGAAAGACAAAAGGGTGGTCGCTCATTTCTTTCGCATCAACATTCATGGGTGTGGCCATAAAAAGTAATGTTGACCAAACCCCTGCGGCAAAAACACTGTGTATTTTGAGAAAACGCATCTCCCTACACTAACCTCATAATCATGGCCATCGAATTCTTTTATTATAGACCAAGTAAATTTCATTCATCATGTAAGTTAGCCAATAAAAAGCATGCGATAACAATGACAGTGGAACAGGCAATCAAAGACAAACTAGAGATCGTCTCTAACTTCCCCAAAGAGGGGATTTTTTTTAGAGACATAACGCCCATTTTAGAATCACCAGAGTGTTCCACCCTTGTGTATCAGGCGCTGGCAGAAAAAGTTGAGGGCTTCGGGGGTACGATCCTTGTCGGTATCGAAAGCCGAGGTTTTGTTTTTGCAAGCGCGGTTGGAAGTCTAACCTCGTTACCACTGGTTTTAGCCCGAAAGCCAGGGAAGCTTCCTAGAGAAACATTCTCCGTGGACTACGAGCTAGAATATGGCACCGAGTCACTCGAATTACATTGCGACTCACCCATTTGCAAAAGTGACAGGATCGTAGTCATCGATGACCTAGTCGCTACAGGAGGCACGGCGGTAGCGGCCGCTAGCCTCGTTACAGAAAATTTTGGCTTGCCTAGATCCAATCTTTTAGTGCTGTCAGTGATAAATATTGATGAGTGTGAAGGCGATGAGACAATACTGGCCGCAGGATTTGCTCATCAAACACTGCTGCATTCAAAGTTGTAGTTCAGACTCGTGTCTGAAAATGGCTTAGACGATTTTTGCTATGACGTCGCCATTGTTGGAATGGGTCCTGTGGGAGCATCTGCCGCTATTCACATGGCTCACCTGGGCCTTAATGTCGCCATCTTTGAAAAAGAAACCCAAATTTATCCTCTACCCCGCGCAGTATCGATTGACGGAGAAATTATAAGGGCTTTTCAATCAATTGGTCGCGGTGACGAACTAGCGAGCATTCTTCAACCGATCAGACCCGATGATCGGGCCGGATTCGCGGATGCTGACAGAAATTGGCTGTTTGGCGTCAACTTCGCTAGTACAGGACCTAATGGATGGCCGCCCAGTTCACAATTTTTCCAACCGGAGCTAGATCGATATCTAAGAAGCGTCGCTGCAACGTATGCTGGTATCAAAATTTTTCTCGGAGAGTCTGTCGATAAAGTAGATCAGGATAATCAGTTGGTCACCATAGCGAGCCAAAAAAGGACGCTAAAATGTAGATATCTCCTTGCTTGCGATGGGGCAGCTAGCCCCATCAGGAAAATGTTTAATATAGGCTGGTACGATCTAGGTTATGACCACGATTGGCTAGTCGTAGATGTAGAAATGATTGGCGAGAACTCCCTCCCACACGAAGTGTTGCAGGTTTGCGACCCTAACCGCTTGCATACCTTTGTCGCAGCAAAAGACCCGTACCGACGATGGGAATTTCGTTTAAACCCGGATGAGAGGGCAGAGGACTTGCTCGAAGAGGAAACGATCAAAAAGCTTTTAGATTTGTGGACACCAAGATCCAGTTACAAAATTTTAAGGAAAGCGGTATACCAATTCCACGCAGCAGTTGCCTCGAGATGGCGAGTGGGACGAATTTTCCTGGCTGGTGACGCTGCGCATCAGATGCCGCCTTTTCTTGGCCAGGGTATGAACTCCGGGATACGTGATGTTTTAAACTTGGCTTGGAAATTGAAGTCAGTTTTGAGTGGGCGCGGTGATGAATCTCTACTCGCCACCTACGAAGAGGAGCGGATCCCACATTCGGAGGATTTCGTTGAGTGGTCGGTTGAATTCGGTAACCTCATGGAACACCTTGCTGATGCAAAGGCCGCTGAGAGAGCAGGCAAGGAACCAACGACACCAAAGAGAAAACAACGCTCCGCAGGCTACGGCCAAGGACGACACGCGCCTCCTCTTAGATCAGGCTTATTAATATTGGACCAAGTCAGTGACGATGGCTCGACCGGATATCTGTTCAGTCAACCAACCGTTCAACTTAGTCCCACGGAGACAGTGAGACTTGACGAGTTGTTAGGCAGAGGCTTCGCCCTGATCACCCGGGGAGATCTTGAATTTGACAAAGTCAGCAGTCAAATCATCGAGGAATTCGATCTTAGATTACTCGATATAAGCAAACTTGAGCTCGTCTCGGGCCGTCTAGATCGCTCTTTGAATGAGTCAGAGTGCGTCCTCGTAAGACCAGATCGATATATTTTCGGACATAGCTCGCCGCGGCTGACTCCAGACAACCTCCTACTCCTTTTTAGGAAAGCATTACTAGGGTGAGAAGGTAAATAACCAAGCTTTCTAAGACACCAAGAATTAATCTATCATTCAGATCTGCGATAGCTGTCTTCATCGAAACTGGCACCCGATAGAGTTATCGCAACTAAGGTGGTTAGTAAGCAAAAATTTTGGGGTCTATATGGGTATTTTCACGATCACGATAAACGGCACGGATCATCGCTTCGAGGCAGAATCTGAAATGCCGCTACTTTGGGCTCTCAGAGACATCATCGGGCTTACTGGGACGAAATACGGTTGCGGAATCGGACAATGTGGAGCTTGCACAGTCCACCTAAACGGCGAGCCCATACGAAGCTGTTCCATTCCTGTCGAGAGCGCTAATAATCAGAAAATCACAACGATTGAGGGTCTTGCTACTCGAGAAAGTCTTCACCAGGTCCAAGAAGCTTGGATAGACCAGGACGTGGCACAATGTGGCTACTGCCAAGCGGGTCAAATTATGTCCGCTGTCGCGTTGCTAGAGCGAAATCCGAACCCTAGCGACGATGACATTGATTCTGCCATGACAGGCAATTATTGCCGTTGTGGTACCTATATCAGGATTCGAAGCGCCATTCATTCTGCCGCGAAAAACCTTTCAGTATCAGATTTGGCAAAAGAAGCATGAACCATTCATTTAGCAAAATTTCGCGTAGAGAATTCTTCAAAAGAACCGGCGTAGTAAGCGGCGGATTTATTTTGGCTTACTCACTACCGACTCTCGGTAGGGCAGAAGAACCCATTGTGGAATCAACGGAACTCAACGCGTACATAGTGATTCAAGAAGATGGGAAAATATTGATTTATTCCGGTGCGCCAGAGATGGGACAGGGTATTAAAACTTCCTTACCAATGATCGTTGCGGAAGAGCTAGGAGCAGCTTGGGAAGATGTCATCGTGAAACAAACGCCCGAGGTCAATGTAGAGAAGTACGGGCGACAGTCGACGGGAGGATCATACACCCTCTATCGAAACTGGAACTTGATGAGAGAGATGGGCGCCACAGCGAGGGAAATGCTTCTGGGAGCCGGAGCACTACTTATGGAAATCCCAAAATCTGAATTGGAAGCCGTTGATAGCCAGGTAAGGCACCGGGTTAGTGATAGATCCATGTCCTTTGCAGAACTTGCAGGCGTGGCTCAAAAGCAGGCGGTTCCTGATAGTAAGTCTCTTAAATTCAAGCCTCGTGAAGATTATAGGATATTAGGTACGTCCAAAAGTCAGGTGGATTCGTTAGAAATCGTTACCGGTATAGGAGACTACGGAATCGACACCAAAGTTAAGGGAATGTTATTTGGGTGTTACGAAAAGTGTGAGGCAGTTGGCGGCAGAATCGTTGACGCAAACCTTACCGAAATCAAGCGCCTCCCTGGCATAGTCGACGCCTACATCGTTAAAGGCAATGGAAAACCGAACGAACTGATGGACGGTGTCGGTATCGTAGGGACTAACACCTGGTCAGTGTTCAACGCACGCAAAAAATTAAAGGTATCTTGGGATGAGACACAAGCGTCTAAAGCTAGCTGGTCAGAATTCAAAAACTTTGCCCAGGGGGCGTCCAAGGAAGACTCTGAGGACAAGATAACTATTGGAGAGATCAACTCTGTTCTAACTGACCCGCAAAACACTGTCCTGGAAAGCTTCTACGAATATCCCTATGTTTCCCATCTTTGCTTGGAGCCTATGAACTGCACTGCAGATTATCGGAAGGGAGAAAACGGGAAACCTGATCATTTAGAGATCTGGTTGCCGACACAAAATGGACCGAGGTTCCAAAAATTTGCAAAGGACTTTTATGGACTGGAGCAAGACCAACTCACCATCCATATCAAAAGAATGGGCGGCAGTTTTGGCAGGCGGAACACTAATGACTATGTATCGGAAGCGATCGAACTATCAAAGAGATCTGGAAGACCCGTCAAATTAACCTGGTCTAGAGAAGATAGCATGAAAGGCGATTTTTTCAGGGAAGGCGGTTTCAACAAGATTAAAGGAGTCCTTGATCCGAAGGGTAAGCTGATTGGCTGGGATGAGCATTTGATCAGAGCAAGCTACCCCGGCAAACCGGGATTTTTGACTGGACCGTGGCCAAGCGCGTTCCCGTTCAATAGTGTCGATAACGTCAGAGCCTCGTTATCGACCTTCAGGGTGGACACCCCCACTGGGGCTTGGAGAGCACCTTACTCGAATACCCACGCTTTTGTATCCCAAAGCTTCATCCATGAGCTCGCAACGGAAGCTAATCGAGATCATCTCGAATTCTTATTAGAAATGATGGGGGATCCAAGATGGCTCTCACCCGGGCAAATCAATGCACTTAATACGGAACGGGCAATAGGCGTCTTGAAGAAAGTAGCGAGAGAGACTCAGCTTCAGTCGACGCCAGCAAGGAACAATAGAGGTTTGGGACTGGCGTTCTACTTTTGCCACGCGGCGCATGTGGCTGAAGTCGCTGACGTAACTGTTACACAAGCTAATGAGATCTTTGTTAATAAGGTCACTGCAGCTGTCGATGTGGGACCGATAATCAATATGAGCGGGGCCCTGAATCAGGTAGAGGGTTCAATCATGGACGGATTGAGCACAATGGTTGGCCAAAAGATCACGATGGAAAACGGGCGGATTGAACAAACCAATTTGGATAAATATCCGGTCCTTAGAATCAATGCGGCCCCGGCCATCGAAGTGCATTTTATAGAGAGCGACTATGATCCCACAGGCCTTGGAGAACCAGCACTTCCTCCCCTAGCGCCTGCGATTGCTAACGCAATCTTTGCAGCGACTGGCGCTCGCGTAAGAACAATGCCATTAACAGACTTGGGCTATACGATCTAAAATCTAGCCTCGAAGCTGTTGAAATTCTTTTCAAGCTGCCATTGAGCGAGCGCCTTCTCGCTTTGAAGGATAAAGGACGAACACGTTGAGCGATCCTTTAAGTCTTGCGGCAATCCTTTTCTGCATTCGGTATTGAGAGAACCGTCAATCGTATTTTGAAATAAAGCCTTCCCTGGCAAAAAACTGTACTGAACGGCGTTACGAGAAATTGTTTTAATCGTCTCATAACTTAGATCAAAAGTTTCGACGGCCCGCTGATATTCATGGGTTAGGTTAATTCTAGATACGCCTTCATCGTCCGTGGATATCGTTATCGGAACCGCGTTTTCAAGATAAATAGAAATTGGGTGGTCCTCGCCTGACACCCCAAGAATTACGTCGTTGCTCGTGAGATTTATTTCAACAGCGACATCGTCTGTCGACATAAGCTGAAGAGTTTGATACATATTGGGGTCGTAGCTGATATCGATGCCATGGCCGATCCTTTTGGCGCCAGCGACCTCTACTGCATCTCGAATATGCCAGCCCAGGTGTTCCGGCGGCACCAAACCAAGTGTTAGCTCTCCAGCATGAAGCGCTATGTTTTGTCCCGCTCCCTCAAACTTTTCCGAGAGTTCCGCAATAAACGACATATGAGTCCGATAGTCCCTCAACGACACGGGGTGGTCCTCCGGGGCAACATAATTTAAACCGACCACTCGATCATCCAACTCCATCAGCATAAATGCCAACAACGTTTGAGCATAAACCTGCTCTGGTTTCCATGTTCTGATAACTTGGGCCAGGTATCTCACCGAGACAGAGCAACCTTCTTTCTCAGCTCCTTTTTTTTCGCATTGCTGCAAAATCGATCGTCGCTCCTCCATCTCATCGATTTCCTCCACTGCTGCTTTGGCTATTTTCTCCATAGCTCTGTGATCAAGTCTCTTACCATAGGCCCTCGCCAGGTCAGAATTGCGCTCTGCTTCAAGCGAGGCTGCGATCATCCCGGGGCTATGCATTAGCTCTAAGTAGCCAATATTCTGCCCTGCAGCTCTCTTGGTAACCTCAGCCAGCATATCCCCCTGGCGTCCAAGGCTAGCCTGGTAGAAGCGAGAGAAGGTGGAAAAAAACTGTTGATGTCCCGACAGATCTCTTCGCTCATAATCTCGCGTTGATAGAGCATCGATTATATTGACCAATAGGCCATCAACGTCTTGCGGGCCACCTGGATAGATCTCAGAGATCGGCATCAGATCGTTTCTGCCGTCACAAGGCCCAGACATGAACACAAAGCTTTTAATGTCCATACATTTACCATCCTCAGCTGCCCAGGCAAGATAAGATTCGGCGTAAATAGCTCCACTCAAATGGCTGTGAAGATCTCCGCCTTTAGGCATTGTCGTCAAAAAATGTCTCAATTTAAGTGGGCTGTTTTTTATCGACTCGAAGTATTGTGATACTCCACCGCTCTGAGAGTAACTAACTCCAAAGTGACTCAAACAAAGAAAAGCAAAAAGCGCTAGACCCCGCATTTAACTGCCTCCAGGTATTGAGTCCTTATAAACATCCCAATTGTCAATTAGCTCCACTAGGACCTTAGAGCCGACAATATAAAGAGATTCCAGCGAGGCCTGCATGCCAGCATAGCCATCATTTTCTTTCAATAAGTTTTCTGCTGCAGTTAAGCCCGGCGGTTGCATCGTATAGTTGCTGCCTGCTCGAAGAACCATCATACGATCTTTATCAACCTTCCCAATATTGTCCAAATAGACCATTGCCTGAAATGTACCAGTATCCTCCATAGCCGAAGTAACAAAATCAGTGTCACCATTCGACCAGTAGCTAACCCATTTATTAGCCCAATCGTTCAAGATCTCACCATGCCAAAAGGTCATCGCTGCTATGTGCCCGCCCTTTAACACAAAAGGCGGCTTCTGGGCATTAGGGTGGTTCACGTAGAGATTTCTGGTCTCTTCCAGGCTTTCATAATCCGGCAAGTCTAAGTCTTTCGTTAGGTCGTAAGCCCAATCCCGCAGATCTGGATTTGCTTTAAACATTTCACCAGTTGGTTCAGGCTTATTTGGATCGAAAGGAGACTTTGTGTAACGAGCAAAGTAGCCGAATTCCCAGTCTGAAGGCATTTCTCTAGCGTCGATTTCATGACCCAGGTCACCATCTACTAAATAAGACGACCATGCCGCCGAACCGATCGATGCATCCTCAGGGTCAATTCCAGCGATCCCTGCAATCAGCCAGTATGATTTTGATAAATCGAACCTGGGATCTAAGCCCAATGCCATGGTTGCAGTAGCAGATTTTGCCGTCCCAATTCCAGTGACCATTCCCAAGACCTGAGTATCCGGATTATAAAATAGATCGTGATGAGATTGAGGAAACGGAATCCTAACTGACAAGTTCTGCCGTTCTTTCCAAAGTTGAAACTCACCTGCCTGGTCACCTTCATCCTCGCCTATCTCAAACATCGTCACGAGGACAAGTTTGACGGGTATCGTTTCATCGGTCGCTTCTTTCTCTGCAGTTTGCTCCGACTGACAACCGACCAAAATGAACGCACAGAGAATGAAGATAAAGGCGCCAACGTTGGAATTAGTTAAATAAGACGAAAGATTCATCTAATACTCCTTAAGTGATACGAGCCAAAAAAGTCTTCGTGACGAGCTATCTCGCGGTCGCTGATAGATTAAAACGAAAAATCGGAAAATAGTGCGAAATTTAGAAAATCGCGACACGAGAAGAAACGAGATTGAACCAAATCCCGCACCATAAAAGAGCATGCACAGAACCAAGGCACAAATTTTGTTTTTTTTTCGAAAAATGCACCAGCTTCTATTTTCCTGTACAAGCACGAGAGTTATCATTCCGCCTGGGACAGACACGGTTTCTTTCAATAGTAAAACGCTTACTAAAAATGGTACTCATCTTGCTTTAAGTAAAGTGCCTTTGGATATCGCTAATTTAAATTAAGGAAGGATTAAATGAGATTGCTCCAGATCATTCATAGCTTCGTATTTTCGAGATCTCCACTCACCGCCGCTGCTCTCTTATGGGGGCTATTATGGCAACCCGTGCAAGCCGAGGAAATCATCGAAGAACAGGTAGTCGTTGGGGATTTAAATAGCCTGCCCGGCGAGAACGTCGACTCCGTTTTCGGTTTCGATAGGTCGATTTTAGAGACGCCTCGCAGTGCATCTACTGTTAGTGAGGAGATGATGGATCGATTCAATATGCAGGATATTGACGAGCTAATACTCGTCTCCCCGGGTTCATTCACACAATCATTTTTCGGTGTTGCAGGTGGCCTGGATGTAAGAGGTACTCCTGGAGAAACCTACTTCAGAGGTGTTCGTCGATTAGATAACCCTGGCAACTATCCAACCCCCATAGGAGCGTCCGATAGGGTAGATATTGTTAGAGGCCCTGCATCGCCGATATACGGTCCAGCGAAGATTGGTGGTTACCTCAACTTCAATCCAAAGTCGGCCCGGATAGAAGAAACAGGGGCTTACATCGAAGAAAATACAGGAGCGCTCTCTTACACAACTGGTAGTTGGAATAAAAGTGTGCTCACGGCCGAGATTGGCGGCCCAGCAGAAATAGGCGGCAAGCCTATGGGTTTCTATCTATACGGGGAGCTCGAGAATTCTGACAGCTTCTATAAGAACGCGCCTGGCGTGGAGCAATCCCTTATTCAAGCGAGCTTCGATGTGGATGTTAATGAGACCATTCAACTCCAATTCGGCGGGATGTATCACGATTTCGCTGGGGCACAAAATGCAGGTTGGAACAGAATCACTCAGGACCTAATCGATAACGGAACCTACATTACGGGCTTGGCCAAGCCACTTGACACAAATGGAGATGGGAAAATTTCGCATCAGGAGTTTGACGTTGATGGGGATGGATTTACTGATCTGAATCCGTTTGCATGGTGGGTGAGCCCCTTGGGGCCCAACTATGCCGGTACTTTCGAAGAATTTAGCCAGCCTTTTGGTGCAGACGCAGGGGACTTTTTTAATACCTCGGTTATGGCCCTTGAAGCAGTTGGTACCGCTAAGCTTGACCCCTCCAGAACACTTATTGCCTCAGACGACACCTTAGAAAATGAGGTAACAACGCTTTATTTCGACATTATCGCTGAGCTCGAGTCGGGCTGGGAGATCACCAACAAGTTGTTCTACGAGTCCTACGATAATCTCAACGAAAACGCATATGGCTTCTCCCAGTTTCACGAAACATACGTGATCGAAGAGAAGCTAGTGATAGGGAAACTCTTCGAGGGAGACAATATGCGCGCCGCCGTAAACTTTTCCCCATCACTGAGATATACCGATTTTGAGCATGCTGATGATTATACGAACGAGTATTTCCATCGCCGAGATTTGACTGGGCCGAGCACCGCCCTGGATGCGCGGCTTTTAGCGACCAGGATTCACGATGACTATACCGAGTACTACATCGGCGACTATATGGATCTAGGGGTCGCCTTCATGGCTGACCTGACCTGGTATAATGGCCTTTCTATACTTGCTGGAATACGCTACGACTCTATTGAAATGGAAAGCAGACAGCCTGTCGACAAACTCCTTTTGGCAAGCTCAAACAATTTCTGTACGGATGGTAGCTGCATAGATGTAAGCGCGGACAATGACGTATCTGGAACTTCTTGGACATTCAGTATTTCTTACGATATCGCCGATACAGGATTGATCCCCTATATCACGCTATCAGAGCAAGCAACCGTGATCGCCGGCCAAGGTGGCGAGCTGACCGTCAGTAATGTTGCCTCGGGAGGAGCTTTTGATACCTCAGAACTGACCGAGTTTGGGGTGAAAGGACAGCTCTTAGAGGACCGACTCTACTTTTCGTTATCGGTCTATGAACAGGAGCGAACAGACTTTTCAGCTCAGTCCATCGTAACTAACCAGGCAGTTAAAACAGAGGGGACCGAATTCGAAATAAGGTGGTCTGTCAACGAACAACTGTTGGTCGGTATGACATACACACAAGTGGAAGCCACT
>CACOYI010000034.1 GCA_902631405.1 K189A clade bacterium | reverse complement strand
TATTACCACCTTTAAATTTAGCTCAATCAGAGGCAGAGGAATTGGTGAACAAGCTAGCAAAAACCTTATTCCTAACCACATAATTCTAAAGACCCTTGACTCCATGAAAAAACGAGACTTTCTATCACTGATGGACTTTTCTCCTAGCGAGCTTGATTCCGTCATACAGCGTTCTTCAGAATTTAGACAAATGCACGAGAACAAAGTTGTTTACCAACCGCTGATAGGCAGAACTGCAGCGATTATCCTTCAAATGGAGAGCACGCGAACTCGTGTCGGTTTCGAGGCTGGACTTGCTCAACTCGGGGCTCACCCAATATTTCTATCTACGAAAGATACTCAGTTAGGGCGAGGCGAACCCATCTCTGATTTGGGGAAAGTGTTGTCAGGGATGGTGGATTTGATCGTGATCAGAACGCCTAGGCAAGAAGATGTCCAACTACTTGCCGACTCTTCTTCAATCCCTGTTATAAATGCAATGACGAGCCTCCTTCATCCCTGTCAATTACTTGCGGACATGCAAACATTCCAAGAGTTGCGTGGTCCGATAAGGGACAAAAAAGTAACTTTTGTCGGAGATGGCTACAACATGTGCCACTCTTATATCAACGCCTCTCGTCAGTGGGATTTCAACTTAACAGTTTGTTGCCCCATGGGCTTCGAACCAAATACAGATATCCTTGAAAGAGAAAAGAAACCTAAGCTCGAGAGAATTCCTGAAAAGGCTGTATCCGGCGCAGACCTGGTGGTTACAGACGTCTGGTCCTCGATGGGTCACGAGGGTTCTGAGATTGAGCGCAACAAGACATTCAAGCCCTACCAAATAACGGAATCTTTGTTGGATCTCGCAAAAGAAAATGTACTGTTCATGCATTGCCTACCAGCTCACAGAGGTGAGGAAGTTAATGAAACAATTTTGGATGATGAAAGATCTGTGGTTTGGCGGGAAGCAGGCAATCGACTGCATAGTCAGAAAGCACTGGTCGAATACATGTTAGAAGAGACTATCGCTAACCCCTAGCTGGAGCCTCGCTGGAGCGCTTTTTCGTAACCGGAGACAATATCTTCTCTCTTTTCCATGGAGATAGAGGGCTCAAATCTGGTATCCAGCGTCCAATTCCTGGTCGCGCTTTCTAGTCCAGAAAACTTGCCGCATCCTAAGCCCGCCAGAAACGCCGCACCTCGCACTGTGGATTCCGTATCACCCGGACGGGAGACCCTATATCTAGTGAGATCTGCCAAACATTGACAAAAGCTATTGTTTTTTGACATCCCGCCATCAACACGAATCTCTTCCAAGCTAACGCCATCTTTCGTCATCGAATTACAGAGTTCCATGGTTTGAAGTGATATTCCTTGTAAGAGGGCAGTTATTATATGCTCTCTCTCACTGTCTAATGTCAGTCCCGAGATACTGGCTCTCGCAGCAGGATCCCAATGAGGAGCGCCTAGACCCGTAAACGCAGGGATAAAATAGACTCCTTTTGAATCCCCGCCACACTTTTCATAAGCAGCTTCTGTTTGGTCATCACTATGGAAAATTTTTAATTTCTCTCTAAGCCAATTAATTGCAGATCCAGCGACAAAAACACTTCCTTCTAAAGCATAGGTTGCCTTTCCATCCAACCGATACGCTATAGTCGTGAGCAGATTTGCACCAGATAATTTCAGCTCCTCACCAAGGTTCGTAACCATAAAGCAACCAGTGCCGTAGGTAGATTTTGACATTCCCACATCGACGCAACCTTGCCCTATCAATGCGGCCTGCTGATCCCCAACAACACCGCAGATTGGTATGGGAGAACCGAACCATTTAGCGTCCGCAACACCAAAATCGAAGGCGCTGTCACATACAGCTGGCAAAATCGACTGGGGTATATCAAGTAGTTGCAGTAAATCCCGGTCCCAGCTTTGTTCCCTGATATTAAATAGCTGAGTCCTGCTCGCATTCGTCGCATCGGTGAGATGACTGGATCCGCCGGTGAGTCTCCATAGAAGAAAGGAATCGACGGTGCCAAATAACAAATCATTAGCACATAGTCCGTGTTGCTCTGAATAGTCCAGTAGCCACCTGAGCTTTGTGCTAGAGAAATATGGGTCTACTACCAGACCGGTCTTTTCTCTAATCGTTTCCTCATGATGACGCAAAACATCATTACAAAAATCTGCTGTTCTTCTATCCTGCCAGACTATGGCGTTGTAGACCGGTTCGCCCGTGTGTTTGTTCCACAATAAAGAAGTTTCGCGCTGATTAGTAATCCCAACCACATCTATCTGGCTTGAGTCTAACCCCGCTTTTGAGATTACTTCACGTCCGACAGTAAGGATGGAATCCCAAATTTCTCCTGGGTTTTGCTCTACCCAACCATCTTCTGGATAACAAATTCCCAAAGGTTTTTGCGAAATCGAAATTATTCTGAAATTCTCGTCGTAGATAAAAGCTCTGGAGCTAGTGGTGCCTTGATCTAAAGCCATGATGTAGCCCATATCTACTTCTCAACTAAATCTATATCGATAATCCATCATATCAACATAGTGGCAAGTAGGGATTAAGAAAAAGCCAGTCCGCACAAGAAATAAATAGCCTTTGCACAGCTTATCCACAGACTTATAGTTGCATTAGTTCAAATTACACATTATGTTGTGTCTCTCGTATTCATAACCACCATATATAGTAATTTTTTTTTAGATCGAGTCTAAATAAAAAAGATATCGCGCGAGGAGAGCCTATAAATGCAACAAGAAAGTCAGAACGACATAAATCAACCAGCGCCTCCGCAAGCAAATATGATACCCCCCTCTGTCGCTGCTACGGCCCCTGGCCAGCTAAAAATAATCAAGCGCAATGGAATGGTCGTCCCATTCACAGAAGACAAAATTTCAGTCGCCATGACAAAAGCGTTCCTTGCGGTCGAAGGCGGTACAGCTGCAGCATCACCCAGGGTAAGAGAGCTCGTTACTAATTTGACGTCCCAAATTACTGAAACTTTCCATAGGAGACTGCCCTCTGGAGGAACTCTACATATAGAGGAAGTACAGGACCAGGTTGAGCTTTTTCTCATGAGAACAGGGGAACAACAAGTAGCTCGGTCATACGTCCTTTACAGGGAGCAGAGAGCAGCTGAAAGAGCTACAGATGGAAGTAATTCACCATCATCAAGCGAAACCGGAATAAGGGTAATTGATCAAGATGGCAAAGAGCAAGAATTAGATAAAAACCGCATTAGAGTGCTCGTCACAGAGGCCTGCGAGGGCCTTGGCGATGTGGATCCAGAAAGAATCATCTCAGAATCGCTCACTAATATGTATGACGGCATTTCAAGCGATGATGTCGCCACATCGATATTGATAACAGCAAGAACATTGGTTGAGGAAGAGCCTAATTACACTTACGTAACTGCCAGATTACTTTTGGATGAACTTAGAACAGAAGCCCTAACTTATCTCGACGTAGATGGTTCAGGAAGTCGACAAAGAGCAACGCAAGGAGAGATGTCTAAAGTCTATCCTCTGGCCTTGAGATCGTTTATCAAAACTGGCATCGAATTAGGTCTTGTGGCACCAGAGCTAGCAGAATTCGACCTGGATTTACTAGGAGAAGCGATACAGCCCGAACGAGACATGTTATTTACTTATCTCGGATTGCAGACTCTTTATGATCGTTATTTTATCCACTATGACGAAAACAGATTAGAACTGCCCCAAGTGTTTTTCATGAGAGTCGCTATGGGAGTGGCACTAAACGAGCAAAATAAAAATGAGAAAGCGATAGAATTCTACCGGCTCTTAAGCTCATTTGACTATATGAGCTCAACGCCTACTCTCTTTAATTCCGGGACGTTGCGGCCACAATTATCATCATGCTTTCTGACGACGGTTCCAGACGACCTACATGGCATCTACGGTGCTTTGCAAGATAACGCAATGTTGTCCAAATGGGCAGGTGGACTCGGCAATGATTGGACGCCAGTAAGAGCCTTAGGTAGCTACATCAAAGGAACAAACGGAAAATCACAGGGAGTAGTACCCTTTCTTAAAGTAGTGAACGACACTGCCGTTGCGGTTAATCAAGGCGGCAAGAGAAAAGGCGCAGTATGTGCTTACCTAGAAGCATGGCATTTGGACATAGAAGAGTTCCTGGAGCTGAGAAAAAACACTGGGGACGATAGACGCAGAACACATGACATGAATACAGCGAATTGGATACCTGATCTTTTCATGAAGCGCGTTTCCGAAGCAGGAGAATGGACACTTTTATCTCCGGCTGACGCTAGCGACCTGCACGACTTATATGGAAAGGCATTTGAAAAGAGATACCTAGCATACGAGGAGATGACCAAAACAGGCGAATTGAAACTATTCAAGACTGTCAAAGCAGCGGACCTTTGGAGGAAAATGCTCTCCATGCTCTTTGAGACAGGCCATCCCTGGATAACTTTCAAGGACACCTGCAACCTACGATCACCACAGCAACACACCGGGGTAGTGCACTCCTCTAATCTTTGTACAGAAATAACCTTGAATACGTCCCAAGACGAGATTGCTGTCTGTAACCTAGGATCAATCAACCTTGTTCAACACATCTCTGATGGGAAACTGGATATTGAAAAGCTTGAACAGACAACAAGAACAGCCGTTCGAATGTTGGACAATGTGATCGATATTAATTACTACTCCGTCGAACAGGCTAGAACATCCAATATGCGGCACAGGCCAGTTGGCTTGGGAATCATGGGTTTCCAAGACGCTTTATACAAGTTAGGCATATCCTATAGCTCGCAAGAGGCCGTTGAGTTCGCTGACAGGTCAATGGAGACCATTAGTTATTATGCGATTGATGCTTCTAGACACCTGGCGCAAGAACGAGGCTCTTACGCTAGCTTTTCCGGATCTCTGTGGAGCAAGGGAATCTTACCCATCGATTCTCTCAAAATCCTAGAACAGGATAGAGGGGATAATTATTTGGAGGTCGATTTTTCAACAACTTTAGATTGGGATACATTGAGATCCAAAGTCCAGATAGACGGAATGAGGAACTCCAATGTAATGGCGATAGCGCCAACCGCCACTATCGCTAATATAACCGGGGTCTCTCAATCAATAGAACCCACTTATCAGAATCTTTATGTGAAATCTAATCTCTCCGGAGAATTCACCGTGGTGAATCCCTATATGGTGAGAGACCTAAAGGCAGAAGGTCTTTGGGACAAAGTAATGGTGAACGACATCAAATACTATGATGGGAGCATACAGGCCATAGAGAGAATACCGACAGAGCTGAAACAAAGGTATTCAACTGCTTTTGAAGTAGAACCCAAGTGGTTAGTCGACGCAGCAAGCAGACGCCAAAAATGGATCGATCAAGCACAATCTTTAAACCTCTATATAGCAGGGGCTTCTGGTAAAAAACTCGATATTACTTACCGCATGGCTTGGCTGCGAGGTTTAAAGACGACCTATTATCTGAGAGCTCTTAGTGCAACTAGCACAGAAAAGTCGACTCTCGAAAAGGGAACGCTCAATGCGGTCGATGCACAAAAAATAGATTCACAAGCAACAGAACCATCCGCGCAAATGGTGGATACATCGCGGCAAAATCAAGACGCTTCTTTGGGCGATCAAGAGTTAGGAGAGGCAGCTGCCGTGCCTTTAGCCTGCTCGATAGATGACCCAGATTGCGAAGCGTGCCAATAACTTAAGGAGATAAACACAGTGTTAAGCTGGGATGATTACGAGACAGAACAAAGCGGCGGTAATGAGGCAGTTGTAAACCAGAAAGTTTTAGAGAAACAAGAAATCTCGTCGACCAAAACAGAGAAGCCAGAAATTAGCGCTGAGCAGACCCAAACTAAAGATAGCTACGTCGCTATAGGTTCAGAGGAAGATAAAACCGAAGCACCAACAGAGAGTTACGAGCGTGTAACAGTAGACCAAAAGGCAATGATCAATTGCAGAGCTGATCTTAATCAGCTAGTGCCTTTCAAGTATGAATGGGCATGGCAAAAGTATCTAGATGGCTGCGCTAACCACTGGATGCCTCAAGAAGTAAACATGACCGCTGACATTGCGCTTTGGAAGTCTGACGATGGCCTAAGCCAAGATGAAATAACGATCGTCAAGAGGAGTCTTGGCTTTTTCTCTACAGCGGATTCACTAGTTGCGAATAATCTGGTCTTGGCAGTATACAGACTGATCACCAACCCAGAATGCAGGCAATATCTTCTGCGGCAAGCCTTCGAAGAAGCAATTCACACTCACGCTTATCAATATTGCATCGAATCACTCGGCATGGACGAGGGTGAAATTTTCAATATGTATCATGAGGTTCCTTCTGTAGCCAATAAGGCGTCTTTTGCTCTGAAATATACACAAGAAATTAGCGATCCCGATTTCAAGACAGGGACAGTTGAGAGCGATAAGGCTCTACTAAAAAATCTGATTGCCTACTATTGTATCCTAGAAGGCCTATTTTTTTACTGCGGCTTCACCCAGATACTATCGATGGGTCGCCGTAATAAAATGACAGGAACCGCAGAACAGTTCCAATACATCCTCAGAGACGAATCGATGCACGTTAACTTTGGTATCGACGTGATCAATCAAATTAAGCTAGAAAACCCACATCTTTGGGATGAACAGATGCAACAATTCTCTAGAGATATGATACTGGACGGTACGCGCCTCGAAATTGAGTATGCAAGGGATACGATGCCACGTGGGGTGCTCGGCATGAATGCGAACATGATGGAGGAATACCTTCAATTCATAGCCAATAGACGGTTAGTCCAGATTGGGTTACCCGAGGAATTCACTGGAGCTAAGAATCCATTTCCATGGATGTCTGAAATTATGGATTTAAAGAAAGAGAAGAATTTCTTTGAAACTAGGGTGACCGATTATCAAACAGGAGGCGCTTTGACTTGGGATTAGAAAGCGCAAGAATGAAAAAACCCCCGCTTTAGCGGGGTTTTTTTTGCTCCTTTTAAAGGAGATGATTAGTCCTAAGTCATCTCTAGGAATCGGGAATATGAGGATTGTTGTCCACTTTTTTATTTTCTTCCTATCCACTTGCATCTCTTTATCTTTAGCCAAAACAAAGCAGCTCTATCAAGTCGAAAATCTCAAAAAACCCGTCCACATCATCGTTGATGACTGGGGAGTTCCACATATCTATGCTAACGATCATTACGATACGTTCTTTGCTCAAGGATTTAATGCGGCTAGAGATCGGCTTTGGCAGATCGACACTTGGCGCCGAAGGGGACTAGGCGAACTTTCAGAGGTATTAGGTGAGGCTTACATAGAGCAAGATACCGCCGCTCGGTTGTTTCTGTATCGAGGAGACATGTATTCCGAGTGGCTGGCATACGGCAATGATGCGAAACGGATCACACAGGCGTTTGTGGCTGGCATAAATGCTTTCGTAGACCTGACCTATACAAATCCAGAATTATTGCCAGAAGAATTTCAAGCTTTGGACTATTTACCGAGCAGATGGTCTGCCGAAGATGTAGTTCGTATACGAAGTCATGGGCTATGGCGAAACATACGATCAGAAGTTTGGCGTGCCCGCCTTGCTTGTCGCTCTAGCCTATCACTTACTCACCAATGGAAAGTTCTGCAACCAGCATGGGAGACAAAAATCCCAGACGGCTTGGATCCTTGCACGATTCCCGAAGACGTCTTAAACATTTACGACTTGGCCACCCGATCCGTTGATTTCAAGAAAATTCAAGAGTCTGAGAGGACAAACGATCTTGGTTCAAATAATAGACCTGTTTTTCAAGAGCATTTAGGCAGCAACAATTGGGTCGTCTCAGGCAATCGAACTAAATCAGGGAGACCAATACTCGCCGATGACCCTCACCGAAGCCACGCTGTACCCTCTCTTCGATATATCGCACATCTTGTAGGTCCCGACATTAACGTTATCGGAGCCGGTGAGCCGGCTCTGCCTGGAATTTCAATCGGTCATAACGAGAAAATTGCTTTTGGACTCACCATTTTCCCAATTGACCAAGAAGACTTGTATGTGTACCGACGCAAAGGGAATGGATATGAGTACAAAGGAAAAGAGACTCCATTTAAGCAAATAGAAGAGCAGATAAAAATCAAAGAAAAAAATACGGTCAAAAGAATTTTAGAATTCACTTCACACGGCCCAGTCATTGCAAAGAATGGAACTCACGCTTTCGCGGTAAGAGCGGCTTGGTTACTCCCTGGGATGGCTCCTTATTTTGGAAGTATTGAGTATATGCGCGCTAAAGATTTCCGAACTTTTATTGGCGCATTAAATCGCTGGGGAGCCCCATCGGAAAATCAAGTATACGCCGACATTGAGGGAAACATAGGTTACAAGCCAGCGGGCCGATTCCCCAAGAGACCTAATTGGGACGGGCTATTGCCGGTTCCAGGCAATGGCGTCTATGAATGGGATGGTTTTTTCGACATGGACGTGCTGCCAGAAGAATACAACCCGGAAAGAGGGTTTACGGGTACTGCTAACGCCCTCAGCCTTCCCGCCGATTACCCTATAGAAAAATATAAAGTTGGCTTCGAATGGTCGGCACCTTGGCGACATAGGCGTTTGTGGGAGGTTTTGGAGGGACAACCTCAGCATTCCCTTTCGGACTCGATATCTCTGCAGACCGATTATCTTTCTATTCTTGCGAGAGAGCTTATCTCGCAGCTACCTTCCGAAACAGAAAACGAATCACATACTGGATTACGTTTGCTGAAAAACTGGGACTTCAAACTTCAAACAAACTCTCCCGAAGCAACGCTTTGGATTAAGTGGTTCACCGACTTTTTGCAACCAGCTCTAATTCAACTTTTGGCTACTGAAAATTCCGAAGAAAATCCGCAATTAGACTCGCTTACCGTGCTAGAAATGCTCCAACAAAAGGAAGCCAGAACAGTTGCGTTGTCGTCGCTCAACGAGGCGTACCTTCAACTAACAGCGTCACTTGGTGAGGATCTTCAAAACTGGTCATGGGGAAATCTACATAAAATCAAATTCAATCATCCTCTAGCCGAGCTTGATGAATTCAATGCAAAAGGCATAGAGGAGTACCCTCGGGGAGGCTCGAGCAACACCACAAATAACACCGGATTCAGCTCCGAAAATTTTGACGTCAGATCTGGCGCATCTTTCAGAATGATTGTCGACGTCGGAAACTGGGACGCCGCGCTAATGACAAATGCACCAGGTCAATCAGGGGATCAAAGATCGCCTTTCTACGATAATCTGTTGAGTGGTTGGGCGAACGACGAGTACTTTCCGTTACTTTACTCAAAAAACAAAATACTAGAACGAGCAGCGATGGAGATAATTTTGGAGCCCATCACCAAACAGAATTAGAACTTCTGACACATCTCTAAAAGCGATTCCACGAAGGCCTGAGGCTGATCGAGAAACAAATGATGTTGAGCGTTGGAAATTTCTTTGATCGGAAATGGCTCAGGAATTAACTCCTGCATATATTCTAAAGTTCTCCTTGAAAAGAGTTCACTATCTGCCCCGAAAATCACGCCTAGTGTCGTGGTGAGTGCCTGAAATTCCTCGGGTTTCCGCTCAGCGTCTGTTAAGCTGGTAAGCAGATCTTCGTCAAACTTCCAGGTCCATCCACCATCGACTGGCATTAGCGAGTTTCTCGCGATGTATTGAAGCAAGAACTCGTTGTCGCATGGTTGCGGTGGCTGGACCCTGAACCGATTTAATGCTGTCTCCTTGTCGGGGTAAATTTTTGATCGGGCTCCACTCATCCAAATTTGTTCTGGCACGGGATCATCGGGATGTCGAATCCCAGAATCCACCATAACGAGAGCCTTAAATCGATCGGGAGCTTTATTCGCTGCCCTTACTGCCATATAACCACCAAAACTGTGGGCGACTACGATACTGTCAGTGCCAAATTTCGCATCATCTAGCACTGCCAAAATCTCGTCCGCATATGTATTTGAGGAGTACTCGTATCTGTAGTCAGAGTCGCCCATGCCAGTTAAATCCATTGCGGCAACTTGGTATCTATCTAACAGCTGTGGCGCAATGAAATCCCACCACCGGGAGTGTGCGTTCATGCCATGGATTAGCAACATGCCAGGCTTACCAATCGCTTCATAATGTCTGTATGAAACGTCACATTCGTCCACCTCCACAGTCTTAGTGACAGGCTCTACATCGATAGCCTCCCAAAACCAATCAGGAATAGATTCTGTGTTACCTTCCTTATCCCACCTTGCCAAAACTGTGCTCCTCGCCTCTTATCGTTCTTATCCAAATGTTAATTTAGCAAATCAGTTTTATGTGAAACTGCCAAAACGCTCTAAATGAAAATCTGCATTTCCAAACAAAGTATCGATGATTGTAAGCCTTTTGAAATAGTGACCTATGTTCAACTCATCTGTCATACCCATACCGCCATGCAATTGGACCGCATTCTGCCCCACAAATTTTCCAGACTTGCCGATTTGAACCTTGAAGGCACTGACCGCTTTTTGCGATTCCTCGCTATAACCTTCTTCTAACTTCATCGCCGCCATATACATCAACGACTTGGATTGCTCATGCTCCATGAACATATCGACCATTCGGTGTTGTAGGACCTGGAATTTTCCGATGGGTTGGCCAAACTGCTGGCGTTGTTTGCAGTATTCAACGGTATCCTTGTACAACTTCTCCATACAACCAACCGCTTCAGAACCGATCGCCAATGTTGCTTCGTCGATAACTCTTTGCAAGATCGAAAATCCTGCTCCGGCCTCACCAAGCATCGAGTCAGATTCCACTTTGACATTCTCGAATGACAATTCGGAGGCACGGAATGCATCAACCGTGGGGTAATCTCGCCTAGAAAGACCTTCGGCTTTTGCGTCGAGTAAAAATAACGAAATTCCGTCTTTATCCCTTTGCTCTCCAGATGTCCTAGCTACAACAACAATAAAGTCTGCTCTGGGACCGTTGAGCACAACCGACTTTGCTCCATTAATTACATAATAATTACCTTCTTTGGTCGCACTGGTTGTGACGTCACTCAGATTAAACCTTGACTGCGATTCAACGTATGCCAGCGCGGCGTGCCTGCTCCCATCAATAATGCCTGCTAGGTAAACGGCTTTTTGATCGGCATTACCAGCCAGTCTCAAAACTCCCCCACCCAAAATAACGGTAGCTAAGAATGGTTCGATTACTAGACCTTTACCAAATTGTTCCCAAATTAGCATTGAGTCAACGGGTCCACCACCAAAACCACCGTCTGCCTCGCTGAAGGGAATCCCTAGCCAACCCAAATCCGCAAACATCTTCCAATTATCTTCACTGAACCCCAGCTCACTGTTAGCAAAGCTCTGACGCTTATCGAACTCGTAATCGTTTTGTATGAACCGATCAACACTTTCTTGTAACAATGTCTGCTCTTCTGTTAACGAAAAATCCATCTTTCCCCCTTTCGATTCTGTTTGAACAACTGACTGGTTATTCTGTCAATCCCAGGTAGCGCTCAATTTCATGATTTCCACCTAGTAACTCTAAATTACAACTAAGTTGCTCTTTGGTGCCTGCGCGACCGATGAAATCTAGTCCTTCTCCAAAGACCCTTCTAATAGATGACTGAGTGCGCTCGTTACTAGACAACATTGGCTCGGAATATTCAATCCCCTCATAACCCATGACCTCGTTCATCGAGGCCGAAAAGTCTCGGTGGAATTTGTAGACCCTTGAGTTGAGCCCTGAAATCAGCGCACTCTTTTGCTCTATCGACAATTCGCCATGAGCGATCGTTCTCTCCAAAGAAAGCAAGCCTTCCAACTCAATCCGTAACAACCCAATCCGTTTTTTCAAACCACCCTCCAAGAACTCGTTCCCCTGAACGTAAGAAAAGAATTGATCCGCATAAAAGCAAAACCTTGAGACTTCACTGAATGGGTTGGATGTTGTTAAAGATCTCAAGCGATCAGAGAATTTGAGATCAGTGATTTCTTTTTGTAAACAGAGACACTGATTCGATGGAAGCTGGAATTCTTTCGGCTTTTCTATTTTTAAGAACTTAGATTTGGTAGTCAGTCTCTTATTAGCTAGTTTGAATGGCATTTGGTCAGATGAGAGCCAACAAAGCCACGCAATGCCTACTGAATCTCGCGCTAAGAGGAATATTCCAGCCAGCGGGAATTTAATCGAAATAGCGATTGGGCCGAGCGAAAGAGTATGTACACTCGATCCCTGCGTCAATTCTCCCGCCAGCAAGCCCTCTTCAGAAATCTCCCCCGTTCCCAACGCAAAACACCAGTTCTGATCAAGCTGTTTTAAAGATTGAAGAACTTCATATTGCTCGACCTCTGCGAACTCGATGATGAACGGCGCCAGTATTTCCGTACCGTCATTCACCGGTCGTGGCGCCCCACGCTGCAAGCATGTTGAGACCCATTCGTATGTTTGCTTCTCATCCCATCCCATACCGCCGAATCGTCTAGGCCAATGGGGGACATTCCAGCCGATATCGGAGAGCGCAGAAAACCACCGCTGCTTGTCTTGCGGCAAAGTTTGATACTGATCCAACGGCTCAATAAGCGCCGAAAACAGACTTGAAGGACACCAGTGCGATCGAATAACTTTGTCGACACTCGCAGAAAAATCACTGCTATTCATTTTCTCACCAAATCATTATTCTGAACCCAACGCACTGGATAAATTAAAACACCGTTAGGTTAGCGGGCCTAAACTTAACGAAAGTTGTATATAGGGTAAACGGAAATATGGACTACCAAACTATTAAATATGAAATAGAGGAAAACATCCTAACGATTACATTGAGCAGACCAGAGAAATTGAATGCTTTTAATAACGACATGCTGGAAGAGTTATTGGACGCCTGCGATAAAGCCGATGAGGACGATGCGGTTAAAGCGATTATTTTCACTGGTGCCGGGCGAGCCTACTGTGCTGGAGCAGACCTTTCTCAGGGTGGCAACACTTTCAACAACGACGCCAGAAACGATAGACAGGATGGCGTTAATCCTGACGGTGGCGGACGTTTGACTCTCCGGTTATTCGAGCTAAACAAACCAGTTATAGCCGCAATTAATGGGGCTGCAGTTGGAGTTGGCGTCACAATGACCCTGGCGATGGATATTAGAATCGCGTCACCTAAAGCCAAATTTGGTTTTGTCTTCGCTCGTCGAGGTATAGTCCCCGAGGCATGCTCCAGTTATTTCTTGCCAAGAGCAGTGGGAATCAGCAAAGCGCTGGAGTGGTGTTATTCCGGAAAAGTTTTTCCTGCCGAGGAGGCACTATCGGGTGGTTTAATACGAAGTATCCATAAAGAGGAGGACCTCCTTAAAGAAGCCAGAGCCATTGCTGAGGAGGTAAGGGACAATACAGCACCGGTATCGGTTGCTTTAGTACGACATATGATGTGGAAGATGCTTGGAGCAGACCACCCTATGGAAGCACATAAAATAGACTCTCGAGGGGTCTACTACCGCGGTCGTTCCGCGGATTCAAGAGAGGGTGTGGAATCTTTTCTCGAGAAGAGAAGCGCAAATTATCCCGGCAAAGTATCTCAAGACATGCCAGAATTTTTTCCCTGGTGGGAAGAACGTAAGTTTTCGTAGATTGACCATCTATGTTGAAAGATTTTCTCAACAACAAAAGGCGCAAAACCGCAAATTGGATTAAAAGATTTGATGACGCCTCCGCCGAAGAGCGAGTAAGACTGCTTGAGAATTTAGATATATCTAACGAGCACTCAAACGCTACAACTGACGAGATCGAATGCAGACTAAAAGAGATCGTTAAAAGCGACCCGAGCAATATATGCGCCGAACTAGCTATTAAAAGCATCAAGGATAAAGATTTCCTCGTTGCTCTTCTCGAAAAAAACCACCTGGCCGACTTCGCCGCCGACAATCTCGCTAGAGATCCACTAGATCAAATATCTGATCTGATTAGGGTCCACCCCAAAGTGTTACAAAAAAAGATATTGAGCACGAGTCGAGACGACTTACCTAAACTTGTTCCGTACATCACAACCGCGGCCACAATGTGCGATTTAATTACTAAAGCCAATCCAGAACTACGGGAAGCTCTTCTAAAAAACGAGATATTCAAGACAGAACAGGGGTTGAGTCTTCTAGAAAAAGCAGCAAAGCAAAAGAACAAAGCTTGTTACAAATTCGCCAGGAACACGTTAGACGAAATCAAATCCCTCAGGAAATCCTTAAGTGAGAAAGAGAAAGAATGGGACAGAATAACGAGCACCCACAAGAAGGCGGTCTCAAATTTCGCGAAAACTAGACAAACCTTTCATCGAGCTCAGCTCGAATTCAACAGAATAGAAGAACTGCGCCGAAAAGGGCTTCTTGTGCGGAATGAGATCCAAGCGTTGCAGTCTCAACTTCGTAAAATGTTACCCAAAGAACAATACAAAGAGCTCCCAACCAACATTTTGGGCGAGAACCATCTCGATGCGCCTAAGGTCGATCC
>CACOYI010000033.1 GCA_902631405.1 K189A clade bacterium | reverse complement strand
TGCCGGACTAGCTCAGACTCACTCATTGGTGAGGCCAAACTGAAGGAAGATAAAAAAGCAAGACAATAAACGTATACACGACTACTCACCTTTAACTTTGCCCGTTTTTCAAATCTTTCACTGTCTTTTTCCCCATGCAAAGTGCCATCGACCACCACTAGAGCACCCTACTCTGAAATGACTTATCACCATCATGACTGCCCGAAAAAGGAATTAGGCATTAGATAGCATCATTCAAAAAATTTAGTGAAAGCCTATGCAGATGATGGCGGTTATTCTCTAACAAAAGCGAGTGTGTCCCCTCCCCAATAATCGTTAATTGCTTCGATCTTGCATTGGCCAATTTTGCAAATACTTGTTGACCCTGTGAAGGAGTGGTTTCCCGATCCAGCTCCCCGACCACAATATGAACCGGACATCTTATAAGGCCGGGATCATACCAAGCTTCTCCGCTTTGACTGATAGCCGTAAAGTCTTTCACTACACCGGTGGGTGCCCGGAGAAAACCAGTCGTTTTAAACTCTGGATCACAACCAGCGGTGCCAACACACCAATCATGCCTATCGGCTTCGCTGACGATCGCGTTGATGCTTTTTTCATCGAGACCTGTTGCCCAACGCTTCATCATAGCGTCAACTGTCACCGTCCTGTAAGCGCCAATGTCCTGGAGCGTTAAATCCTTCACGGGTGACGACGAACCCTCCTCGATCCAGAGAGCTCCTAACAATAGCAGACGTCCCACCAGCTCCGGATAACGTCCCGCATAGGAGCCGCAAGTCGCCGTGCCCCAACTGTAACCGATAAGATCCACTTGTTTGCAATTTCGCTGGTCCAGAATGAAAGAGACAGCTTGATGTATCTCTAAAACCGCATGCTCGGTATCACTTAGCGGGGGGTTGTTTTCAGGGGCCTCACTCATCTCTTGAGGTCGGTCCGATTGCCCGTACCCGAGGATATCCAAACACCATGCGTCAAAACCTTGCTGGGCTAGCATATCCATCCAGGAATAACCCCCAATTTTATAATCAAAGGTATCCGTTGACCCGTAAGTGGCTCCATGCACGAACAAAACCGGATTTTGATCGTCAGAAGCTTTTTTTGTCATAGCAGTCTTGTTTCGCAAGAGAACTTCATATCCGCCACGAGCACTGTGAATACGGTAATCTGCTGCTCCCAACAGAGGGCTATCTTTCATTACTTCTTGTGGTGACCATCTTTAGGTAACCCGAACAAATAGTTCACGCCTCATCTTTCTTTGCGTGCGCACAAGACCTGATTAGTCACACCCAATTCAATCGTTAAAGTTAGCTCTCCTGCGGCATCACCCAGATAGGTGAAGTCCAGGCTCGCTCCTGCAGAGTCTTTTTCAGATCTGGCCTTGGCTGGACCCCAGCTTTTACGGCATCCCAGGTTGACCAACGGCACGTTGGATTCTCGAGCGCTCTAGCATAGTAGAAAGCTAGGTGATCAGGATTGTAATCAGGGTCCTGCCAACTTACATCAAGATTCGGAGAGCCAACGCCTTCCGATATAGAGCAGTCTGACAAGTCCACTGTTGCTCCATTGTCTGGGCATCGATTAGTTTCAGAATCTACTTCAGCCCCGTCAGAGCAGGCCACATCATATACCTCTTCATAAGTCTGACCATTCGCAACCCAACCCTTCACAATTTGCAGGCGTTGTAGCGCTGCTGAACTTGGATCTCTCAGAGCACTGGCTACAAGTACCGGAGCTCGACCGTCCGCCCCATGAAGCTCAGCTCCCATTGGTACGCCTTTCGCGTAACGATCCGCTAGACCATCACTCTCTTCGTAGTCATATCCTGCAAAGAGACGAATCTTGATGCGAGGCCCAGAGGTCGCGAAGACTTCTTTTCTGCGTAGCGCAGAGTAAAGCGCTTCTCGAGTATTTTCCTCGGCCCAAACACCGGTCAAACCAGATGCACTCCAGGTCTCGTAAGCCCCAGTTGCATACTCATTGCCATCTATCTCTTGAATATTGACTCTGCCCGCAGAGCGAACAATTTCAACTTCCCCCTCGCTCATCGGCACAGATCCACGTCGGGCTCCATCCGCATCCAAGAGGCCGACCTTTGAGAAAAAGTTTGATTCGTCAAGAGATGAGGCTCCAACATGGGTATCTGTCGCTCCAACCAAACCGAATTGGTAAGCATTCGTTATACCTTTTTCTGCGAGCGACAAGCCATCTAACAAAGCCTCTCTAGCATAGGAGCCTTTCGGCTCACTAGCTAATGTAGTGGCAACTCGGTAAGGCATAATTTCAAAGTCTGCCCATTCGTCAGCTGGTGAAAGAACCGGGTGAGTTTCTGAGGTGCCTTTTACCTGAGTAACCTCAACCAACGGCTCGTTTCGGATCCGTTTGCGTGCCCATTCATCATCAACCGGGTTGCTGGCCCAATCCACCATCTTAAACATCTGGCCATTCGAACCATTTGAATTGTGAGGAATAGCTAGCGCTTCGATTCCATTATTTCTGAGCCCGTCCATCCAATCCCATAATCCTTCGGGGTTTTGGCTGTGAAAACGGCTAAATGGCATCGCCGGCAAACGATCAGCCGCCTCGAAAATAACGTTTCTGTGAAGATTACCGCGGTCATCAGTAGATGAGGTAAATTCATATGCAACGAAAGTGGTGAAACTACCAGGATCATTGAAGGCTTCCGCGGCCCTAATGGTGTCTGCCCAGGCATCTTTCGCAATCTGATTCACTAACTCCCCGTCAACACTCCCATCAGCCACTTTGGCTAAAGTATCAGGAAGGAAAGTAGAAAAAGCAGTGACTCTTTGAGGCAAGCTCTCAAAATTTTGATTTTGCGGCGCATTCAGGTCGTGTAGAGCTTGAACGTGCGTATACTTCGAAAAATCGGTCGAAGTGTCGGCTGCCTCTTTTACAGCGCCCAAAAACATCGCGTGATCTGTGACTGCATAAAAATCGAGTGGTGCTCGGAGTTTTACATCGAAACCAGCGGGATGCTTAATAGCCTCACCTCGAGCAAACCGATAAGCATCGTAGGGTGATGCCACGGTGCCAAACGCAAAGGCATCAAATGAATAATTAGTATGGACATGCAAATCACCAAAATAGGCATTTCGTGTCGCGTTGGTCTCAGGGTTAGCGTTTATGGTATCTGGTGGCATTTCCAGTTGATTTCCGCCAAACCGTGCGTCGACAGAAACGTCATTAACGCCTGACTGTTCCGCGCAAGCCACTAAAAAAGCAACTAGAATCGCAGGCGACAAAAGTTTCGCAAATGGTTCGTAAATCTTCACAATTTCTCCCTTTCTAGACCCAACTCGTCCTCAAACCATATACTAGTTGCACCTAAACGTCGATTTGAGCTGCTTCACTCATTTGTCCTCAGCCTGTTTTACCATTGTTGGCGACTGGCGCTTTTTTGATGCAAGGTAAGGGATAGATCCCGTGATCTTCAGCTCCGAGGGGGAGAGAAATGATTAAATGGCTAAAAGACCCCGTAACTTCTTTTGTATTGGCCGGCACCATAATCTTTGCGGTCTCTAGTTTCTTCCCGGACGGCGAGATTTCAAATTCCATAGAAATAAAAAAGTCAGATGTAGAGAGGATGATCGGTATCTACGAGATGCAACGGAGCCGGCGACCATCCGAGGAAGAACTCAGGGATTTAATTGACCAGTTCGTGAAAGACGAGATCTATTTTAGAGAGTCTTTGAAACTAGGATTAGATGTTAACGACTCCATCATCAGAAGGCGGTTAGTTCAGAAACTAACCTTCCTGACCGAGGACATCGCGACGATTCAACCCGTCAGTCTTACGGAAGCTGAAAAGTATTTTAATCAGAATTCGGAGAGATATCGAGTTCCAAAGAGATTTTCTTTTTCTCATCGCTACTTTTCTCCCGAGCTTCGTGAGGATGCCGAATCCGACGCACGGAGAGCCATGAGTATGGAAGATAAAGGAGACCCATTCATGCTCCAAAAGGAATATGCGGACCGATCTTTGTTACAGATTCGCAGCTTTCTGGGTGATGAGTTTGCTAGTGCTCTGCAAGAATTGAAGGCACAAAACACCGCACAAGGTCCCATCAAATCCTCTTATGGCTGGCACACGGTCATTATCTCCGAGGTAAAAGACTCCTATATTCCGGATTTTGAGACTGTTCAAGCGCGAGTCTTAAACGATGCCACTATTGATTTGAGAAGCTCGGCAAACGAAGTCTATTACGATGAGCTCAAGAGTCGATATGATATTTCGTATCCAGATTCAGCAATTCCATAGACGAGAATTGTTTGGTGAAACTATTCCTCCTTTTGCTCATCAGCTCTTACTCATTCTTCGCCGGCGAATTGCTTGCTCACGAATTTCGGCCCGGTCACCTGCAACTTATCGAAGTTGATGAACAAGACACTCGCTATCAAATAATCTGGAAAAAACCAATTCTGCTGAATACGAACGTAGAGCTGACGCCCGTTTTTCCAGAATATTGCCAAGTAACTGACTTGGTCCCGCCCAAGGTCGGCAATGTCGCCATCATCTATCGATGGAGAACCAATTGCGACCTTGGAATTGCCACCATTCAAGTCGCGGGACTCCCCTACAGTCATACAGACGTCCTAATCTCAGTAGAAAAGCTTACAGGTGATAAAACTAGATACGTTTTAAGGCCAGACTCCCCAGCATTGGACCTGAGGGAAGATGGAGCTCCTGCAATGAGCTACTTCACAATCGGCATTGAGCACCTGGTTTTCGGAATTGATCACGTGTTGTTCGTGATTGGCCTGTTCTTATTCATCCGGGATCCCATTGGGTTGATAAAAACCATCACGGCGTTCACGATTTCACACAGCATCACATTGGCATTGTCAGTCCTCGAGCTCGTAAAACTGGATCAAGGCCCGACGGAAGCTGTCATTGCATTATCGATTTTTTTTCTAGCTCGAGAATTGGTAATGGAGGAGAGCCAGCGATCACGCCTAACTCTCGGACGACCATGGGTAATGGCTTTCGTTTTCGGTCTTCTTCATGGCCTCGGGTTCGCCGGCGCGCTTGCGGATATTGGTTTACCTAAAGACGACCTCTGGCTATCGCTACTTCTCTTTAATATTGGAATTGAGGTCGGGCAGGTAGCAGTCATTATTGCTTTGGCGGGAATAGCTTGGGTTCTGACCAAAATAGGTTGGAGACAATATTTCTACAAAGGAGCAGCATGGGGAATGGGCTGTCTCGCGACTTTTTGGACACTGGATCGTACCGCGCTGTTGGTTGGACTCTAAATAATTGCAAAGACGGGAACGGTTAACCTGACTGTGAGCCGTTGCTATCAGAACCAGAACCTCTAAAGCCCGACTTTACTGACCTTTATCCAGCATTAAATCTCAACGATCCTAATTCACAACTCAAAAAGGCCTGCGACCTCATCTCGCCCTCATGATCAAAACGGTTTCATTTTTGTGAGCAAAGGAGGCGGCTTCAAAAGTGGGCGGCCCAAACCTTCCCATTACATCATTTGAAAAACCGAACTGTTCTTTAGGTATACCTAAAAAGTTAGTGTCCAGCTTCTCGTTCTCGTTCTTGTCTATGTAGAACCCGATGGCGTACCTGCCCTCTTCTAGTTCGATAATCCCCTCTGTTTCGCCTCGTGCTACGGCTTTAATCAATCCCCCCACAATCCCAGGACGTTGTTGACTGCTCTCACCCGTATCTGACTCGAAGACATCCTTATCATCATAAACTGCCATATAGAGGACCCCATCCCTCTTGATATTCTCCACTCTCACCTTCAACTCTCCCGACCAAGAGGCACAGGAAAAAATCAACAAAACCGTGGGAAGATACTTGAACATCTATGACGGATTCCTTTTTTTGAAGTTGGGTAGAACAGAAGAACGCAGTTATCGTAAATAAAAGGTCAAAATATTGACTCTCAGAACATCCAATTTGAACCGGGAGGGAGTATGCAACGTTTTTCGGAGGCGGCCGAAAATAATAAAAATCACATTCTTCTGGTATTGCAAGAAAGGCTTCCACCCAATGCACGTGTTTTAGAGATTGGCAGTGGCTCGGGTCAGCATGCCTTACATATAGCTGCCGAGATGAAATCTATAATCTGGCAGCCGACAGAGCGATCTGAAGGCATGCCAGATCTCGAAAAAAATTTATCCGACTATGGATCTCCAAATATTCTTGGACCCTTGCAGCTCGACCTGTCTTCGGAGCAATGGCCCGATACCGATACTAATTGCGTTTATTCGGCCAATGTAATGCATATTATCAACGAGAAACTTGGTGAGAGCCTCGTTCGAGGAGTGGGCAAAAACCTCTCTGAAGAAGGGCTTTTTATACTCTACGGACCATATAAATATTCTGGAGATTTCACGACCCAATCCAATGCCGAATTCGACACGTGGCTTAAAGGACGTGATCCGAACAGTGGTATTCGAGATTTCGAATGGGTTACTGATTTGGCCAACCAACATGGACTCTCGTTACAAGCGGACCTTTCCATGCCTGCCAATAATCAGATGCTAATCTTCCAGAAATGAACTCACCGAGAGCAAATACTTCGGCACCTTCAAAAACAGGATGATTCCAATCTTTTTTTCAGTTCTAGAGACCCGGATGAACCTCGCTGCTAGCCCTTCTCCAGGGATTCTCTATCAAATAGCCTAACGTAAGACATAACAGGTTTATCGGCTTAAACTCTCCGCATAGCATTTTTTAGACTGAGAAACGCGATGACGAGAGCAAGCTGGAATTTCCTGAGAGGCAACAATGTTTCTATCTCTCGGGCGGAAGGCGCCTGTTTATTTACCGAGGATGGTCAAGAGATTATAGATGCGGCCGGTGGCGCAATCGTTTGCAATATAGGGCATGGACGTGCTCGAGTGGCTGATGCTGTAAGACAAGCAACACTTGATTTCAGCTATATCGTCCCCCCGTGGGTAACACCATCCAGAAAATCCCTGATCGACGTTTTAGATAAGCGCTGGCTCCCCGAATCACTCACTCGTGCTCACTTCACCTCGGGAGGAAGCGAATCCAACGAAAGCGCAATCAAACTTGCGCTTCATTATCAGCAGGCAATAGGCCAACCCTCTCGTACAAAAATTATCGGGAGATCGATCAGTTATCATGGCACCACAATGGCGACAGCTGCCCTCAGCGGTCACCCGAAAAGAAAAAGAGGGTTGGAGGCCGCTCTACCAAGATATTGCGAAGTACCAAGTCCTTACCCACTTCGTTGCCCGCTGGGTAGCTTTCACAGGGATGCAGGTACCTATTATGCGAACTTGCTGAGAGAAGAAATTGAGTCACAAGGAGCAGAGACCGTAGCCGCCTTTATTGCTGAACCTATTACCGGCACCTCCGGAGGCGCAATCGTCCCGCCTGAGGACTACTGGCTAAAGATAAGAGAAATATGTGACGACTACGGCGTAGTATTGATATTAGATGAGGTCATGACTGGTTTTGGACGAACAGGAAAAAAATTTGGCTACCAACACTGGCCTATCGAACCGGATATATTGGTCGGTGGCAAAGGTCTAGCTGGAGGGTATGCGCCTCTGGGAGGGGTGTTTGCGACCGAAAAGATTGGCGAGGCGATCGAACAAGCGGGTTTCCAGGTGATGTTCACAACTTTTGGTGCGCACCCATCAGCGTGCGCTGCGGCAAGTGAGGTGTTAGAGATCATGTACGAAGAAGACCTCATCGATCATGCCAAAACAAAAGGAGAATATCTGATCAATCGGTTGCAAGATTCGCTATCACAACACCCCAACTTAGCTGAGGTACGCGGAAAGGGCCTTCTGGCTGCAGTTGAGCTAGTGAGAGACCGCGAAACGTTGGAGCAATTTCCAGAAGAGCTTGCCGTGACAGATAAAATTATTGGCAGAGGATTGAAAGAGGGAGTTTTCTTTTACGGTGGTGGAACCGGCACGATAAGAGATGTCGTTTGTTTTGGTCCCCCTTTTACAGTGAGTGAGAGTCAACTTGACAGAATCGTAGATACCTTTGTGAACAGTGTGAACGACGTTGTTGATGCTCTGCCGTGAATGAGCAATTCTAAAAAACTAGCCCCTATTTATTAGGACCAATAAATATGTCAAAACTTCTAATGATCCTATTTTCCCTAGGATTCACGACCACTGCCTCGCTTCTGTTCGCGATCAGCAGCTCTGCTGTTGCCTTTGACGACGCAAAACCACCCATGTCATTCGCCAAAAATGGCGATGTGAGGATTGCATACCGGGTAGTCGGTCAGCAAAGCGGTGAACCCGTCGTTATGATCATGGGCTTATCTGCATCGCACAAGATATGGCACTCAGAATTGATAGAAGGGATTGTAAACGGAGGTTACCGAGTTGTTCTCTTGGACAATCGTGATGTCGGTGAATCAACCCGAATCAAGAAAAGGGGTCGAATATGGTTAGCCTGGCAACTTCTCAAATACCGCTTTGGCCTAAAAGTGAAATCGCCCTACTCTCTGCAAGATATGGCCGATGATACGATAGCGGTATTGGAGGAACTTGGAATTGAACAAGCTCATGTCATTGGAGCATCGATGGGCGGCATGATTGCTCAGACAGTTGCCTATAATTTCCCCGAGCGCACCCAATCCCTTGTTTCGATCATGTCTACCACCTGGGCACCTCACCTCCCTCCACCAGGTCGCGAACAGGAACAAGATATCTCGGACATGAACGAAAGCTCTGCCGAACAGACCAAAGATCTAGAAAAAATTGGCTTTTACCCGGGCGCATTACCGAATCAGGTTACAGCCATATTAAGTGCAGGAGACAGGACAGAGTACGTTCGTAAGATCGATACTCCTACCCTGGTGCTTCACGGCTCGGAAGACGAATTGTTAAGTGTCGAACATGGCATATACACCGCTGAAGTAATTTCCGGCGCCCAATTGAGGATCTATCAAGATATGGGCCACAGCCTTCCTGATCATGTGATCCCCATCATGACTGCCGACATCTTGAATCACTTATCGAGAGCATCCTCCGCTTCAGTCGTTGCCACTCCGCTTTTTCCATCTAAAGAGTCGTCGATAATTAGAGAGAGTAACAACTTAAGCCGCGTCGCGATCTCTCGTTGATCCCTCGCTTTCAACTGATTGCGAGGAATCGGTCTCGACTTCTTCAGTGTATATCGTGCTGGGCGGAGTGTTGCCAGCGAAACGAGCATTCGCGACTGCATGATGTTGCTCATCAGCCCTCACCTGTATTATCAGGTCTCGCAATCTCGCATCGGGATGCATTCCATAGTAGTCAATCGCTAACTGGGGGGCCGGCACGTTTTCCACAAGACCGTTATCCACCATCTCCAGGTAGTTTGTATAACTTTTGACTGCCTCTTCCTCAAAATAGTGAACCATAAGATGGGCTGTTCGCGCTGAGCAAAGGTAAAGTAAAAAATAGTAGTTCCAGAAGATGGCTTGCGCCGCGAGTATAAGCAGGCGTTCCAACATGTTCGGCTTAGCAATCTCTATGAAAAACATGAGATGCATTCTTTCATTCTCTGCCTCAGCGAGCAGTTCTCGTATCATGGGCCCATAGCCAGTCTTCATCTGTCTGAGGCTCTTCAGGTGAATCCACATTCCTGCCACCATTCCCGGCACACCTGCTATGGTCTCCAACACCACTGCTCTGTGACCATAACGACCAGCGAAGAATTTATCCGCCAGAAATCTAAAAAACCTCGTTTGCCCCCTCGCCAGACCGTCTGAAAATCCAGCGTTCATATGAAAACCTCACTTTGTTATTTTTGAGTCCGTGCTACGTCGAATTCAGGAAATCCGGCAAGCTCGATACACTGACCGAAAGCGGGCGTGGCATTTTTAGTCGAGCCACCCTTAATTCGGGGATTGGACCTTAACTCGCGATTCGAAAGAATCAAAGGAATAGAAGATATAATTTATATTCTATTTTGGAAAACCTGACTAGCGTCCTAATCCTTGGCCATGCCACCGTCCACATTTGCGGGTTGTCTTGAATCCTCCAAACTCGCTGTTGGACCGCATCGTTGCCTCAACGAAAGGTTTCAGGTCATCATCGATGGCGTCTACCTGATCAGACGAGAGAAAATTGTTGAGGACAAGACAGCCATCCTGCTCAAGAATCGCAGCCAGGTCCTCACTCGACGTCTCTGGTGCACAGATGCGAATATGGCCTTGCCTCAATCGATACCTCCCTTGCGTCAAAATTTAGAGCCCTCTTCGACCGAGACTACTGAGTAAATAATTTACTGACAACCATCAACCGCCAATGCTAATTTGCTGTTTCTACTAGGGGGGATCAACAATGAACGTGCAGGGACAAAATTTACCGGACTACCAGCATCCTGAGGGAGACTATCGTCATATCTTCTCCTATCACCCAATGAACGTGCAGATCGCTCGTGCCGAAGGAGTGTATATTTTTGACGATCAGGATAATCGTTATTTCGATGCGTCAGGAGGGCCATTCGCTGTCAACCTTCCGCACAACCATCCACGCATGAAAGCAGCTATTACCAATCAGCTTGATAAATACGCGTACACACATCCGGTTCTTGCGGATCCACTGCGCGCCAGTTTTTGTAAAAAATTAGCCGAAATCACCCCTGGCGACCTTAACCACATCTATCTGGTGTCTGGCGGATCCGAAGCCGTTGAAACTGCCTTCAAGGTAGCGAGGCAAGCACAGATCTCCCGCGGAAATCCTGATAAATATAAGATCATCAGCGTTCACGATAGTTACCACGGGATGACGCTTGCCACTTTGGGCGCTTCCGGCTCCCCTGGCTCCCACAAACCTTTTATGCCAATGCTGCCGAAATGGCCACATATCAGACAGTATTCGGACTTTGATCGTCCAGAAGGAGTTAGTAGAGAAGAATGGGGCGTGGAGTGCGCGAAAGCCCTGGAAACTTCGATACATTATGAAGGCGCTCAATCCGTCGCGGCATTTCTAGCGACACCACATGGTTGCGGCCCAGACTACGCGGTAGTTCCCCCCAAGACCTATTGGCAAACAATACGAGAGATTTGCGATCGATATGATGTGCTTCTTATCACGGATGAAGTTGTAACTGGATTTGGACGAACCGGTGAGTGGTTCGCGATGGATCACTACGATATCGTCCCGGATATCATGACGTTAGCCAAAGGCATCGCCAGCAGCTATATCCCGTTTGGTGCCGTAGCTGTATCAGCGGAAATAAACGCCCCTTTTGAGTCGGGTGAGACGCACTTTATTCATGGGTTTACAAATGGTGGTCATCCACTGGGTTGCGCTGCGGGAAGTGAGTTGATCGACATTATCCGTGACGAAAATCTGCTAGAGAACTGCAGAAAACAAAGCGAAGTGCTTTTCTCCTATAGAGAGCAGCTTCTGGCACACCCAACAGTTCGCGATGTTAGGGGGTGGGGGCTGATGATGGTTTTAGAACTTATCAAGGACAAGGAGAGTCTTGATTTTTTCGACAGCTCACTGCAAGCCGAGAAGCTGTATTCTGCCATAACCCTGAAACACGGATTAGTCATGTACGGGAGCCTATACGGACCGCGCAGACAAGCGGCGTTCAAAAGGGGCCTTCCCTCCTGGATTTCTCCACCGCTCACGATCAGCAGCGAGGAAATGCACGATTTAGTGGGCCGACTGGACAGCGCACTCAGTGAGTGGGAATCAATCGTACTCTAAGTCAATCACCCGGTTATTGGAGCAACAATGCAAGATGTAAGCGAAAATATTCCTAGTGACCTCCAACCGCGTGTAGAGGCCGCTCTTGCTTGGTTTAACGCATCGGTTCACGCTCAAAAGCAAAGCTTTGGAGTGACCGGGATAATAGACCCCGATGAGGCCTTATCTGGTTCGGATGAATTACATCTAATCCTCTGCGGCGGGAATCGCTGTGAACAGCGTTCTTTTCGTGTCCGCGAAGCAATCGATTCCTGGTCCGTTGAGCCAATAGAAAAACCTGAAGAGGACGGCAGCAAAAGACCCCTGGCAAAACTGGACCCGCCACCTGGAGCTCGGTACGGTTGGATTGATAGAGCTCTCTCGCAACATTCTTTTGTCGTGCTTCTTTTTTACCGTGGATTCTGGTGACCTCCTTGCCGCTCCGAGTTGCGGAGCTACGTCGATGATGGAATTGTTGAAAAAGTCCGTGGCGCCGGAGGAGAACTGTTTGCGATCACTAGTGAGCCTCAACACTTAGCGTCCCAAGCCAACGAGCACTGGGAACTAAACTTTGAAAATATTGGGGACCCACACCAAGAAATCTCGAGGACCTGCAGCGAACGGGGCTGGCTTACGCTATACGCGAACAGAGGCAGCCTCGACTTTTTGCAAGGAGGAACGGATTGGGAGGTAGAGCACCCAAAAGGTTATTTTCAACCAGGGGTAATCGCCCTAACAAATCAAGGGCGAATACTCTACCGCTGGCGCTCTATTCCCTCATTGAATAATCTCAACGGAACCGTCGCAAGGCCCGCGGCAGCGTATGTATGGAGCTCCATTCAAGAGTCAATATCTGCAAACAGCAGTTCCGATCACGCGCCGCTGGATGAGAACCCAGTTATCGATCAGGGGCCACCTCCACGCCCCTTGTTTTTCAGCGCCCTTATCGCGAACGGGTGGTTTCTCAAGTTAAAGTCCTTTGCCTATTCACCCGGCGTCGCCCCCGTGCCACAGAGATTTAAGAAAGCACTATCACGATGGTGGCTATTCGGTGCGTCGTGGGCTACCGCTTTTGCTATGTTGCCGACTGTGCCGGTCTCGTTAGCTTTTCTTTGTTGGACAACGTGGATTGGTTATCAGATCAAGAAAACCGCTGCCAGTCTCGACGTGCAAATTGAACTCACGGCTAATAGCGGGAGTGCAACTTGATAGACTTGTCAGGGTCTAGAGAATCGTTGCGTTGCTGAAAGCATGAAGCTTTACGATTATCCAGGTGCGCCAAACCCCCGACGAGTTCGGGTGGTTGCGGCCGAAAAAGGCATCGCGCTAGAACATGTTACGGTCGACATGGGCAAGCGAGAGCACAAGGCCCCTCAATTCATTCAAAAGAATCCAAGCGGCAAGATCCCGGTATTGGAACTCGAAGACGGCACTTGCATCGGTGAATCAATTGCCATCTGTCGTTATCTTGAGGCGCTCTATCCCGAACCAAATTTATTTGGTGAGAATTCCCTTGAGACAGCTAAGATCGAAATGACGCATCGTCAAATAGAACTCGAATTAATGTCTCAGATTGGCGTTTCCTGGGTAAACGGCCCCGTGGTCGCGAAGCTGGGACTGGTCAAACCAATCAAGGAGGCCAAGAAACGAAGCGACGATCTGACACACGCCTATTATCGACGAATGAACAACGAGCTTGCACAACGCGATTATCTAGCGAGCAACCGCTACAGCATGGCGGATATTACTGCAGCAATAGCGGTTGATTTTGCTTCTCATATGGTGAACCTTAAGCCAGCCGTCGAGTTGAATCATCTATGGGCGTGGCACGAGCGAGTGACTTCGCGACAAACATTCGTCGCCTAACTGAGTGGGATGCCCCTAACCGGGACACTCATCGCGGGCTTGGATAGAATTTTATAGCCGTATAGATTATTTTAGATTCGCTAGTCGGAAATATCCTTTCTGCACCAAGATCCTATTATTGATGGAATGCCGTCGTAACCCGGATTCTGAGTGAGGTAAATAGATGAACAGAGAATCAATAAACGCCCTACTACTCGTCGGCTTCTCGCTATTGGCAGCCTGCAATAATAAAGAGGAGTCAGTGGACGTAATGACATCAGAAGATGAGACTACTGCGAGAGCACTGGAAATCCACGAGCGAGTTCTCACAGTGGACACACATGCCGACACCCCTTTAAGGATGATAGAACCGGGCTTCGACCTCGCGGAAAGACATAACCCTATGGACACTGGGTCAAAAGTTGACTATCCCAGAATGAAAGAGGGGGGACTCGATGCAATTTTTTTCGCAGCGTTTGTGTCACAAGATATCAGAGATAACGAGGGCAACGAACGAGCTAAGGCGCTTGTTCTTGAGATGATCGATGCCGTGATTTCTTCGACCGAAGAGAATTCGGACCTAGTCGGTCTTGCTTTAACTCCAAAAGATGCTTACGAGCTAGAGAGAGATGGAAAAAGAGCGATATACCTCGCGATCGAGAACGGATACCCAATTGGTGACGACCTTGCGAATATCGAGCTTTTTTTCAATAAAGGCGTGCGTTACATCACGCTTGTTCATTCCTCGAATAACGATATCGCAGACTCTGCTACCGACACTTCGGGGGCCGAACACAATGGACTAAGCGCGTTTGGCGAAGAAGTTGTTAGGGAAATGAATAGACTTGGGATCATGGTAGACGTGTCTCACGCAAGCGATGATGTGTTCTTCGACGCGATAGCGCTTTCAGAGGCACCAATCATAGCGACCCACTCCAACGCTCGTTCAGTTACTGAACACCAGCGCAATATGTCAGATGAAATGTTGCGACTAATGGCAGAAAACGGTGGTGTTGTGCAGATGACACTTCTCTCAAGCTATCTGCGGGATGAGCCACCAAACCCAGAGAGATCGGCGGCGCTGGAAGAACTTCGCTCATCAATGAAAAGTGTAAGTGAGATGAGCCCCGAGGAGCGCGCGGAGCGTCGCTTAGCTTTCAACGAGATAAACGAGAAATTCCCAACACCATCAGCTACGGTCAAGCATGTTGTGGATCATATCGATCATATGGTTAGTATTGCTGGAATCGATCATGTGGGAATCGGGTGCGATTTTGATGGCGGAGGAGGCATCGATGGCGTGTTCGACGCAAGTGAAGTGATGAATATCACTATCGAATTAGTACGCAGGGGCTACTCCGAAGAGGATATTGAAAAAATTTGGGGCAAAAATGTAATGAGGGTGTTTGGAGAAGTTCAAAAAGTTGCCGAAGTTATGCAAGCAAGAGCCCTCTCCTGATGAATGGAAATATTGTTTAGACCTTTCTGTACTGTCTTGCTCTCGTGCTTTGCCACCTTGGGGTACGGACACCCACTTAAACTTTCATTAAGCCAAATAGAATACTCATCTGACAGAGATACTATTCGAGTAGATCTCAGACTTTTCTTGATGGATGTCAACGAAGCTTTGACCTTCGATCCCGAAAGCACCGAGCTCAGATTTTGCGAACCGGATGAGTCCCCAAACGCCAATTCTTTGTTGATGAGCTACCTTAATGACTTCATATCAATCGAGGCAAATGGTCAGCGAATACCCATCAGACTAGAGAACAAAAGTCTCAAAGGGGAAGGAATAAACACCGCCCTCCAAATAAGCTTTGAATATCAGCAGGAAAAGCCCCTTAAGACGTTGAAGATCAAAAATACGGTCTTTACCGATTTGTTTTTCGATCAAACTAACATCATTTATGTTCACATTAATTCCGACTCAACAAGTCTTATGCTAAACAAGAGTACACCCAGTCATACGCTGACCTTTTGATATGCACTTTATAAGTTTTTATTTAGAGCTGGGTTTCCGGCATATCTCTGATCTAGCAGGATATGATCACATTCTCTTCCTGATAGTCCTCTGTGCTATCTACCAGTTACACCAATGGAAAACACTGCTAGTTCTGGTAACCGCTTTCACCGTGGGTCATAGCATAACGCTCGCACTAACCTCATTCAGCGTAATCAGTATCAAATCTGAAGTTATCGAATTTTTGATACCAGTGACCATTATCGCCACGGCAATCCATAATCTTTTTATTGGATCAACCTTTGAAATTTCGGGGCATACCCGCGCTTATTGGATGGCGTTATTTTTTGGTTTTATTCATGGTATGGGCTTTGCGAATTACTTTAGGGCACTATTGATAGATGAGACTTCGATCTTTATCCCTTTACTCGGGTTCAATCTAGGCATCGAATTAGGCCAACTGCTTGTTGTGTTTCTTATTGTCGGAGTCGCGTATGCGTTTACTAACTGGCTAAAGATGCCCCAACGAGACTGGAATATATTCGTATCTGGCGGTGGATTTAGTTTGGCTGTCGTACTCGCGATTGAGAACAGGTTTTGGTGAGGTTACCAAGGAAAACCAATATTCTGGCGCTCGACCCTTTGCTGTTCACGATCGTTCACCAAAATCGCTAATCTCCATCGATACCGGACGTCTCTTTTGAGAGCTAGCGCCATCTAGCTATCTTGCTACAGGAGCGACCTCATGATGCGTCCTCGGGAGACCAAAGATTTCGTTTAAAGCATCCAGTTGAGCGGGAAAAATTCACCGCAATTACTTGCTGAATAGGCTCAAGCTACGCCTTACCCCGAGAACGACTCCTGTAACGCTCGCTATAAATCCAGCCGATAACAGAACTATCATCAAAATATCCCAGAGCGGCCGGCGGCCAGATAAGCCAGGAAAGTCGAGACTGTGAAGGCCATTGTAAAGCCATCTGTAGATTCTACGACTTCTATCCATCACCGTTAGTATCTCTCCAGACCGATGATCTATATGAAGCCAGGTGTTCTTGGGGTCGGACAGCTCGACCCTAATTGTTCCAGAAGGCAGGCTTCCTTCTAAAAGATCTGTGTAGGTGTCATTGGCTTGGACCACTTCCCAGCGATCGATAGATACTTTAGGAAAGGCATCGGCCACAGCTTCTGCAACCATCTTGGGCCGCAGGTTTGGCGCATCGACTATATTGGCCTCACTTTTTGCGATCATTATCGGTTCTCCGGAAAAGGCGTGTAAGGTGATCTCCTTGACGCCCTTGTAACTGATCAAGTTCTGAGTGTTTATCTTCGATATAACTTCTGCCAGTGATCCTCCGTAGAGTGCCTTCATCTGCTTCACTGTTGGATTTGGCGTCGAGAATATGCGGCCATGATCCATTGACAACCAACCACTAAAAATCCAACTGACAATAATTAGTCCAGTGAATAACCCCATAATATG
>CACOYI010000032.1 GCA_902631405.1 K189A clade bacterium | reverse complement strand
TGACTGAGAGAATCCTTTTGCACCTTGCAATACCTCGTCTAAAGCTTCTTTTAGTACTTGCGTATAAAGAAGTTGTTTCCCATATTTCCACTCGTAGATTGCCTTCGACTCATCGAGACCCTCGTAACACTGCAGTCGCACTAGAGGGAGGGTGAACATTTCTGAAGCTGTCTTAGCCAACTCTGTTTTTCCAACCCCGGGTGGCCCTTCAATCAGAACAGGTTTCTTGAGTTTGTAGGCTAGAAAAACGGCGGTAGCGATCTCGTCACTACAAATATATCTATGCCTCTCAAAATGTTCTTTTATTGAGCTCACCGAATCCGCGATTTTCTCTATATCAGTCATGTTGATTCCAAAAATTTGTTTTTCACGATCTTTCTAGTTGCTGGCTCAGGACAGATCTCACCAGCTAGGACTAATTGAAAAAAAAGAGTTTCGTGAAACGGGGTAATTTGAGCCCTGACGTTATTATCGCTTGCTCAGGAGTATAAGTACAACCGGGTCATTATCACTCTTAAAGTCGTAACAAGACATCATAATGCATTTGTGAAAGACCTATCGATACTGCTTAACGTTTCCTAATGAGTCCTTCTTGCATGGAAGATGCGACCAACTTGCCATTTTCATTATAGACAAGTCCTCTGTTGTAGCCTCTTGCCCCGGAGCTGTTGGGGCTCTCCTGATCGAATAAATGCCAGTCGGTAGCGCACATAGGGTGGTGGAACCACATAGCATGGTCCAGGCTCGCTATCTGATAATCGCCGTTCGAATAATCTAAATCTCTATGTATAAATGAGGTGTCGAGCAAAGACCAATCTGAGAGATAAGCCATGGCGCACTGATGATAAATGGCTTCATCAGGGAGGGTATGGCGGCATCGCATCCAACTTTTTTGGCGAGGCATCCTTTCCGAAACATTTCCCTTTGTTTCTTCAATATTTAGAACATCGATTGAAGCGGGCAGATTTGGGTTGTCTATTGCCTCCATCTGGTCCAACGAGCCATGGGTAATGGTCGATGATTTCTCTTCAATAAGAGTGGCCGGAGTTGGAGATTTTGGTGCCGTGAACTGATGCTCGAGTCCCTCCTCATACACTTGGAATGAGATGGACATATTGAATATTGCCTGGCCGTTTTGTATCGCTACTACGCGCCGGGTCGTGAAGCTTTTCCCATCCCGAATGCGGTCCACTTTATAAAGGATTGGCGCGTCTTTCTTGCCAGGTCTCAGGAAGTAACCGTGTAAACTATGGCAGATCCGGCTATCTTGTATCGTTCGAAAAGCTGCCCAGGTGGCTTGTGCCAGGACCTGCCCTCCGAAGACGTTCTCCCACCCCTCGTTTGGATGGGAAGTCCGATAGTGGTTAAGTTCGATGAAATTGGAGCTGATGGAGAGGATAGCGAATCTGGTGATGGCGATGGCGAGGGTGGCGGTTCCTCAGACTCCCAGAATGCCACTAATAAGAAAAAAAAATCAAAATCCAAAAACAAAAACAAAAATAATCTGATCGAGGAAGAAGAAGAGGAAGACTTAGGGCCAGGAGAAGTAAGTGAAGCAAAATCTAAATTGGGCAAGCTGCTTATGGCCAATTCCCGGGTCGAGCTGGCGATGGAGATGTCAGCGGCCGGCGAAGCGATCAATGTAAGAGATATTCAAATTTTTACCCAAAAGGGCCTATTCGCGAGACGAATTATGGATCAGATGGGACTGCCAGACTTGAATCAAGAGATCGGAGAGCTAAAACATGCGCCAACGATTCCTGAGAGGCGCTTGGGCCAACAGCTTAAATCTCGCAAGGACTTCTTACGCGAGCAGGTTCGAGACTTTGTAGAGCAACAGTTCCTTTTAAATGCAGATGTATCTGGGAAACGACTCAGAGAAGAACTTTTGAGGAAAGTGAAACTCTCCAATGTTGAGCACCGAAACTTTAGACTTATACAAGAAATCGTCTACAAGATGGCCAAGAAGTTGAGCATCCTTCATAGCAGGAGGAAAAAAGTGTTCAAGCGTGGTCAGCTCAATATTTCCCGTACCCTTCGAAATAATATGGCATACGACGGAGCGATCTTCGATTTACATTGGAAGTCGGTCAAGATAGATCGCCCAAAGGTTTTCGCTATTTGTGACGTATCTGGGTCGGTGGCCAATTATGCTCGGTTTATGCTCATGTTTCTCTATAGTCTTGAAGACGTTATGCCCAAAGTACGCAGTTTTGCTTTCTCGTCTGACTTAGCTGAGGTCACTGATTTGTTTCAGCGCAATAAAATAGAAGACGCTATTGCCAAAACATTGCGAGATTACAGCGGCGGATCTACTGATTACGGGCAGGCTTTAGCCGATTTTAAACGTCTGTGCCTCGATGATGTTGATAATCGAACCACAATTATCATTCTAGGAGACGCAAGAAATAACTTTGGCGAAGCCAGAGCAGAAATACTAAAGGAACTTTACGACCGTTCTAAGCGAGTTATTTGGCTCAACCCAGAGGCCAAATTGGGGTGGAATACCGGCGACTCAGAGATGAGGAAGTATGGCGCTTACTCCCATCAAGTCGAGGAGTGTAACTCTCTTATCCACCTGGAGAGGATTGTCGGCAATCTCTTACGCCAGGTGGCCTAAACAGTTCTCAGTAGACAGGTTAGTTTGCCTTGGACAACCGTTCAAGACGCCTCTGTTTTTCGAGCCGCGGATCAGCGACGGGGACTGAACTGATTAAATTCTTTGTGTACTCCTCTTTCGGGTTTTGAAAAACTTTTTCGGTATCACCTTGTTCCACGATTTTACCCTTCTCCATTACAATCACCCGATCACAGATCTTCCGTACCACCGCAAGATCATGAGCTATAAACAGTATAGTCAGACCACGATCGTTCTTGAGACGCACCAGCAGATCAATAATTTCAGCTCGAACTGAAGCGTCCAGCGCACTGACCGCTTCGTCGCACACTAAAAGCTCGGGTATTGGTAACAAAGCCCTCGCTATTGCGACTCGTTGACATTGTCCACCAGATAATTCGTGCGGATACCTACCAAGGAAGTGCTCATCCAATCCAACCTCTACTAACACATCTCTGATTCGGTCGAACCGAACACTGCGGTCTTGATCCGAGAAGAAAACTAATAAAGGCTCTAAAAGTATTTCTTGAATCGTCATTCGAGGGTTTAAGGAGGAGTAGGGATCCTGAAAGACAACTTGCATTCTCTGTCGAAGCGTTTTCGCCACAAATGTTTTTTGGGAGTTAAGTTGTTGCCCCAAAACCCGGAGCTCGCCGGACGTGACTTTCTGGAGGCCCAAAATCGTTCGAGAAAATGACGACTTTCCGCTGCCAGACTCCCCTACTACCCCTATGATCTCTCCTTCCAAGATCTCCGCGCTGACTCCATCGACAGCGGCGATAAGTTCTCTAGGTGCGAAAAGACCCTCTTTGGGCAGATCAAACAGAACGCTCACTTCTTTGGCTTCTACTAGCTTATTCTCCTCGTATGCGGTTTTTTCTTCCTTTCTGGGGTCTTTCGAATTAACAAGGTTGATCTGTTTCGATTTATTCAAAAGCTCACGAGTGTACTCGCTTTCGGGCGAATAGTAGATCTGATTGAGCTCCCCCTCTTCTTGGAGTCGTCCCTCTTTCATTACAAGAACCTTTTCGCACGTGCGAGCAACTACTCCTAAATCATGTGTAATCAAGATAACAGACATATGAAATCGATCACGGACCTCTAGGATCAGATCCAAGATTTTCTCCTGTACGGTGACATCAAGCGCGGTTGTAGGTTCATCAGCGATGAGCAGCTTAGGTGAGGTCAAAAGAGCCGAAGCAATCATGACTCTCTGGCGCATGCCTCCAGACAATTCAAAGGAGTAGCCATCAAATCTTTTTTGTGGGTTCGTAATTCCCACCAGGTCTAACATCTCAACGCATTTTTCCTCGCGTTCCTTTTTTGTTAGGTCAGTGTGTTGAGCCAAGATCTGGCTCATTTGACTCCCTATCGTTATATAGGGATTCAATGAGCTCATTGGATCCTGAAAAATCATCCCGATCTCTTTGCCCCTTATACGATTGAGTTCGGACATGGATAGAGACAAAAGGTTTATACCATGAAAATTTGCCTCACCAGTGGCCGATCCGTTCTGTTCTAGCAGCCCCATAATAGATAGAACGGTTTGGCTTTTCCCCGATCCCGACTCGCCTACAATACCTAAGATCTCGTTCTCTTTGAGCTTAAAACTAAGACGGTCTACCGCTAAAATGGCTTCATGTCGGGTTTTGAAGGAGACGGTTAAGTCTCTTACTCTGATGAGATCACTCATTTATATTGGTTCTATCTTTTGGATCAAGCGCGTCGCGCAAACCATCGCCGATAAAGTTGAAGCAGAACAAGGTCACCGCTAAGAAAAGAGCCGGAAAAAGAAGGATCCAAGGTGAGGATTCCATCTGTCTGGCGCCCTGATTGACCAAGGCGCCCCACGAAGTCATTGGCTCCTGAACACCCAAGCCTAAGAAACTCAAAAACGACTCTACGAGTATTACTTGGGGAACCGTTAAGGCAACGTAGACCACAACTATTCCCATTAAGTTCGGCACAATATGTCGGAATATTATACGAAAAGTAGAAACACCCCCTGCCTTGGCGGCGTCTACAAATTCTTTCCCTTTTATCGTCAAAGTCTGACCCCGAACTATTCGGGCGATATCGAGCCAATTGACCGCGCCAATCGCAACAAAAATCAAAAAAATGCTTCGACCAAAAAACACCATCAGCAATATGACAAAAAATAAGAACGGCATCGCATACAGGACATCAACGATTCTCATCATTATCGAATCGACCTTGCCGCCAACAAATCCCGAAATCGCACCATAACTCACACCTATCAAGACACTGACAAGGGTCGCTACAATGCCGACCATCAGAGAAATCCTTCCCCCGTACATCGTTCTTACGAATAGGTCTCGTCCCAAGTCGTCTGTACCAAAAATGTGGCCATCATCCATACTCGGCGGCTTGGCTAACTTGCTCCAATTAGTTTGATCAACCTCGTGAGGGCTCACTAGTGGCCCCAACAATACGAGGAGAACCATCGTTGTCAGCGCCATCGCAGAAAACCACGCCGCTCTATTCTTGGAGAGGGCTGACCAAGCATCTGAGGCCAGTGAATTCGTGGGATTCATCGGTTGTGCTTTATTCTTGGATCGATGAAGCCGTAAACTGTATCAACGATGAGGTTAAAACCGATAATCAGCAGTCCGTAAAAAATAACTACGCCCATAACAAGCGTGTAATCCCTATTGAGTGCCCCTTGAACAAAATATCTCCCTAAACCCGGGAGCCCGAATATCTGTTCAACGACTACAGAACCGGTAATGATAGCCGCGGTCGCCGGCCCTAAATAGGAAATTACCGGCAAAAACGTTGGCTTGAGCACGTGTTTAAAAATAATTGTGTTTAGTGGAAGCCCCTGCGCTCTGGTTGTTCTAACAAAATTACTATTGAGCACCTCGATCATAGATCCTCGGGTGAGCCTCGCGATATAAGCGGCCTGAGGCAAGGCAAGAGCCACTACCGGCAGGATCATATGAAGTGGCGCACCGTTAGCATAACCTCCCGCTGGGAGAATATTCAGCGCAATCGAGAAAATCAGAACCAACAACGGCGCCATCACAAAATTTGGAATAGAAATGCCAACCATCCCAAAGAACATAACACTGTAATCAAGACGACTATTCTGATTCAGCGCCGCAATCGTTCCGATGGTACCACCAAGAATAAGAGCCAAAAATATGGCCGCCACCCCAAGCCTCAATGAAACCGGGAACCCACTCATAATTAGTTCGGTAACCGTATAGTCGCGATATTGGAAGGACGGCCCAAAATCACCAGTAAGGATCGACCCAACATATTTAGTCAGCTGCAGATAAAGAGGGTCATCTAAGTTGTACGCTTCTCTTAGATTTTTCTCGACTTCCTCTGGTAGAGAGCGCTCAAAATCAAACGGACCCCCTGGCGCAGATTTTACAAGAAAGAAAGCGAAACAAATCAACACCAAAAGCGTCGGGATGGCGCCTGCTAATCTACCAAAGATGAATTTCAGGTTAGTCACTAGGCAGCCTTTCTCTTTTTAAAATCTTTATATATTTCGATTGATGATGATCAAGAGCATTACCCTCTAACCCAACTATCCATGGTTTTATCAGATGCTGGCTTACGTAGAAATAAAGAGGTATGACTGGCATCGTTTCCAACATCAATGATTCGGCATCTTGTAAATCCTTCAACCGTTCAGCCCCCGCGCTTTTTTCAGAAGCACTTTTCAACAGGGCGTCATAATCCTCATTGGCGAAACCGGAGTGGTTCATCTCATTTTCCGAATGCAAAAGCTCTGAGAAGGTGTATGGGTCGTCATAGTCGCCGATCCATCCTCCTCGAAATATTTCCGTGTCTTCCTTCAGTCGCCTCGTTTCTAAGAAAACCTTCCACTCCTGATTTCTTAAAGCAGTCTCAACACCTAACGTCTGCTTCCACATGGAGGCGATTGCCAGGGCTACTCTTTTATGATTTTCACTGGTGTTGTAGACAACTTCGATCGCCAGCGGATTTGCCTCATCATAGCCAGCCTCTCGATAAAGCTCCCTCGCTTTTTTATTTCGATCTTCCTGGGTCCAAGTTGCCCACTCAGGAGGAATCCCGGCATAGTCTTTTACCGGCGGAATAAAGGTATATGCTGGAATTTGACCAGCGCCTAAAACCAATTCAGTTATTACCGTGCGATCAATAGCCATCGCTAAGGCGTGCCTCAAAGGTTTATTTCCGCCAAAAGGCTCTTTCTCCATATTAAAGCCGTAGTAGTAGCTTCCGAAATAAGGCGCCACGTGCAGTTCATCGGCTAAGCAATCTTTAATCCATGGGAGCTGTTCGCTTGGAACGGTATCCGTGAAATCCAATTCATTCGCACGATAGCGCGTAAGCGTGGAGTTAGCATTGTCCAATGGATAAAAAAAGACTTGCTCTAGGGTCGTACTAGCGTCATTCCAATAATTCTTGTTGCGACTAACCAATATATAGTCTTGAACCTTCCATTCCGCGAGGACAAAAGCACCATTGGAAACAAGATTTTCGGGTCTCGTAAATTGATTGCCATATAATTCCACAGAGGGCCGATGTACTGGATAAGTAATCGAGTGGCTCAACATGCCAATGAAATAAGGTGTCGATTCTTCTAATTTAATTTGAAGTACATCGGGAGCGAGAGCGGTGACGCCCAGTTCTTCCGACGACATTTCACCGCGCACAACGTCTCTCGCGTTTTTGATCGGATAAAGCATGCTAGAGTAATTGGAGAGTGTTTTGGGATCTACACTTCGTCTCAAAGAGAAGACGAAGTCGTCTGCGGTGACAGGATCGCCATTGCTCCATCTAGCGTCGCTTCTAATCTGAAAGGTATAAACTTTACCGTCATCACTGATAACCCAGGACTCGGCTACACCTGGGGTGTACTCCCCATTTGCCGTCTCTGCCACAAGCCCTTCGAATATATCGCGAAGAACATTTGAAGCCGTTACGCCCTCCGCACGATGAGGATCAAGTGTTCCAGGCTCTGCCCCGTTATTTCTCCTGAATATTTGATCTATAGCAAGTTCTGAACCAGATTCGCCACCCACAACCCAGCCATCATCTACCAAGCAGCTCGATTCCTCGTCCTGGCCGCAAGCTGCTAGAAGAATAGCCACAAAAAACAAACTGAATCCGTTCCGCATATTTCCTTTCCATGCTGATCTTTGTATGAACAATATTTTTCGACTTTCCCAGTAATCAAAACGAAAAATTTGTAACGTTTACTATTATCGTTTTAGAGAATTGCGATAGCTAGTAATCCCGCGGATTTTTCCACAACGCGAAGCAGCGTTCAAAGCCCTCTCAGGCCTTGCCCGCTGTTTTCTACATTATTTTTTGTACCCGGTCCCTGATTGCACAAATCTCTTTGTGAGCAACTCCCGGGAAATCAAGACAATGAAGGTCTAGTAGCGTCTGCCGCCACCTCCGCCTCCTGAGCGCTCTTTACTCTGAGCCTCGTTCACTCTTAAAGCACGGCCCTTTAATTCAAAGCCATTCAAGGCTTCAATAGCAGCATCCGCGCCATCTTCCATTTCTACGAACCCAAAGCCTCTTGACCTTCCGCTGTCTCTTTCCGTTATGACAGTTGCAGAAGCAACTGATCCATGCTCCGAAAAGGTTTCCTGAAGATCTTCATCTGTAACAGCCCAGGCTAGGTTCCCTACGTACAATTTTTTCACTTTTCTTTTCTCTCCTTTAGTTAGCTTGAAAAGTACTTTCCTCAAAAGAGGGTTTTTCGACCAATCAAACCATGGGGCCATGTAACTCTCACGAACCTTAAGTTCCCCGAAAGAATAAATGACTCCCCAACCAGAACTCGTGAAACGAATCGCAAATCAAACGGAACAATCGGGCGACGGCGGTAGACTACGGCAAGGAGTCCATCAGCTCAACATAAATTCCCGATGTATTTTGTTGTCAAATATGTTACGAAATTTGACCCCAACAACGGTTCAGCCATTTGTCCTTTAGTCTCAAAACTGAATCATCCGTCGACCGCAGGTGGATATCCCCTATTGGCACCCATTCAAGATCGATAGACTCCTCGCTAACAGAAAAAATCTTGCTCAATGAGCGGAACACAAAGCGCACATCAAAGTGATAATGAGTAGGAAATGAACCCCTCTCTGGAATCTTGTGCACGTCAATATCAAAAATTTCGGTATCCAAAACGACGACTTCAAGTCCAGATTCTTCTACCGCCTCCCTTGTTGCGACGGCTAAAACGTCTTTCTCGCCGTCACTATGCCCCCCTAGCTGCAACCATTTCTTTAGCTTTTTATGGTGAGTTAACAACACCCTTTTCTCATCCGGATCAACTAGCCAGGCAGATCCCGTTATGTGTCCAAACTCACAATTTCGCTCAAAACAGTCTGGATAGTCAGTCAGAAGCTCCAAGAACTTCTGCCCAACAGATCGCTCTTCAGGGTACCTCACTAAATAGCGATTGATCATACTTCTCAGATTGCTAACTGACATTCGAACCCCTATGCTGAAGCACGCACAGAACATCATGATGTAGCACGGCTACTATAATCTTTGTGCGAGTTTTTCGAAGATCGCCAGTTTATCTTAAAGGAGGATGCATGTTAGCTGTTATCGCTAAGTTGAATGTCAAAGAGGGATGCGAGGATCAATTTGAAAGTGTGATGCTTGATCTAGCTGCGAAAGTAAATGAAAACGAGCCAGGAAATCATCTTTACAAACTCTGTAAGGACTCTGAGGGTAATTACGTTGTGATGGAGATCTATGAGGACGAGGCAGCTTTAGAAGCTCACGGGAAGTCTGATCACTTTCGGGAATCCGGCGCCGGGTTCAAAGGTATCATGGCAGGACCACCAGAGCTTACAAGAATGACCGTTGTAGGATAAAAGAGGTCGAGACTAGACTTCTAATTCTGAACATCGAATAGCTGAGCCAGCTGGTCAGTCATAGCGCCTCCTAGCTGCTCGGCGTCGGTAATCGTTACCGCTCTACTGTAGTGATGTGTTACGTCATGACCTATTCCGATAGCCACGAGTTCTACGCTCGAGTGGTTTTCGATCACATTGATTGCATACTTCAGATGCTGCTCGAGAAAATTGCTGGGGTTTACGAGCAAGGTAGAGTTATCTACCGGTAAGCCATCTGAGATCACCATCAGGACCTTGCGCTGCTCGGTGCGAGTCACCAGGCGGTTATGCGCCCAGATCAAAGCCTCTCCATCTATGTTTTCTTTTAACAACTCTTCTCGCATCATCAAACCAAGATTTCTGCGCGAGCGAGACCAGGAATCGTCCGCTGATTTGTAGATTATGTGTCGAATATCATTAAGCCTTCCTGGATTTGAAGGCTTATTAGCATTTATCCACTCTTCCCTGCTCTGCCCTCCCCTCCAGGCTCGAGTAGTGAACCCCAGAATTTCAACCCTGACAGAGCAACGCTCAAGAGTTCGTCCCAAGATATCAGCACACATCGCAGCAATCGTGATAGAGCGTCCTCTCATGGAACCGGAGCTATCTATTAACAGTGTGACAACCGTGTCACGGAACTTCATTTCTTTTTCTTGCTTGTAAGCCAGCGGATTCATCGGGTCAACGACTACCTGCGGTAATCGGGCCGCATCCAATATGCCCTCCTCCAAGTCGAATTCCCATGTGCGATTTTGTTTTGCCATGAGCTTTCTCTGCAGTCGATTAGCCAACTTTGAGGTCGCATGGTGAAGCGACAATAACTGCTGATCCAGGACCTTCCTAAGCCTTGCAAGCTCATCGGGGTCGCACAATTCTTCAGCCTTTGTCGTTTCATCGTATTTTTCTGTGAAAGCCTGATAATTATGATCGACCGTGATCCGGCCTGCGTCATCTGGCAAAGGCATCGCTGACTCATCCGGATCAGCTTCACCCGCCGCCTCTTCCATGTCCGCGTGCGCATCCATCTCGACGGTCTCTGTCTCTCCGTCCTCCGTCTCATCCCCTTGAGACTCTTCGTCCAGGCTCACGTCTTCCGGGCTAAATTCCGAGTCTGATTCATCGGATTGATCGACCGTCTCGATGTCCTCAGGGTTTGTTTCCCCATCCATCGGATCATCAAGATCAATTGGAAGTCCCAAATCTGCGATGATATTCCTGCAAAGATTCGCAAACTGCGCCTGATCTTGGATATGATTCTTGAGGACCTCAATGTGCTCGCCCGCGTTGCTGAGTACATGCTCCCTCCAATTTTTCACTACTTTCTCGGCAGTTGTGGGTAACTCTCTGCCTGTCAACTCTTGACGAACAATTAAGCCAACCGCTACTGAAAGAGGAGAATCAGTCTCTGCAGTGAGAGAATCAAATTCAGCCTGTTTACATTGAGCCTCCAGATGAGCATCAAGATTCGCGGCCACCCCCTCCATTCGAAGCGTTCCAAGCGAAGCTATTCTCGCCGACTCAATCCACTCGAACATCTCTTGAGCTGCACCGGAGCTTGGGCAATACCGAGAGTGAAGGGAAGGATCATGATATTTGTATCTAAGCGCGTACTCGTCTCCGATTCCCCTAACAGCATCTATTTCCTCAGAACTAGCACCCTGCGGGGGCGCAGGCAGCCTGAGTCTAGAGCCCTGCGCTGAGGGTGCGCCGGGCCCGAAATGAATATCCAATTCTTCATCCTCGGCGATAGCCCTGATAGTTGCTGTTGTTGCCCGCTTGAACGGCTCTAACGGATTTTCTGCGTCGTTCATAGACTCTGTTCAGCTAGCCTTCAGCGTTATACCTGCCGTTGCATCACCAAGATCCTCGCCTAGGCAACGCTGATAATATTCAGCGATTATCGGTCTCTCTAATTCGTCGCACTTATTCAGATATGTGACCCGAAAAGCGAAACCAACATCGTTAAAAATCTCTGCGTTCTGAGCCCACGTAAGTACAGTTCGAGGCGACATCACCGTTGATACATCACCATTCACAAACCCCTTTCGGGTTAAGTCAGCAACGCTTACCATATTCGCGACAAGTCTTTTACCCTTTGCATTTTTTACTAATGCATCTACTTTCCCTGAAATTATCTCGCATTCGGCTTCGTGGGCTAAGTAATTCAATGTTGAGACAATGTTCCATCGGTCCATTTGACCCTGATTAATCTGTTGCGTTCCGTGATAAAGACCGGTCGTATCTCCCAATCCAACCGTATTGGTTGTTGCGAAGAGGCGAAAATTCGGGTTCGGATCAATTACTTTGTTTTGGTCCAATAACGTAAGTTTCCCTTCTACCTCCAGCACGCGTTGAATGACAAACATCACATCGGGTCTTCCGGCATCGTACTCATCAAAAACCAGGGCCACTGGATGTTGCAACGCCCAAGGCAAAAGCCCTTCTTTGAATTCGGTCACTTGTTTGCCATCTTTCAGCACAATCGCGTCTTTGCCAATCAGATCGATTCGACTTATGTGGCTATCCAGATTAATCCTTATGCATGGCCAGTTTAGACGTGCAGCCACCTGTTCGATGTGAGTTGATTTACCAGTTCCATGATAGCCTTGTACCATGACTCGACGATTGTGAGAGAAGCCGGCCAGAATAGCTAAGGTTGTATCTCGGTCAAAGCGATAATCCTTGTCGATCTCAGGTACATAGTCACTCTGCTTACTGAACGCGGGCACCGAGAGATCCTGATCAATTCCAAAAGCTTCCTTAACATTGACCTCAGCATCTGGAACTAAGGCGGGGTTAAGCTCGGTGTTTATTTCATTAGACACGACTATTTCCTAGCTACTTTGATTAAGATCTTTATTGTATGTAACCAGACGACAAATCACGAGTTCTCAGCTAACTTTAGTTGCCTAAATTTGGGGGTCACATGTCAAAAGGATTCAACAAAATAAACCTTTGGATCGCATTGATGCTCCTGGCATCACAGGTCCTGCCTAAAACATCCGAATGGCCAACGTACGGAAATGACGCTGGCAGCTCCAAATATGCTGCCCTGGACAAGATAACTAGGGATAACGTGTCTAAATTGCGCGTCGCGTGGCAGTGGGAATCTCCTGATAACAAATTAGTTGCGGAAAACCCGCGCCTGACACCGTGGGGTTTTAAATCAACCCCCTTGAAAATTGGAAGCACGCTTTTCACAAGCACTTCGCTAGGACATGTTGCAGCAATTGATGCAAAAACAGGAAAGACTCGCTGGGTGTTCGATACTAAATCTTACCAAAATGGCAGGCCAACAAACTTAGGTTTCAACCACCGAGGCGTTGCCTATTGGAAAGATTCTTCGGGACGAGAGAGAGTGCTGATGCCAACCAACAACGCCTATCTTTGGTCGATTGATGCGAAAACAGGATTACCTGATCTAAGTTTCGGCTCAGAGGGCAGAGTTGACCTCACTGAGGGTCTGGGCAGAAAAGTGGATCGTAGAGCCTACTCCGTCATTTCTGCACCAATCGTAATCAAAGATATCCTGGTTGTAGGAGCCTCAATCCGGGACGGCCCGCGAAACAAAGAGGCTCCCCCCAGGCCATGTTAGAGGCTTCGATATTGAGACAGGTAAACAAAAGTGGATCTTCAATACCATTCCCCAAGAAGGGGAATTTGGAACGGATACATGGGAAAACAATTCCTGGAAATATTCTGGTAATACTAATGTCTGGACAGGCCTGAGCGCTGATCTGAAACTTGGTTATGTCTATCTACCCACAGGAACACCTACAAATGATTGGTATGGCGGTCATCGATTAGGCGATAACTTATTCGCAGAGAGCCTTGTTTGTCTTGATGCAGCAACGGGCCAGAGAGTTTGGCACTTTCAAATGATTCATCACGGATTGTGGGATTACGATTTACCTGCAGCGCCAACGCTTATGGACATTGTGGTCGATGGCAAACCAATCAAGGCCGTAGCTCAGGTCTCTAAGCAGGGATTTGTTTATGTGTTCGATCGAGTTACAGGCGAGCCTGTTTGGCCAATCGTTGAAAAACCAGTTCCTCAATCTAAAGTGCCTGGCGAAGTGAGCAGCCCTACTCAACCCTTTCCCACTAAACCGGCGCCGTTCGAAAGACAAGGGATTACCGTCGGCGACCTAATTGACTTCAGCCCTGAATTGCGAAGGGAAGCTGAGGAAATCATCAGCAAGTTCGATTACGGACCTCTATTCACTCCTCCAAGTTTGAAGGGAACGATCAATTTACCTGGCTGGGCAGGCGGTGCTAATTGGACCGGAGCAGCGTTCGACCCTGTATCAAAAATGTTATACGTCCCCTCTCAGACGGGAGCAATCGTGGTCAAACTATCGCCAGGAGATCCTGAGAAGACAAATTTTAAATATATGAGGAGTCGAGGCGTCACTCGGGTAAGTGGGCCAAAAGGATTACCTTTGACAAAACCACCCTATTCTCGAATTACAGCAATAAATATGAATACGGGTGAACATGTCTGGATGCAAACGAATGGCGATGGACCTCGAGAAAGGGTGATCAATCTTGGGTTACCCGATCCAGGGCCGCTAGGTGCCGGCTGGTCGGGCGCACCACTTCTCACAGAGACTCTTCTTTTTGTGGCGCAGGATGACAACGGCCGCGCTGTTTTGCGTGGATTCAACAAAGACACCGGAGACGTCCTTGCGGAGATCGACCTACCCGCAAAACCATGGGGAGCTCCTATGTCTTACTATGAGGAAGGGAAACAGTTCATAGTCATCGCATCAGGCGAGGGAAAAAACGCTCGATTAGTTGCTCTGAGTATTTGAAATCACCAGAAAAAAAGCGCGCCTATTGGCGCGCTTTTCCGTCAGTCGCTTTACGGATTAAAGGAAGTTATAAACAACCTCAAAGCCAATATAACGAGGCATCAAGGCCACTACCCGCTGAGGGAAGTTGATGCCATAACCAGATCTTCTTGGCTCCATGTCTGACCATCTCAGATAAGTATCATCTAAGATATTGTCTACAAACAGAGAAGCGCTCCACGTTTGATCCGCTGAATCAAAGGACAGCCTCGCATCGAATCGATGTCTCTCAGGCACCTCGTCCCATGGTCTGGCAAACGTGCTCGTGAAGTACTCACCCGTATAAGCCCAAGAACCATAAGCAGTCAACGTACCCTGGTCCAAAATCCATTGGTAGGAGGTCCAGCCAGTGAATTTATGCTTGGGAATACCTGACAATTGAACACCATCCACTTTCAGACAGTACAGAGCGGCGAGCGATGCTTCCAGGGTACAGGGATCTGCATTTACATCGCCACCCATCACTGATCTCGGATATCGCGGATCGTCTTCATTGAAGATCGTGTATTCCACGTCATAAACCGATTCGGTGTAGCTGTAATTTCCACCTACTGTAAGGCTATCGGTTAATAGGACAACGCCGTCAATCTCGAAACCAGAGTTGTGTGCCTTGGGGATGTTGTCCGTAATGGACACTGGGCCCCGCCCAGGAGGTGCAGCATCAATTCCAGGAGGCAGTGTAAAGTCTGCAGATTCCGATTCCCAACGCTCTATATGATCCTGATAGTCCCGATAGTCGTAATAGTAGACAGCACCCGTTACTTGCGCGCGGTTGTCCCAGAAAGAACTCTTAAATCCAACCTCGTAAGCGGTCAGCTCCTCATCTCCGTAAAAGACAAGAGAGCTTAATCCGCCGACCTCAACTCGGTTAGAGCTACCACCCATATTAAATCCACCAGCTCGATAGCTTGTAGTCACACCAGCATAGATCAGATGATCAGGAGAGGGTTCCCAGTTAAAGTTCACACGGAAACTGCTGTTACTCGTTTCGTACTTGCCACCCGTCCTGCTTCCCCATGAGATAGGTAGACCACCTAACCACATCGGGTTAGCACAATCTGCATCCTGCAAAGCACATACAGATTGAACAGGATTGAAGGGGTCCTCAGTGAATGTCGCTGATCCTTGGGCCACGTTTAAAGCGGCCAATGGGGTCATACCCTCTCCAACATAACGGTCATCGCCCGTGGCGCCCGCAAGAACAGGAGCAACCCATCCAGCATCACCCAAAATTTCGGATCGACCACCACGAGCTTCAAGCGCGTCTCGGTCATCCTCTGAATAACGAACACCCAATGTGACATAGACCGTATCAGAGATCTGATAATCAGCCTGCGTATAGAAAGCCTTATTAGTCGTTACAACGTTGTTGTCATGCTCGTACACGGCTCCGTTATCATTAGTCAGGCTCAATTCTCTTCCATCATCGCCACAGTAAGCTCCAAAACCACCAGCGTTACCGATAGTGGCTTGCTTATAGTTCCAACACGGTGGTAACCACGCGGTGATTGCTTGGATCAACGGGCTATAAGGAGTCGCTTCATTTACCCTGTCAGTTCTATTGCGGATCCCATAAAGCTGATCACGATCTTCCTGGAAGTAATAAAGACCAGTGGTACCTGTCCAACGGTCTCCAGCTGACCAGAAATATCTCAACTCGTGCGAAAAAGAGAATACTGATTCATCAACCGTATCCTCCAAACGAGACCAGGTCGCATCCGAGAAATCATTGTCTCGGTTGAAGAAATAGGTGAACCGCTGATAGTTGAATAAGTATTTAATCGCAGCGGAATCTGACATATCCCAGTCATAAATCATGCTGACTGCGTTGTGATCAAAAATCTCAGTCACGGCATTATTGGTTAGGGATTTGAATCTAGGCTTCGCGTTGTCCCCGCCATCATAAGCTGCAACATTGGCATTGTTGTAATTAGCCGATGGCATAAAGGGCCATCCTATGGGATCTACACCAGGGCGATTATAGGCGGCCCAAATCGCTTCCCCAGTAACTGGATGTGTGTAGGGAAACTTGGCACCTGGGTCATCTGCTGCAACAGCCCTTAAACCCGGCACAAAGTGATTGGTATCACGTGCTACCCGATAAGCCGGATCACACTGATCAAGGCTAGTTATATTTGCAACGTTTGCATTTATACAAGGCCCCTCACTCAAAATCCCGTGTCCTCCGTTACCAAAGTTCCGAGGACCTTCAGACTCTCGATCATTGGCTCGAAGGTTAAGGCTCATCGTGTCTGAGAGCTTCCAATCGAGCATACCGACGAAGTTGGCATCATTCCAAACTTCCATATCCTCAGAATCCCCCATGCCTTCGATCTTTCCATCCGCTGTACGCTTGGTAGCGTTGAACCGATAGGCAAGCGTGTCAGTCAATGGCCCACTGACTACCGCATAGCCTTCTGACGTATTGTACTGACCACCCACAAATCGAATCTGAGCTTCAAACTCTTCATGATTAGCCGGATTCGTCACATAGTTCACAACACCACCAATCGAGTTTCGACCATACAAGGTTCCCTGTGGTCCTCTCAAAACCTCAATCCGCTGGATGTCATATAGACCGCCTTCAGTGGCTGCAATACCAAAGTCCGGTGAATACACACCGTTGTAATAAGTACCAACACCAGGGTCTCCACCCAGGCCTCGGAAGTTTCTTCCGATACCACGGATCTTGATATCCCAGTCTGTTCTAGTCGTCGCTGGAATGAAGTTGACCATCTCGTTGGGACCTTGGATCCCCATGTCCATGAGAAATTCCTCACTCATAGCCGTAATCGAGATAGACGTATCCGATACAGTCGACTCAACGCGATCTCCATATACGACCACGTCTTCGATTTGGCGTCCGGAACTTGATTCCTCTTCTTCTGCCAAAACTGAAGACGCAAAAAACGTAGACAAGAACGCCAACGCAATTACGCGAAGTTTTATAAACATACAATTCTCCCCTTCTTACTACTGGGGCGTAGCCCCTCTCCTACCAGGATAGCCTCCCCAGACG
>CACOYI010000031.1 GCA_902631405.1 K189A clade bacterium | reverse complement strand
TCTATTGCCGAAATTTTGAGGAACCATTGGGGGAATGGTTAGAAGAGATCCCCGAGCATGCCAAATTCTCGCGAATACCTGCTAATTTCTCCCCAACTTGGGCTTTGCTCGGACAGGCCTATCTCACCCTGGCGGAGGTAAGGCCGTTGTGCCATGCCTAAAAATCAAGAACGGTGACAGTGTCGACTGGCTATATGAGTCGATGGATATAATTCGATATTTGGATGAGCATTTCTCAAACTAGAGAGATTGATTCCAGAAAAAATAGTGAGGGAATGAGGAATGAAACTAGGAATTTTGTCGGGTTACTCAGGTAGGAAGTTCAATATCTCCATCGATTCGATTCGGTTCGCTGAAGATCTCGGTTATGAGTCTATCTGGACAGCAGAGGCGTATGGATCGGACGCTGTAACTCCGGCGGCATGGATACTCGCACAAACACAGAAAATAAAGGTTGGGACTGCCATTATGCAGATGCCGGCCCGCTCGCCTGCGATGGCAGCCATGACCGCGATGAGTCTGGCTGAACTATCTGGAGGACGGTTCATTTGTGGTGTTGGAGCATCAGGACCACAAGTAGTCGAGGGTTGGCATGGTGTCCCGTACGGTAAGCCTGTTAGTCGCCTTAAGGAGTACGTCCAGATAATGAAGCGTATTTTCGCCAGAGAGGCACCGTTATCCTTCGAGGGGAAAATGTACTCTCTACCTTATACCGGCGAAGGAGCAACTGGTCTAGGCAAACCGCTGAAAAGTATTCTGCACTGTGAAGAGGATATTCCAATATATGCGGCGACGATCACGCATAACGGTGTCTCTGCATCAGCGGAGGTGGCTGACGGGTTTTTCCCAGTTTGGATGGATCCAGAGCAGTATTCAGTGTTTGAAAAGCCGATTGAGGAGGGCTTCGCGCTGGCGAACTCGAACTTAAAGGACGAGACGGCTGAGAAAAATCTCAGATCTTTCGACATAGCGCCGTTTGTTACGGTGTCAATGGGGGACGACCTAGATCAATGCCGTATGCCTGTTAGGGGCATGATGGCTTTGTATATTGGTGGGATGGGTGCGAGAGACAAGAATTTCTACAATGATTATTGCAAACGGCTTGGGTTCGAGGATGCCGCGGTGAAAATTCAAGATCTCTATCTGGATGGTCGAAAAGACGAGGCTATGGCTGCTGTTCCAGAAGATTTGATAGACGCTTGCGCGTTGGTTGGACCGGCAGATCGCATCAGAGAACAGCTACAGAGGTGGAAGCAGGCAGGCTCGAAAGGGCACGTGTCCAATATGTTACTAGGCAGTCAGGATCCTGAAGCGTTGAAGGTTGTCGCCGAGGAGATGCTTTAAGGCACAGTGGGCTCTTAAGCTTTGGAGGAGATAAATTCCTCTGCGAGCGCCCAACCTCGTTCAGAGCGAAGACGTGCAACGTCGGCATATTCCAGTGCCGTTTGAGAGCTTGCATTGCCGTCGAGCCCGCGCTTGTAGACACCTTGAATAATGCCAGCCGATCGAAACATATTGTAGATAAGATAAAAAGGCCAATCCTCAATCTCCTGTCGGCCTGAGTGTTTGCAATACTCTGCAACGAGCTGTTCTTCGGTTGGAATTCCTAAGGATTCGTAGTTGATACCGGCGATTCCAACTTCGCTGTCAGGATCGCCATAATAGTCTTGGCATAGGTACCCTAGATCAGCCAGTCCATCGCCCAGAGTTGATAGTTCCCAATCCAGGACGCCGACGATTTTTGGTTCCGTAGGGTGAATCAGCACATTGCCGAGCCGGTAATCACCGTGCACAACAACGCTTTGTGTATTACCAGGAATATTTTTTGGCAGCCACTCCATAAGATTGGTCATAGCAGGTAAATCGTCTGTTTGAGAGGCGAGGTACTGTTTTGTCCATCGGCCAATTTGCCGCTCGTAGTAGTTTCCGGGTCGGCCGAATTCTGACAGTCCGACCTCTTTGGGATCGGTTGAGTGTAAAGCGGCCAGAACTCTGGCTAGGTCAAGATAGATAGCTGTTCTCTCTTCCTTTGAAAGCATCGGGAGTCTCGTTTCCGTAAAAAGACGACCCTCGATCATTTCCATGACATAGAACTTCGTGCCAATGACGGAACTATCCTCACACAGGCAATACATTTTTGGCACCGGAACGGCTGTATCCCACAACGCGTCCATGACTCTATATTCTCTGTCTACTTGATGTGCAGAAGGAAGAAGTTCGCCGGGCGGTTGCTTTCGCATTACATATGTCTTGGACGGTGTGATTAGTTGAAAAGTGGGATTTGATTGGCCCCCTTCAAATTGTTTGACCGTCAACGGACCCATAAAATCAGCGACATGTTTCTGCAGATAGGCCCCCAGTGCTGCTTCATCAAATACGTGTGCCGCCCTTACTTCAGTGATTTCGACATCGCTCATACTAATTCGACTCCGACTACTTGCCGCCCATAGTCCATAATACGGGTTGATCTATCTAAGGGCAAAATGCGACTCTACCAAATATAGTTGGTAGTTGTTTTACGTTAGGTAGAAATTATCTGGGGAGGAAAGATGGTACACAGTAAAAGAATTGCGGTGACTTTGCCCGCAGGTCCGCGCGTCGAGGACACTATAAATCGCATCAGATGGGCTGAAGAAAATGGAATTCCGGATGCTTGGTTCAGTGACTCCGGAGCACCTGACACGTTAACGCAGGTGGCTGCGGTGGCACACACGACACGCGATATACGAATCGGCACTGCTGTTACGCCTGTTTATACAAGATCGCCTTCCGTATTGGCTGCTTCGGCTAACGTCATCGGACAACTCTTACCCGGGAGGTTCATCATGGGATTGGGTTCTTCCAGTCAAACTATAATGACCCAGTTCAACGGCATACCTTTGGATAAGCCGGTCACTAGAGTCAAGGAAACTGCTCAGCTTGTGAAAGAGATGCTTACTGGTGCGAAAACCGATTTCGATGGAGACACCCTTTTCAGTAAAGGATATCGCCAAGCACCACTTGAGAATCCGCCTCCAGTATACCTGGCGGCACTGAGGCCGAAGATGATCGAGATGGCCGCCGAAGTGGGTGACGGTGTCATCTTCAATCTGTGGCCTAAGAAGGCGCTACCAAAAATGATGGAACATGTTGCAATCGGTGCCAAGAACGCCGACAAAGATCCTGAAGATCTGGAGATCGTAAATCGAGCGATGGTACTTTGTACCGATGATAAGGAGTACGGCCGGAATGTTTTTCGAGCGGCATTCGGGCCTTATTATGGGACGCCCGTCTACAATAATTTTCTGGCTTGGGCAGGGTATGAAGCGGAAGCGGCTGGAATTGCTGAGGGTTGGGCTGCGAAAGATCGCGATAAGACGGCGGGCTCCATGAGCGACGAAATGATTGATGAGATAGCAATAATCGGGAATGAGGACGAGGTTCGAAGGCGAATCCAAGAAGATGCCGATGGTGGAGTCGATACTCATATCATTGCGCCCATGGCTGGGAAGGCTGAAGATGTTGAAAGGACTTTCAACGCGTTCGTGGGCTCGGCTTTTCAGTTCTCAGTTTAGAGTTCTCGCTGGAGATCGATCCTGGAAAGACTTTTTATAGTTCGGCACGGACAAACGGTATGGAACGTGGAACGACGTATGCAAGGGAGATTGAACTCACCCCTCACTGAGGAGGGGCGTGCTCAGGCGGACGAGCATGGACAAGTTTTGAACTCCATCGGTGAAACCTCAGGTATTTGGTCGTCAAGTGCAGGTAGAGCAAGAGAGACCACCGAGCTGATCAACCAACACCTTAAGCAGGAAGTCGTCTATTCTGACGAGCTCGTTGAGAGGGACTGTGGGTTTTGGTCAGGAAAAACGGTTGATGAAATCAAGAATCAGGATCCGGAGGGATATGCGGCCCTGAAAAATGATCCCTATGGTTATCGCCCTGGCGGAGGGGAAAACATACCCGATCTTGTGGCACGAATATCCCCTCGTCTTCTTGCCTTAAGTGAAGAGAGATCTCCCATAATTGTGAGTCACGGTGTCGTGACGAAAGCGATCTTGAATTTTTATCTGGATTTGTCCGAAGCGAATTTGATGAGAATTATTCATCCCAATAACTTATTCTTTTGCCTTGGATTTCGTGATAATGAAGTGAGCGTCAGTCATTATGTGCTTGAAGATGAAAAGTTGGGCGTCGCTCAAGAGGGTCTCTGTGTAATGCGAGACGATGAAAGTGGTCCGATTCACTCGGAGTAAAAAAAACTGGGGAGAATGCGATGCGAGTTGATGGAGGGGTTGGTTTAGATCTGAATACGGTGGGTCAACAGGCTGCAGATTTGGAAGAAATGGGGTATTCGGGGGTAATGACAGCTGAAACCTCTCACGATCCTTTTTTTCCGCTTTTGGTGGCCGCCCAGCACACTGAAAAAATACAACTGATGACTTCTATCGCTGTTGCCTTTGCGAGGTCTCCGATGACGCTCGCCAATGTGGGCCACGATCTTAATGCCTTTTCGAAGGGGAGGTTCGTGCTTGGCTTGGGATCACAAATAAAACCGCATATCACTAAACGTTTCAGCATGCCCTGGTCAAGTCCAGCGGCTAGAATGAAAGAATACATCATGGCGATGAGGGCTATATGGGATTGCTGGCATCAAGATAAGGCTTTGGAATTCGCTGGGGAGTTTTATACCCATACCTTGATGACGCCATTTTTCACGCCCACGAACAATGAATACGGGGCGCCAAAGGTGTTTCTAGCAGCGGTTGGTCCAAAAATGACAGAAGTTGCCGGAGAGGTTGCAGATGGAATTATCGTGCATGCTTTCACGACTGAGAAGTATTTGAGGGAAACCACACTGCCAGCTCTCGAGAGAGGATTTGAGAGAGCCGGTAAGACACGGGCTGATTTTGAGATAAGTTATCCATTATTTGTTGTGACTGGTAAGACCGAGGAAGAGATGGTGAAAGCAGAGCAAGCAACCAGACAACAAATAGCTTTTTATGGATCGACTCCAGCTTATAAACCCGTGTTGGACAGTATTGATGCTGGTGAGCTTCAGGGTGAACTAAATCTGATGTCGAAACAGGGGCGTTGGAAAGAAATGGGGGAGTTAATTACTCCCGAAATCCTCACTCATTTCGCAGTTTCTGGTGAACCAGAAAAGATACCTGGAGAGATTAAATCAAGATATGGAGATATCATCGATAGAACCTCTGCTGCCTATGAAGGCATTTCAAAGGTTGATAGGGCCAGTTTGGTTCGAGAGCTGTCAGCTTAAGTTTAAAACCAATTAATTAAGGGGCAAGTCCAGTGAAAGTTGACGCAGGTATCGGAACGAAGTTAAGAGATATTCCAGAGCAAGCCAAACGATTAGAGCAAAAGGGCTATGATGGTTTGCGAACCGCGGAGATGAATCACGACCCATTCTTTCCCTTGTTGCTAGCCGCCGAGCACACTGAGACGGTAGAGATAGCGACCTCAATAGCGGTGGCTTTTGCTCGAAGCCCAATGAATCTGGCTAATATCGGCCACGACTTAAACGCGTATTCCAAGGGACGTTTTACGCTTGGCCTGGGCTCGCAGATAAAGCCGCATATTACAAAACGCTTCAGCATGCAGTGGGGATCCCCAGCCTCTCAAATGCGCGAGCTAATTCTCGCTATGAGAGCAATATGGGCGAATTGGTATGAAAAGGAGCCTCTAGAATTTGTCGGTGAATACTACAAACATACCCTTATGACGCCTGCCTTCACGCCAGAAGACATTGAATTTGGGGCTCCCAAGGTCGTTCTTGCGGCTGTCGGACCCAAAATGACTGAGGTTGCTGGTGAAGTGGCTGACGGTATGATTATTCATCCCTTCAGCACACTAAACTTTATTAATTCGGTAACTTTGCCCGCGATAGAACGAGGGCTTGAGAAATCGGGAAGGAGTCGTGACTCATTCGAATTGTCCTATTCCTGCTTCGTTGTGAGCGGAAAGACAGAGCAGGAATTCGAAAAAAGTAAGAAAGCTGCGCAGGAACGAATTGCGTTCTATGGATCTACACCAGCCTACAAAGGAGTGTTGGAGTCGATTGGTATGGGAGACCTTCAGCCCCGCTTGAATGAGATGTCAAAACAAGGTCGCTGGAAAGAGATGGGCACACTCATAACAGACGAAATCCTCTCTGAATTCGGCGTCGTGGGAGAGCCGAAGGACATCGCGAACGAGATTTTGAGTAAATACTCAGGATTCACCGACAGAACCTCCGGTGCCTTCCCTGTAGAGGATGAAAGCCAAAGGCAAGCCATTATTAGGGCGCTCAAAGAAGCATAGCTTCAAGGCACATAGTTGCTATTTGCTCTTTTGAGTGTCTAACGAAAGCGGCCACACGTCTCCATTCTTTTTTCATTATTCGCTTGAATTTCTGACGTTGATTCTTAAGATTGACGACACAAAGAGGCGATTTCTGCCGTTTGGGGTCTTTTGAACCATAGCCAACGGTTGGAGATTGATAGTCGAGTTCTCAGGAGAGGAGGAATCGATGGATTTGTGGTTTGAGAAATGTGTTAGTTGGGCGCAAAGCCCAAAAAGAAGATTTAGACTCACGTCCTTTTGCGCGGTCGCTTTTGCGTTTCTTATTTTCCTAGTCGGCTTCTTTATTAGTAACTCCCACAAAACTGAGCCGGAGCTAACCGCACTCCAGATTCCGATCTCGTTCAGCAGACAGTCGTTTGAGCAGGAAGTGTCGCCCTTAGCGAACCAAATCAGCACCGCGTTCGGGATAGATCAAGAAAAAGCGATGGAGTTTGGCGGTTGGATATTGGAGGCATCAGATCGTCAAAATTTACCTACAGAACTACTAGCTAGTCTCATATTTACAGAAAGCTCCTTCAGAAAGCATGTAAGTTCATCTGTCGGCGCAATTGGTCCAGCTCAGGTCCGGCCGGATTTGTGGAGCGATTTTTGTGGAGGTACTGACCTTTATGATCCGGAACAAAATATCTACTGTGGCGCCCAGGTATTGAGGCACTTTTATGAGCGTTGTGAGGATAATTTCGATTGTGCGCTTTCCGCCTATAATGTTGGGCTGAATGGAACAAATAAATTCGCTGCGAATCGATATCTCAGAAAGGTTGATCTTCATATTAGGCAGTTAACGGCCGTAAGTTTTCGAGGTCACTAGCAGCTGTCCTCAACGTCCTTTGGAGTAAATATCTATGGTTCAGTTTGGCTTAACTATGTTTGCCACGGATTACTCCGTTCCCGTAGATATACTTGCTGGGACGGCAGAAAAGCTCGGTTTCGAGTCTTTGTTTGTTCCCGAGCACACACATATACCTGCGAGTCGTCTATCACCCTGGCCAGGTGGCGCTGATCTGCCGCGAGATTATTGGCACACTTTAGATCCTTTCGTGTCCTTGGCGTTGGCAGCATCTGCCACAAAGTCGCTGAAAATTGGTACGGGGATTTCGTTAATAACAGAGCGGGATCCTATCCTGATGGCCAAACAGGTTGCGACGCTAGATTTCGTTTCGGGTGGTCGGTTGATTCTTGGCGTTGGGGCGGGGTGGAATCGCGAAGAGATGGAGAATCATGGCGTGGCATTTTCGACACGGTGGAAAATCCTGCGAGAGAGAATATTGGCCATGAGAGAAATCTGGACTCAGGATGAAGCTGAGTACCATGGGGAGTTTGTGGATTTTGATAAAATTTGGGCTTTTCCTAAACCTATCCAGGCTGGTGGTCCAAAGATTTTGATCGGAGCCTCCTCGGAGTATGTCTTTCAACGAATTGCAGATTATGGCGATGGTTGGATGCCGATATTTCAGGATGCTAAAAGGCGATCAGCTTCCGGAGGAACCGACTATTCTCAGGGTATCGAGAATACAAGAGCAGCTTGGCGACGCGCGGAGAGAGAAGGTGAGCCAGATTTTTCCATTTTTGGGGTGGCTCATGAAAGAAAAGCGGTAGAAGAACTGATCTCTATTGGCTTTAATCGAATTATCTTTGGTTTGCCCTCGGCAAATGCGGACATTGTTCTTCCTATGGTGGAAAAATTGGCGACAATCGCGCACGAGTTTTGATAGCGCTCGTGCCCTTGGAGCCGAATAGTGGAGTGTAGAAAGGGCTGTGGTGCTTGCTGCATAGCGCCCTCGATATCCTCGCCGTTGCCTGGGCTGCCTTTTGGGAAGATGCCGGGTGATCGATGCCTGCATCTGAATGATATGCTCCAATGTTCGCTCATAGACGATGACAGTAGACCAGACGCATGTAGCAGATTTTCAGCCGATGAAGCGTTCTGCGGTTCTAATCGTTTTGAGGCTCTTCAAATACTTCGCCGACTGGAATCCGATTCTAGCCCTATGACAATAGAAGTGATTTCAATGCGGACGCTACCTCCATCTCCCCTCTAGTGAGCGAAGCTCGAATTCCGAACTTTTTTGCGCCATCGATGTTTTCTTGAGTATCGTCGAAGAACGCGATTTGGGAAGGCTGACAATTAAGTTGCTTACAGATCAATTCAAAACCAGCGGCGTCAGGTTTTCGCTCGCCAATTTCGTGCGAGAGAAATAGCTCATCAAATTGCGAGAGGACCTCTGGATATTTGTCCTTGAAATCTTTCGCATGCGTCGCGTTTGTGTTGCTGAAAGCGCAGAGTCGATAATTCGCTTTGAGGTCGGCGAACAGATCTATTACTTTTGCGAAGGGTTTTGTCCATAACTTATTCCAGCCGATTTCCCAATCGTGATAGCTCATAGATAAGTCGTAGCGTTCGTTCAAGATTCGACAGTAGTTCTCGAAGTTTAATTTACCTCTCTCGTGTTCTTTGTAGGCATCGTCTAATACCCATTTTCTCGCGAAGTCTGCCTCTGGAAGGCCACTTCTTGAAGACCACTCAAAAAAAACCTGACGAGGATCTATCCCTAGGACAACGTTTCCGAGGTCAAGAAGAACGACGTCACGCTCTTTTTTAGAATTAGTAGCCGGCGGCACCGCTCTTTATAAGACCAACGTAAGCTGAGGTTAATTCGGTATATACCGTTTCTCCAGGTTTCATTACGTAAACGGAATCGGCAATCTCGTCGATGTTATATGCCTCTTTTTTAAGGTCTCCCTTAACCATCTTAAACGTACCCGTTACCTCTATGTTAGGTTGGATTCTGACGAAGACCGGGACAGCGTACTTCGGCAGATTAGAATTGACAAAACTGGAAAATGATTCGAGGTCCAATTCTCTAACTGTCTCATTCAAAGTTAAGGCAACCATTCCCGCCTTCCCATCAGCTTTTGGAACCTCTACGCCGTACACATTACAGAACTGAATTTGATCAAAACCATTTATGATCTCCCCCACTTCATTGGTGGAAACGTTTTCAGATTTCCATCTAAACGTATCTCCGATGCGATCGACGAACTGGTAATGGTCGTACCCAAGATTGAAGCCAACGTCGACAGTTTTCATTAGATCGCCGGTATTGAACCAGGCGTCGCCTTCCTCAAGCGCATTTCGGAGTATTTTCCCCTCCGTTGCGTCTGGATCCGTATAGCCTTCGAACTTGTAGTCTGGGGTGATTTTTCCTAAAAGAAGTCCTGGTTGCCCTTTTGAGGTTTCAATGCAGTAACCGTTCGCGTCTCTTACGATCTCGTCATTTTCGACGTCGTAGTCAACAATCGTTACCTCTGCTGAGGTCAAACCGACCGTACAATCTTTGTTGAGCATATTGGCGAACGAGACATTTCCCTCTGAAGCTCCGTATATCTCGCAGATGCGGTTCACGCCATATCGTTTCTTAAATTCCAGCCAGACGTCGGGTCTAAGTCCATTGCCCATCATGGTATGCAAAGGATTTTCGGCGTCGCGATCATTCTCATCAAGATTCATGAGGTAACGACAAAGTTCTCCAATGTAAATCATATGAGTACATCTATTTTCTCTGATGTCGTTGAGAAAGGAACTAGCTGAGAACTTTCTTCTGATGAACATGCTCGCGCCAGTTGTGAACGATGAACCGGCCCCTAATAACAATCCGGTTGCATGATAAAGCGGTAGGCAAAGATAAATACGGTCAGATACCGTGCACGACAGGCCCGCGACGCCAGACAGTGTCGCCGCGGTGAGATATCGGTTATTTGACATTACCGCTGCTTTGGGGAGTCCCGTCGTCCCAGAGGTGTATATATAGAAAGCGGTTTCTCCGAGTGTCGAATTGACGCACTCTGCGTGATTGTCTCCAGAGCATTCCTCCGACTCAATAGCGATGTCGGTAGCCCATTCAGGGCATGTTCCCTGGTTATTGTCAGGCATGAAAAATAGACGTTCGTCCGTTATACCAATTTCTTCTTTCACCTCTGCAAATTCAGTAATACGTTCCTCGCCAACGACGCAGGCAACGGACTTTGCAACCTGAATGCAATGAGCGAGTGATCTCCCTGTTAGATTAGTATTTAGTAGTGCACCAACCACTCCGAGTTTATTCATTGCAACCAACATTGCCATGTACTCGATCCGATTTTCCATAAAGACACTGACTGCATCGCCGCGTTTAATTCCCTTATCCGAGAGGTAGTGTGCGTAGCGATTAGCCATGGCGTTAAAATCTCGCCAACTGATATCTCGTCCTTCGAATAAAATAGCGCAGGCGTCGGGATGCTTTCGAGCCGTTTCCTCTACTCTGGCGCCAAAGCAGTCTTCAGTTTCTTGAGGTCTCGGCTTCATGCCCTTCTTGAGCTTGAGCAGCATGGGTAGAAAAGACAATGTTTTTAGGGTGTCAACGAGTGCCAATCTTCTCTCCTAGTTTGATGTTTTCTCTGGAAGCAATAGCGAAAAATAGTACCCTAAATGTGGCGCTAAAGAAGCAAATTTGGGGGAAGTTATTGTGTCTAATGTATGGCGGGTTGGTGACGTAGTAATCAAGCGAATTGTAGAAATAGAGAGCGTGGGAGGAAGCCGATTTATATTGCCTGATGCAACCCGGGAGGCTTGCCTTGAATATGAATGGCTGCAACCTCACTTCATGGATGAAAAAGGTAATTTGAAGATGAGTATCCATGCTTTGGTGGTCGACACAGGGGGCAAGGTAATCCTAGTAGATACCTGTGTTGGTAATGACAAGCAAAGAAATATACCTGCCTGGTCGAACTTGCAGACGAATTTTTTAGAGCGCTTGAAGGGAGCAGGTTATCCTCCTGAGAGGATAGATATCGTTTTGTGCACCCATCTTCATGTTGACCATGTAGGCTGGAATACCATGTTAGTTGAAGGTAAATGGGTCCCCACCTTTCCTAATGCTAGGTATTTGATCGGCAGGAAAGAATGGGAATATTGGGAAAAAAATGAGGATGAATCGGTCTATGGATCGGTTTTGGCAGACTCAGTGAAACCGATTTTTGAAGAAGACCTGGTTGATCTGGTAGAAATGGACGAAAAAATATGTGCCGGGGTTGAACTTGAGCCCTCACCAGGCCATACACCCGGCCACGTTAGTGTGAAGATTGAATCTTCTAATAATAAAGCCCTAATAACAGGAGATTTCATGCATCACCCAGTACAGATGACTCGAACAGATTGGTGCTCTTCAGCGGACACTGATCCGATACAGGGGAGGGCGACCCGAGAAGCCATGCTTGCTGAATATCTTGATTCGGACGTCTTATTGATCGGAACACATTTTGCGTCTCCAACCGCTGGCTACGTAAGATCTCATTCTACTGGAACATACTGGCTAGACACACAATTAGGCTGATCGCCTAGCCCGTGGTCGAAAGTTGCTCTGTCAATTCGTCGACCGTATGGTTCATCTTATCCCACTCACCGAATAGAAAATTTTCAAAATCGTGTTTTGGCACATTTTCATATGGGACTCGCCAGAACTTTAAGAGAACTTTTTGTCGTAACCAGCTGCCATTTATGAGATCTATAATTGATGCCGAGCCTTCAAAGCCGACGTGTGCCAGAAAAACCAAATCTTTCCCGGGATTGACCACCGCAAGAGCAGAAATGCCACCCAGCCTCGGCGGAAGAAGATTGTACCACCTGTCCAACTGATCTCTCAGATTAGGTTTGTTCGTCGCGAGTTGCTCTCTTTTTTTGACACTCGATCTAGTTCCCTCTGGGTAGATGAGCATGGATTCAGTTTCATCACAGCCAATAAGAAGGTCGGAAACTTGCTTGATTGCCCCAGCGCTATCGGTGCCTGACCGATCCACGAAAGCGTTCGGTAGTCTATTGCCCGCTATATCTATGCAAGGCAAAATTTGAAGTTCTTGTTTCAAGACGTAACGAACGCCCTCTTTTCGAGCTCCGCCGAAGAGTAAGAGGGGTAACACTGTGTCTGCTACACTTGTGTGTCTAGCCAGCACTATGGCGGTTGGCCCCTTTATTGCCTCCTCTCCTAAAATTTTTATATCCAGTCGGTACAATTTTACCGCGACATCAAACAGACCTTGAATCCACCAAAATTGGATAACTCTATTGCGGTCTATATAGTCATCCTTGTGGCGATGAAATAGCCAGATCCAGGAAAGCCAAACAAGCCCCGACCACTCTCGTGAGATATAGAAGTACAGAAGCAGCATGGCTTGAGGGAGAGTTCTTAAACTTTTGACTAGACTCAAGAAATAGGAGAGAAGCAGAATCGCTGGAGCAAGTGGTACTGCAATAAAAGAAAAGCACGTCAGTCCGAATATGGTGAATACACGCCTCTTAAACATCTTCCCTCATCAATTTTCCAGCAACATTGGTTTGCTGGCCCCCTTAATTAGATGCAGCCGGTTATTTTTAATTCACGCGAATGCTCGACGGACGTTACTATAAGTAATAGTGGCTCGCCACATTGATATTTATTTCCGAGGAGTGGGCGTAGTGACAAGCTTACGTTTTTCAGAAAAGGTCTTAATAGAAAAGGCGAGTCTCACTGAATATTTAGAATTCGCCAAATACCTCGCTGTTCAGGCAGGCGATACTGCGCTGAACTATTTTCGAGTTCAGCAAGACGAGATTGGTCTGACGAATAAGTCTTTGAACGCGTTCGATCCGGTCACCAAGGCTGATAGGGAGATAGAAACTAAGCTAAGAAACCTAATTTCAGAACATTATCCAAAGCATGGAATTTTTGGTGAGGAGGAAGGATATTTTGAGGGCAATGGCCTGACATGGGTGATAGATCCAATAGATGGCACTCGAGCTTATATGTCGGGCTTACTTCACTGGGGTATCCTGGTGGCACTCTTTGACGGGGTCAGGCCCATACTCGGTGTTATGTATCAGCCATATACCTCAGAGTTATTCTTTGGAGATGGAAACTGCTCATATATTTCGGTTCGGGGAGAAAAGCCGAAGCTTTTGAAATCCTCCTCAATCAAAAGTTTCTCCGATACTGTCTTTGCAACTGACACTTTAGAGGTATTGTCTAGTCATGAGAGGTCGGTTGCCGAACGGTCAAGACTTGTTCGCTTAGGCGGTGATTGCTATGTATTTTCGATGCTGGCTATGGGACTGATTCATGTTGTATTTGAAAAAGGACTGAAGCCTTATGACATACAGGCTCTGATCCCTATAATTGAGGGGGCGGGCGGTGTGGTAACGACTTTAGATGGCGGTAATCCGAGTCTTGGCGGGTCAATAGTCGCAACTGCTAATCCGGAATTGCATGAGGATGTTCTTCGACGACTGACCTGAGCGACGTTTAGTTTAGGGTGTCGAGAAACTCTCTAAGTAAGGCTCCCTCCGCCTTCTTCACACGAGTTTCCAACACTTCTATTTCATCTTGTCTCTTTACGGGCACTTCTTTTTGACTGATCACTTGGCCCCTATCATAGATCTCTGACACGTGGTGTAAGGTTGCCCCAGTGACAGTGTCTCCGGAGTCCAAAACTGCTTTATGAACGAAACGCCCGTAAAAACCCTTACCCCCAAATTTTGGCAAAAGTGACGGGTGGACATTAATGACTCGCTCTGGGAGTGCCTCTAGGATCGGCGCTGTTACTGGTTTCATGTAGCCCAACAAAAGTAGCCAGTCGATCGATTCGTCAATTAGAGTTTTGGCAATCGCTTGATCAGCTAGCGATCGTGAGCCATGCGTCAAGGTGCTTATGTGTCGCGTTGGAATGTTGGCCTTTTCCGCCCGAGCTAGCGCTCCACTCTTTCTGTTATTGCTGATTACTAAAGCAAGTCGACATTGGGTAGCCTTTAACGAAAGATAATCGATAACGGTTTGCAAGGAGGTGCCCTCATGGGATGCCATCACCGCAAGGTTAATCATAAGCCCTCGAGGGAAGCCATGTGACCGTGGAATCGAAATTGAAAATCACGACCATTCCGATTAATTGAAGGATGATGAAGGGCCAGACCCCTTGGTAAATTGTAGCAACGTCGATTTCCTTAGGCGCCGCTCCTTTCAGGTAGAAGATCGCGAAACCAACCGGTGGGGTCAGAAAGCTCGTTTGCAAACAAACGGCGAACAATACTGTGAACCAAATTGGATCGAATCCTAAGCTCGCAACGACTGGCGAGACGAGGGGTAGTACGATCAGCGTTAGCTCAATCCAATCCAGAAAAAATCCCAACAGAAAAGTCGCAAGTAGAATGCAGACAATTATGCCCGTTGGCGGGAACGGCAACCCGAGAAGCACCCTCTCAATCAGCTCATCACCACCTAGGCCCCTAAGAACTAAGGAAAAAGCTGTCGCACCAACTAGTATCGCGAAAATGAATGCAGTCGTTTTGGTTGTCTCTTGTAGAACTTCCCTGAATACGCCGAGGTTTAGTTTCCCTCTGGATATAGCCAAAATTAGCGCGCCCGCTGCTCCCATTCCGGCCGCTTCCGTTGGCGTTGCAACGCCAAAGAAGATGCTGCCCAAGACAGCTAAGATCAGAAACGCTGGCGGAATAATTGCCCGAAAAAGCTCCAAGATGATGTCCCATTCAAAATTTTCTTCCATCGCGGCTGGAGCCTTATTGGGGGAGATGAGGCCGAAAAACCATATATATAAAATATACATTGAACCTAGGATGGCTCCTGGAAAAACAGCTCCCAGAAAAAGGTCCCCGACACTCATGGACATTCTATCGGCCATGAGTACAAGCATGATGCTCGGGGGAATAAGTATGCCGAGTGTGCCAACAGCGCAGACGGTGCCGGTTGCAAGGCGAGTGTCGTACCCTTTTTCTAACATAGGCGGTAGACCTAAAAGAGCTAGGAGGACCACCGAAGCCCCGATAATTCCCGTCGTTGCTGCTAGTAATAAGCCAATTATTGTGACGGCGATTGCTAATCCGCCGTTTACCCGGCCAAAAAGTTTGGAAAAGCCGATCATCAATTGGTTCGCGATTCCGGAGCGATCCAGAAGCAGGCCCATAAGCACGAACATTGGGAGGGCTACCATTACCCAGTTCTCCATCACGCCCCAAATTCGATCAACCGATAGCGATGTGAAAAACCAATCGACGCCGATAGAAAGGTCAAAATCGACTTCCAGGATGATAGCGAAGGCAGTAAAGATGACGGCCAGTCCGCCGAGAATCCAGGCTACTGGATAGCCCGTAAAGACGAGGAGAATAAAACTAAGAAACATCAAGACGGCGAGCGCCTCATTGGCTGCTATCATCTATCCTATCTCTCGCTGTTGAAAAGAAAACGCCAGGTCCTCAAAAGACGGGCCACGGCGGTGACTGCTAGTAGCAGAAAAGCGATTGGTAAAGAGGCTTTGATCAACCAGCGAAATGGTAGTCCGCCAGGTGAAGCTGAAACCTCGCCGACCTCATACGAAGACATAACAAATGGCAACCCAAACAGCACAATCAATGCACAAAAAGGCAGAAGAAAGAGAAGTATTCCGTATAGCTCGATCCAGGCTCGTAGCTCCGGTGAAAATTTCTCGTGAAGAATATCCACTCTGATATGAGAGTCCGTTGTCAGAGCAAAACTAAGGCCGAATAGAAATCCAATCGAGTAGAGGTGCCACTGTAATTCTTCCAACTCGATTCTCCCTTCGCTAAAGGCGTATCTTAAAATCACGTTGGTGACGATCACGCCAAGAAGCACAACCCATATGTAGGAAACCATGCCGCCAATCTTCAACGACAGCTTGTCGATGAAATCAGAGAATCGACTTTCTGTTTGACCGTCAGAGCTCATCAAAATTCCTCGGCAAGTAGGCCAGAGACTTCCAATATTGATAATTGGCAAGAAACTTTTTCTGGGAGGCCAGGACGGCCGCAAAGTCTGCATCTCTTTGAGCTTCTTCCTCGATTACTTGCGTTGCTACTTTTTTCAACTCTTTCAAAAGATTAAGTGGCAATCTTTCTGCGCTAACACCTACCTGGTCGAAGTTCGCTATGATTTCGCCCTGTACGGCTTCAGCATGAGCAAGATTTCGGGTAACTGCGGCCGTGCATCCCATTTCTATAATCGCTTGGTCGCTTCTAGTTAGAGATTTCCAAGTATCTAGATTAATCACGAGATGAGAAGATGTGAAAGGCTGGTGCCAGCCAGGGTAATAGTTGTACTTTGCGACATCGCTAAAACCGAGTGCCTGGTCAACGATAGGGAGAGCAAATTCCGTAGCATCGATTGCACCTTTCTCCAGGGCTTGGAAAATCTCACCGCCTGGCAGCATTGTCACGCTTGCCCCAAGCCTCTCAATTATTTGTCCTCCCAACCCGGCAAAACGGATTTTTAAACCCTTTACGTCATCAAGGCTATTTATTCTTTCCCGAAACCAACCCGCGGTCTCTGGGCCGGTCATACCGCAATAGATTGGGTGTATTTCATATTTTATGTACAGCGATTCCGTGATTTCCCTCCCGCCACCGTTGTACCACCACGCGCTGTATTCCCATGGCTCCATACCGAAAGGGACCGCCGCGATAAGTGGCGATGCGGCTATTTTCCCCTGGTCGTACCCTAACCATGTGTAACCGGCAACCACTTTTCTATCCCTGACGGCATCGGTTATGGAGAATGCTGGAACTATTTCTCCGGGGTCGAAGATCTCAAGATGAATGGCTCCATTGGAAGCAGACCTCAGGCTATCAGCTAAGAAAACAGGGTTTTCTCCAATGACCGGCATAGTCTTCTGAAAAACAGTTGGCACCCGCCAGTTTATTCTGCTTGTTTGGTTAGGGGAGGAATTCGTGCTGGCATCCGCGGGCGGGGTATTTTGGTTTATCGGACGTAAAGACAGGCTACCGATTAGACCCACGAAAAAAGCGATTAGCACGGCGAAGGATGCTGCTTTGTTTGACATACGGTATCTCTCCATATTCGTTAGGAATCACATAATTTTCAGAAGTAGTATCGCACCATCCTCAGGGGGACGTTAAAAGTATATGCGCAGTAGAAATGAGAATCATTTCTAGATAGGAATATATTGAAGACCAGTGATTCCTTTTAATTACGAAGCGCCAGCTGTTACGTTTCAGAGGTTTTCGAGTCAGCAAGTGAGCTGGTCAGACAGTTCCGAAAGAAGTGAGGGAGTGTTATGCAGATAGGCGTAGTAAAGGAAACTTGGCCGGGAGAGGTGAGAACAAGCATGGTCCCTGCGAACGTGGCTAAACTCATTAAGACCGGCTTTAGTGTAGTCATTGAAAAGAACGCGGGGGAAGCCTCAGGTTTCGCGGATACTGCTTATGAGGATGCGGGAGCCCGCGTAGAGAGTGATCGTGGTGCGATACTCGGCTCGTCACAAGTTTTGCTGGGTGTAAGAAAATTTGAGTTAGCGGAA
>CACOYI010000030.1 GCA_902631405.1 K189A clade bacterium | reverse complement strand
ATGCAGGGACTTCGTGAGAAGAAGTTTGTTGGCTTTGGAATAGCAGAAGTGGGGTTCGCGTATCCTATGACACAAACTGCGGTGTCCTCGGTCGGCGATTTTAAAAGTCTAAAAGTATGGGCTCCGGACAATGATCCGGGCGCCATGCGAGCCTATAGTACTTTCGACTTGACCCCAATTCCGTTGCCCATATCAGATGTTTTAACGGGACTACAGACTGGGCTTGTCAATGCGATCGGATCTCCACCGGTCGCTACGATTGCACTTCAATGGCATACGCAGGTGACGCATATTCTTGATCTGCCGTTACTTTATGTTTATGGGTCTTTCGTTCTCAGTGAGAAGGCCTTTGCGAAGCTGTCGCCCGATCAACAAAAAATAGTTAGTAAAGAGCTGTCGGTCGCGGTTCAAGCTGTAGATATGGCAGCTAAAAAAGATAATGCAGCTGCTGGGCAAGCCTTAAAATCACAAGGGCTTGTTTGGCTAAAGCCCAACGCGTCTGAGGAGGCTGAATGGTACCGTTTGGCAGAAGCTGCAAACGCGAAACTAATCGATCAGGGCTATGTTTCCCGTGGGATTTTCAATGAAATGATGACCCACCTGACCGATTACAGGGTGGGTAAAGGCGCTGATTGAAAAAATCATAGTCCTGTTACGACGACTCGAAGACGGTGTTTTAGTCTTCTTGCTGGGAGGGCTTATCCTTCTCCCTGTTTCCCAAGTGGTTCTCAGAAACCTGGGTCTGGGTGGGTTTTATTGGGGCGATAGTGCTGTGCGAATTATCGTGCTCTGGATTGCCATGCTTGGTGCTCTGATTGCCTCACGAGAGGATAATCATATTCGAATCGATTTGCTCTCCAGGATTCTCTCTAGTTTCTCATCGGGGTTGTCAGTAACAACTTTGCAGAGAATGAATTATCTCTTCACTTGTTTTATCTTAGCGATGTTTGCTTACGCAAGCTTTCAGTTTGTTTATTACGAGTACGTGGATGGAGCGATCGCCTTTGGGCTAGTTCCAGCGTGGATTTGCGAACTCATAATACCGCTCGCTTCGGGATTGATGGCGGTGAGGTATTTTGTCTACTCCTTTCGTGGCCTGCCTCAATGACGTTGCTCGCTGTATTGCTTCTTCTCTTCTTCGCCTTGATGGGGGCGCCCCTTTTCGCCGTGCTCCTTGGCGCGTCAATGTTGGGTTTTTACTCTGCCGAGATTGAATTGGCAGCAGTGGCGATCGAGCTTTATCGTATCGTTGATACTCCGTTATTGGTGGCTCTGCCGCTATTCACCTTTAGTGGATATGTCTTGAGTGCGGCTGGCACCTCGCAAAGACTGGTTGCTGTTTTCCAAAGCGTTTTTGGGATGATCCCAAGTGGGTTGGCGATCGTTGCTTTTTTTGCCTGCGCTGTTTTCACCGCTCTTACGGGTGCCTCTGGAGTCACTATAGTAGCGCTGGGAGCTTTATTATTACCGGCACTCCAGTCCGCTGGCTTCGGAGAGCGTTTCTCGTTAGGGCTTGTGACTACTTCTGGCAGCCTTGGTCTTCTTCTAGTGCCTTCGGTGCCCTTGATTTTATATGGTGTGATCGCTCAACAATTGGATCTCGGCCCTTCTTTCACCATGACAGAATTGTTTGTCGCGGGGCTGGTGCCCATGTTTCTGATGCTGTTTTGTCTTAGTGTGTGGACATTCGTCAAATACTCCGGAGGAGAGATTCCCACTGTTCCTTTTAGCGCTTCAAAGCTTAAAGCTGCGCTTTGGAATGCTCGCTGGGAAATTCCGCTCCCCTTCGTGGTCTTGGGAGGGATTTTTGGCGGGTTCTTGGCGATTTCCGAGGCGGCGGCGATGACGGCCCTCTACGTGGTAATCATTGAAGTGTTTTTTTACCGTGAGGTTTCTCCTCGAGACCTCACCGTTATTGGAAAAGATTCAATGGTTATGGTTGGTGGGATCCTATTGATTCTTGGAGTGGCTTTGGCATTCACCAATTATTTGGTCGATGCCGAGGTGCCGCAGATGATCATGTCTTGGCTTAAAGAATACATAACGAATCCTTTGTTATTTCTACTGATGTTAAATATTTTGCTTCTGGCGCTTGGGGCAGTTTTGGATATTTTCTCAGCACTCGTAATCATGGTTCCGTTATTGTTGCCTGTAGCTGTAAGTTATGGGATACACCCTGTTCACTTGGGTATTATTTTTCTTGCTAACCTGCAGGTTGGCTATTTCACGCCACCTGTTGGAATGAATTTGTTCATAGCTAGCTACCGCTTCAAAAAACCGCTAACGGAGCTCTACTCAGCTACCTTACCTTTCATGGTAATTCTGCTTTTCGCTGTGATGATCATCACCTATGTGCCGTTCCTAAGTCTCTGGCATATAGGCTGATAAGATGATTCAAGAGCTAATTGTCCCTGTGAAAGGGAAAGGTCTTTACAACATTACTGAGCAAATCAAAACCTGTGTCGCCAATTGTTCATTGAGAGATGGCCTGCTTACCATTTTTATAAGACACACCTCTGCCAGCCTTATTATTCAAGAAAATGCTGACCCGGCGGTTCAAGAGGACTTAAACAACTGGATGGACAGGCTTGTTCCCGAAAACGATCCGATTTTCACGCATGTTCAGGAAAGTCCTGACGATATGCCCGCTCACATCAAAAGCGCTCTGACCTTGACTAGTGTCTCAATACCTTTCACTGATGGTTCGCTAGGTCTGGGCACCTGGCAGGCAGTGTACCTTTGGGAGCATCGAGCTGAAATGGCAGGCGTTCGTCTTGATCGAGAGTTGTTAGTGCACGTATCTGGCTAAAAAATCTCTATTTTTTTTGTTTTTCTTTCAACTCGTCGGCCCACTTCCTGTGCCCCTCGGGATCCAAGATCATACTAGAAAAATATAAGAGGAGATCTTTGTGAGTTTGGTTGAGTCTTGCTTCAATCATAGTCTTCTCGCCGTCTTTACTGCTAATGAAACGAAATACGGTTTTCAGATCCTCATCCGGGCCGAGCACACTGGCGATTTCTTCATTCAAGACGTCGTGTAAATTGGGCAAGTCATCCTCAGTGATTCCTGTATCTTCAGGGGAAAGGACAACGTTTGCCCACAAAGTTGCGACAGATACTTGGAAGAAATTTTTGTCGATGAAACTCGTGGCTACCGCGGCTTTTTCTCTTAGCTCAGTGAGGACCGGTTCAAAAGCTTCTTTTAGTTGTTCAGTCGAATACATCTGGCCAATGGTGCCACATCAGTCGTAAGAGCTCTATTGTTGATAGTTTGTAGAACTTGATTGTTTGCAAGCGTATCTTTCGAAACGTATTGTACTCGCATTAACGGAGGATCAAAAAAATGCCGGCTTTGCAATTTGATCGCATCGCTCTAGATGCTGAGACGGAAAATCTTCGTGAACAGGTCCGACAGTTCGTTCAAGAAAACGAGGGTCACTTCGAACGACCGAACTCGGATTTCGTCACTGGTCATGACCCAGAATTCTCAAGGAAGTTGGGAGAAAAAGGTTGGATAGGTATGACATGGCCAACCGGGTACGGCGGCGGTGAAAGATCAAATTTCGATCGCTTAGTGGTGACGGAGGAGTTATTAGCTGCAGGTGCGCCGGTAAGTGCCCATTGGATCGCTGACAGGCAAAGTGGTCCATTACTCCTTAGGTTTGGTACCGAAGAACAAAGACAAAAATATTTACCTGGGATATGCAGAGGTGAAAGTTATTTTTCCATAGGGATGAGTGAGCCAGACACAGGGTCGGATTTGGCGTCGGTCAGAACGTCAGCGATCTTAGAGGGCGATAATTATCGGGTTAACGGCACCAAAATATGGACAACGGATGCGCATCGAAATGACTACATCATTTGTCTTGTTAGAACGCAGCCAGCGGAAGAAAACAGACACGCCGGATTGAGTCAGATCATTATCGACCTGAAACGTGATGGAGCCAAGGTTCGTCCCATCAAGAACATGGCCGGCGGTGAGGATTTCAACGAGGTTGTTTTCGAAGATGTCATAGTTCCGAAAGATCGGATAGTTGGTGAAGCGGGAAACGGTTGGGCGCAAGTAACCTCGGAGCTCGCGTATGAACGAAGCGGTCCGGAAAGGTTTCTATCAGCTTTTAGAGTTTTTGTTGAGCTAGTACGTTTTTGTGGGCCTGAACCTACTCAATATCAGGCTACTGTCATAGGGCGGATTGCATCGCACATAATGACTCTTCGAAGAATGTCGATCTCCGTAGCAGGGATGCTTGAGTCAGGCAAAGACGTTGTTGTGGAGGCGGCTCTAGTCAAGGAGTTAGGAAACAACTTTGAGAAACTTCTCCCAGAGCTAGCCCGAGTGGTTGGTTCAGATGGTTTCAGCGATTTCTCCCGTGATGGCGATCTATTCCGTCGTACATTTGAGGACACCATGCTCCTGTCACCATCTTTTACCCTACGTGGGGGGACGAGAGAAATATTGCGAGGAGTGATAGCGCGTGGCCTTGGACTGAGGTAGAGATGGACCAGGCCGATGTAACGAATCTAATTGTCGAGAGTGCGGAAAAAATCTTGTCCGATTTTTGTGACAAGAAACTGCTGGATCAATGCGAAGCAGGGGGGTTTGCTAAGGAGCTATGGGAAGAAATTAGATCGAATGGCTTCTTTGATCTCGGAATTTTTAAAGAGCAATACTCGAATCAAGATATATTCGCTTTTTTGAAAATCTGTGGGCGCTATGCAGCGCCATTGCCATTAGCTGAAACCATTCTAGCGAGAGGTTGGTTCCCAGATGCTCTAAGCGATGAAAGTGGAGTAGTAAGCATAGGAGTTGTTGATGGTTTAGAGGTCAAGAGAGTCGCGTGGGGAAGATTCACGGAATGGCTGGTTGCAATAAATATCGAGGATATGTCGTTGAGGCTCTTTAGAGACTTCGAGGTTGTAGAAGAGAAGATGAATATGGCTGGAGAGCCCTCGGATACCTTAAAGGTAGGGGATCCATTTTCAGCCATAGAATTGAAGGAAGAACCTTTTGCTCAGATGGCATTAGCAAAAACTAATTTGCTCGCTGGAACTCTGCAATCAGTCCTGGATTTGGGCCTGCTATTTGCGACAGACCGTGTTCAATTTGGTAGATCGATAAGCAAGTTTCAAGCGATTCAGCACTCTCTCGCTGTTATTGCTGCCGAAGTGGCGGCTGCTCAGCGCGCTGCCGATGCGGCTGTAGATTCTATTGGTGGTGAGAGATTCCTTATAGAGGTTGCGGCTGGGAAAGCGCGAGTTGGAGAAGCCGTCGGAATAGTCGCTGAGCAGACGCATCAGATTCATGGCGCGATGGGTTTTACGCATGAGCACCAACTTCACCACTTCACTCGAAGATTATGGGCATGGAGAGATGAATGGGGTAGCGAGAGCTACTGGCAACGCAGACTCGGTGAGTGGTTGTCTAAGCAAGGCCCTGACAAACTGTGGGCCAGCCTTGCGACACCCGGCTAGCTAGAGCTACTTTGCTACGACCAACTCTTTCGAGGCTTCTACAAATTCACGACCATTTTACCCGTGTTGGCACCGGTAAACAGACCTATGAAGGCGTCACCCGCGGATTCAAGCCCTTCGTATGTCGTTTCTTTCGTAACGATCTCTCCATTTGTTACCCATGTCTCCATGTCTTTGCGAAATTCATCCTTCATATGATTAAAATGGGTGACGATAAATCCTCTCAAGGTTAGTCCTAAACCGATAGCCATCGACAGGTTATTAGGCCCAGGTCGAGGGGAGGTGTCGTTGTAAGTTGCGATTGCCCCGCAAAGCGGTATCCGTCCAAATGGGCGCATACACATGAGTGCTGCTTCAAGGTGCTCTGCGCCAACGTTGTCGAAATAGACATCGATACCCTCTGGGGCTAGTTCTCTCAAATGACCTAACAGATCACCGTCGTTATAATTAAATGCGCTATCGAACCCTAGTTCTTTTGTTAAAAGCTCTACTTTTTCATCGTTGCCCGCGCTGCCTATGACATGACAGTTTTTAAGCTTGGCTATCTGACCCACAATGCTACCGACGGCTCCAGCTGCACCGGATACGAAAACTGTCTCGCCGTCTTTTAGGTCTCCTACTTCGAGTAGCCCAGCATAAGCAGTCATCCCAGGCATTCCAATTGCTCCAAGGTACTCTGATGCTGGCGCAACAATTTCTCCAAGCCGCTCTATTCCTTCTGCTCGTGCCGTGAAGCCATCTCGCCACCCCCAGTGGCTGGAGACGAAATCGCCCTCTTTGAAATCTGGGTGTGCGGACTTAGTGACCTTTCCAATTGCGCCACCGGTCAGGGGCTCACCTATTTGAAACGGAGGCACGTACGATTTTCGATCCACCATACGACCGCGCATATATGGGTCAACTGACATACAGATATTTTTTACTTGGATCTCACCATCAGCCGGATCGTTAGATTCGATGTCGACTATTTGAAAATCGCTAGTTCTCGGCATCCCTTCCGGTCTTGCCGCTAAGGCTACAGCTTTGGCACACATAAGAATCTCCTTTCTAGTCTCTAATAAATTGTTTCACGGTTATTCGTTTGAAATTGTGATTTCCTGATCCGTAATGAATTCGAGGAGAGCGGCTTGACCATTCTCCGTCGCTTTTATCCCTCTCTCTAGAGCTGCCACGATTTCATTGGGGTCAGTAACTCGCTCGCCATAACCACCAAACGCCTTCGCCATATCGGCGTAGTTGCCAGAAATGTCGGTGGAGCGATATTTCTCTGTCGAGACAGGCATGATGGGAAGTTCGATTGCCATTGAGAAATTGTTAAAAAGAATCGACAGAATAGGAATGTTTTCTCTCACTGCTGTTTCGAAATCCATACCCGTAAAACCTATTGCGGCGTCACCCCAAACGTTGATGCACAGTTTTTCCGGCTCGGCCAGCTTTGCTCCCATAGCTAAGCCTAGACCGTATCCAAGTTGCGTCGTTTTCCCCCAGCCTATGTATGAGAGTGGCGCAGTCGATTCCCAAAAAGGCGTGATTTGGTCTCTAGGGCTTCCAGCATCGTGGGTAATAACGACCTTTTCTTTGTCTACTAGTTGGTTCAGTTCTGCGACGACGCGGTAAGGATTTATAGGAGCCTCATTGTTGGTCAGCTTAGGTAACCACTCTTGCATCCATTCGTCTTTTAACTGGTTAATTTTTTCTGGCTCGTTAGCTCTTGCAGCCGCTTTTGAATTATCAGCATTGGAGAGTTCTGAATTCAATGCCGCCAAGGTTAATTTTGCATCCCCGATCAGACCTATATCTGCGGGCACATCCTTGTTTAGATCCATTGGATCTAAAGTCGCGTGAATTATTTTCTTCCCCGGAGGCATTGGGACCCCGAATGCGGTCAGAGCAAAGGAAACCCCCAGCCCAAGAATAAGATCGGACTCTTCCAGGTATCTTTTTACAGGGCGGGAGTTCGCTCTTCCACCACTCCCCAAAGATAACGGATGGTCTTCAGGGAATGCACTCTTTCCTTCAATACTCGTCGTGACAGGAATATTCCATTGCTCAGCAAGTGCTTTTAGTTCCTTCCAAGCTTTCGCGTAATGGATGCCTTGGCCAGCATAAATAACCGGGTGATCAGCGCCTGCCAAAAGCGCAGCAGCTTCTTTGATATCGGATGGATCTGGTGCTGATTTAGCTTTGAAAGCGGGAACGTGAACCCAATCGTTAGGAACGTCCTCTCCCATGACATCAAGGGGCACCTCAATCATTACTGGACCCGGCCTGCCATTTCTTAACTGAAAGAATGCTCTCCGCATTATCTCAGGAACGGCCTTTCCCATAGTTACGGGTTCAGCCCATTTCGTAATGTGTTGCATGTTTAGCGTCGAATTAAAGTTCGGAAAATAGTTTGCGACTCGCCTTGGGTAGCCAGCTGGGACCACCAAAATCGGAACAGACTCGGAATAGGCTTGAGCCACTCCTCCAAACGCGTTTTCGGCACCCGGACCGTGTTGCATACAGAAAACCCCGATTCTCTCTCCGGATGACAGGCGGGAGTAGGCGTCCGCCATGTGCAAACCAATCCTCTCTTGTCGAACAATTATGGTTCTGATGTCGAGCTTTGCAGCTGACTCTATGAGGGGATTGACTGGATAAGCAAAGAGGACGTCAATTCCTTCCTCTTTCATTGCATGTGCGATTGCGTCGACTACTTTCATAAATTTGTCCTCCTTCTCCAAGGGCCATTCTGACAGGATCCCGACGATATGTCAGTTGGGGCCTTCGCAATGCTGCTTAGCGATGCCGTAGACAGCGATCTCGTTACATGTTTATGTCGAGTCCAGAGATGAGGCCATTTATATTATGAACACTGATCAAAATCCCTATACCAGCGCAAGAGCTCGCTACTACGCTTTGGGCTTACTTACCGTGGTCTACACTTTCAATTTTGTAGACAGACAACTCCTCTCTATTCTGCAAGAGTCAATCAAAGCTGATCTGTTGCTTTCTGACCAACAACTCGGTCTGCTTACTGGTTTTGCTTTTGCTCTCTTTTATACCGTAGCTGGAATACCGATCGCGAGATATGCCGACAGGAATAATAGAAGGAATGTAGTCGCGATAGCGATCGCACTTTGGAGTTTTATGACAGCCATTAGCGGCTTAGTTCAAAACTATCTGCAGCTCTTGCTCGCGAGAATAGGGGTTGGAGTTGGTGAAGCCGGGGGAAGTCCGCCCGCTCACTCGATGATTTCCGATATTTTTCCACCAGAGAGAAGAGCGAGTGCTCTAGCGTTTTACTCTATGGGAATTAATTTCGGCATTCTTTTCGGCTTTCTGGCCGGAGGTTGGTTGAACGAATTCTTCGATTGGCGCGTTGCCTTTTTTGTAGTTGGTGCGCCGGGTATCGTTGTGGCGCTTTTTGTTCGTTACACCTTGCGCGAACCTATAAGGGGTCTTATGGAGGACAGACAAGATGTTGCGACTGATACCCCGTTCCCTGAAGTTCTAAAGCTTCTTTGGTCTAGACTCTCTTTTCGCCATCTTGCGATAGGTGGAGCTTTGAATGCGTTTGCTGGTTACAGTTCTAGTAACTGGACTGCGTCTTTTATGATCCGCAGCCATGATATGAGCACCGGTGAACTCGGGACATGGTTAGCATTGATCATGGGCGTCGGTGGTGCCATCGGTGTTTTTTGGGGCAGCTACATAGCCGAGCGCCTCGCTAAATTTGACGTTCGTTGGTACATGTGGATGCCAACGATAACAGGGATGATTTGTGTCCCATTCATGATTGCCACCTACGTGGTTGAGGGAGCGTATACTGCTCTCGTAGTTTCAATTGTGCCTGGTGTCTTGTTTAACGTTTACCTCGGTAATTCGCTAGCTATGACTCATGCATTAGTAGGTTTGAGAATGCGGGCGGTTGCCTCTGCCATTCTATTTTTTCTCATCAACCTTATCGGTATGGGTTTGGGCCCATGGGGGGTAGGTCTTCTTAGCGATATACTATCTTCCGAACTGGGCAGTGAGTCTCTCCGCTATGCAATGCTCTATTTGTTACCGGCCGCGATGGGTTGGTCGGCTGTACACTTTCTATTGGCCTCTAGGACGTTACAAATGGACCTCGAGGCGGCTCCCGCTTAAAAATTTACACTGCGATTTCGCAATGGTTTCAAGGCCTCTTACCACAAGAGACCTTGAAGCCAGCAGCAGGTCAGAATTGGTTCATGGTATTTGCAGCTCCACCGGCTAACAACGCTTTTTCTCCGAGGAAGTACTCTTTGTGATCGTCCCCGATATTTGATCCCGCTAGATCCTGATGTTTGACAGCTGCTAAATTGCCTCTTATCTCCTTTCTTTGCACATCTCTAACATAGGCCAGCATTCCCAGGTCACCGAAATAGCCCTCTGTGAGAGTATCTGTGGAGAGCGCTGCCGTGTGATAAGTTGGAAGAGTGATCAGATGATGGAATATGCCGGCCTCTCTGGCTGCATCTGCCTGAAAAGTTTGAACAAGAGCGTCTGCCGCATCTGCTAGCTCTGTTCCGTCGATTGCTGCATCCATCAAACCCAATTCATTTGTCGCTGGATCTGGGTACGCGGATACGTCTTTTCCAGACTCCTTCCATTCCGTATAAACCTGTTCTCTGAATTTCAAGGTCCAGTTGAATGAGGGTGAATTGTTGTAGACCAATTTTGCCTCTGGTCTCACCTTTCGCACTTCATTTACCATAGCAGCGATCTGGCCAACGTTAGGTTTTTCAGTCTCTATCCAAAGCAAGTCTGCTCCATGCTCTAAGCTTGTAATGCAATCTAGAACCACCCGGTCGAAGCCCGTGTCGTCTTTAAAAGCATATAGACCGTTGTCGAGTCGCTTCGGTTTTGCCAGAGCCCCGTCTACGCGGATGGTGATATCTCCATCCTCCAACTCGTTGACGTCATTGACTGTCTCAGTATCCAGGAACGCATTATATTTACTCCCTAGATCACCCGGCGTTACCGACACAGGAACCTTCTGCGTTAGACCTGCTCCTAAGGAATCGGTGCGAGCAACGATAATCCCGTTCTGAATACCCAGCTCCAAGAATGCATATCGAACAGCGTTAATCTTCGAAACGAAATCTTCATGTGGAACAGTAACTTTACCCGCCTGGTGTCCACATTGTTTTGCATCGGAAACCTGATTTTCTATCTGAATAGCGCACGCACCGGCTTCTATCATTCGTTTGGCCAGAAGATAGGTCGCCTCCTCATTACCAAAACCGGCGTCGATGTCGGCAATTATAGGGACGACATGGGTTTCGTAATTGTCAATGCGATCAATAATGCTTTGAGTGTCACCGCCATTCTGCCTGGCTTCGTCCAGCTCTGTGAAGATGTGCCGAAGCTCTCTTGCATCAGCTTGTTTCAGAAAGGTGTAGATCTCATCTATCAGGTCAGCGACAGTCGTTTTCTCGTGCATACTCTGATCGGGCAATGGACCGAATTTGGACCGTAGTGCTGCTACCATCCAGCCGGATAAATAAATGTAGCTCCTATCGGTCGTCTTTTTGTGACGCTTTACGCCCATCATCACCTGTTGAGCGACGAACCCATGCCAGCAACCTAAAGACTGCGTGTATTTCGAGGAATCCTGGTCATACGCAGCCATGTCTTTTCTCATGATGTCAGCCGTGTATTGAGCTATCTCTAGTCCAGTTTTGAACCGGTTCTGTAGATCCATTCTTACCGCATATTCGGCGTTTATAGCAGCCCACTCTATTCTTTCGCCTATTATTTTTTGTTTCTCTTCGATCAGTTGCGCATATGACGGCATTTAACATCCCCTACTTAAATTCGTGCTGGAATCTAGCAGTCGAGCGTTAAGGTTAAAATGGAATATGTCACAATATATATATTCCAAAGGAGAAAGTTACTTTTTTTGCCGGCTTAAATACTAATGGATATAGAACCTAGATCACTGAAGTCTGCTTGGTAGAGTCCTTTTTTCGCCGGATGTGCCGGACCGATTGATCCAGTCATGAGAAAAGATCCCTTTGGGATCGGGTAACCACGTTTAAGCACCTCGTTAATCAGCCAGGTCAGAGCGTCAGCCTGGCCAAACATCATATTCCCACTACTCTCTGTGTGCAGGCTTTCATCTCCCATTTTGAGCTCGACTGTTAGATTATCTAAGGGATCAAACAAGCTTATTTGCTCCTCTGTACTCTGGCTTTTGCCTTGAATAAATCTATATGTAGCAGAGTTGGTTGAGATGAGATCTATGCCTGTAGGCCTTTTCTGGAGATTGGGTGAGGCGATCTCTACCACTGGGCAATAAGAGGAGATCAGTTTGTGCACGTCATGCGAGATAACGGGATCGATAATTTCCGTGTTTGTCACGTAACCAAATTCTGTCTCCACTGCGACCTGACGATCTATTAATAGTGATTCGGATGTGACTTGGTTTTTCTGAAATAAAACCCCAATAATTGCCTCCCCAATGTTCATCGCGTCTTGGGCAGGTCTAGCAGTCAGAGCTGCCTTGTAACCGATTATTTCGCCTAACACTCTGGAACTGGCAAGTTTGTTTATAAATATCTGTTGAACCATGTAAGCTTGCGAAACAGTTCCCTTCGGGTAGATTTCGGTCAGATTAGGGTAAGCGGTCGACTTTTGCTCGCAATCGATCAGATCGTCAGTGAATTTTTGCATTGTCTGTTGGGATAACTCAGACATTGATGGTTCTCTCCAGGCATATTTGTTGGAAGGGTTTGTAACAGCAGGAAAGATTTCTAGCAACGAGAAAACATCTTACAGAGGTGAAATTTGAATACACGCGCAATGCGGCTGCTTAACTTGCTCCAGTTAGAGCAGGTCGACGACAACCTCTTTCGGGCGGAGAACGAACCCGAGAATGGGCAGCGTATTTTTGGGGGTCAAGTTATCGCTCAGGCGCTCATCGCTTCGTCACGAACCCTCGACGGTTACAAAATGCATTCCTGTCATGCGTATTTTCTTCGACCTGGTGACAACAATAAACCTGTCTTATTGGACGTGGAGCGAGTAAGAGATGGCCGCTCTTTTGCGATGCGCAGAGTCGTAGCCATTCAGAATGGTCAGGCTATCTTCAACATGGATATTTCTTTCCACATAGACGAGCCTGGATTTCAGCATAGCGAGCCGATGCCTAACGTGCCCACACCACAGGAGCTGAGGCCAGACGACGAGGTTGCTAAGGCCTTGGACGAATCAGATGCTGACCCGCGGTTAAGTCCAATGGCGAAGTTGGAGAGACCCTTCGAAATGAGATCAGTGTTTCAGATTGGGAGTGTGGAATGGGCCGAAAATCGTTCCTGGAGTCCGGTTTGGATTCGCTACAGAGGGGAGCTCGATCTGTCCTCAGATGAAACTCCAAACTTGAATGCTGCTTTGCTGGCCTACGCTTCAGATATGGGTCTGGTCTCAACAGGTTTCCTACCCCACCAATCGATTACCAATCGAAGCAAATTACAAATGGCGAGCCTGGATCATAGCCTTTGGATCTATCGTGATATCCCGATTACTAAATGGTTGTTATTTCACAAGCGAACGACGACTGCGGCGAATTCAAGGGCGCTAGTTCATGCGGATTTTTTTTCTGAAGAAGGAGTTTTGATCGCGACCACGACCCAGGAGGGCCTCCTTCGTGCGCGAGAGGAAAGTTAATAACCAGTGTGGTCAACGCTATAGTTGATTTCTTGCTCCGGGTAGTTTTGGAAGCTATTAATTGTCTTCTGAGATAATCTAATGTGTGAGCCGTCTGCTGGAATCTGCTGCCACGTGGGATCTATTTCGATGATTTTTTCGTTTATCTCAATCTCATTCCAGGCGTGAAAAGCCATTTTTGGAATCCCTCCTGTTTCGTAAACAATTCCGAAGACAGTTCGGGTCGGGATGCCAATGGATCTGGCCAGAGTGGTAAACAGGTCAGCGAATTCAGTGCAGTCCCCGCGTCCTGAATCCAATGTCTCAAGAACGCCTTGGCTGTCTGGGATATCTTCGTAGTCGACCAATTCGTGGATGAAGGCAATAAGCGCTGACACATTATCGATACCGCTTTCTTGGTGCTGAAACTCCCCCAGGATCCTGAGAATTTTTGGGTGCCGAGTCGGAAAAGTGGCTGTTTGGTTGGTGGGTAGACGGGGTAGTTCGGACGAGGAGTATTTTTTGTGATCTCCAATCTGGGTTGATAAGGCAATTGGTAGAGTATTCCGAAATACCTCCTGGTCCGCATTATTGGAGTCAAGTTTCAAGCTCAGTTCTTTGATTTTGCCGGGATCGGCTAGCATTCTATCGAGAAGAATTTTAGGAAATTCTTTTGAGGCTCCTACAAAAGCATCATTTGAAAGAGATTGAATTACCTCTCTCTCGGTACTTTTTTGAATCGAGTATTGGGAACCAAACTCTGACCTTTCCAAGATTCCAAGGTTGCTATAGGTCGATCTGTGCATGACTGAATCTACCGTACTTTCGATCATCACGGATTCGGAAGATTTTGTTACTAACTCACTTTCGACTATTCGGTTCGAAAGCGTGGAGAAATCAAAAATCTGATGATTTTCCGCTATGTCTTTTTTATCGAGTCCAGAAAAAACTGCGTATGAGAGCCTGTTTAGATCAAGGAAGTTAATTGATGCTGTGGTGGGCTCTGTTGAGCTTTCTCCATTGGCGGTTATCCTTGTTAGATATTCATTTGGCTCCCATCTGTTCTTGTTTTCGAGAGCGAGTTCAATGCTCAAGTCAATAGCATCCTTGCCATATCCCTTTCGCTCAGTGCCTTTAATGAGGTTGTAAGGTGGGCTTGCTGAAAAAAGCAGTCTTCTATGCGAGGAAACAGGCTTAGACCCGTTAATTGAATAGTCGAGCCGGGAAAGGACGGAAATACCCTGTTTGCCCAATGAGATTTCCTCGTTCAGGTAACCGATACCTCTGCCCCCATCGGTGATCTCGTACCAATAGTCCCCCTCTATTGAGGCGATATATTGTTTGACTCCGCTTCTGTCGAGGACAAAGATGACAACGACAAAGATGGTTATTGGGCTAAATATCAAGAGGTGAAAAAACCTCATCTCATTTTGGCTCCGTTAGCAGTATTCGCTTAAAATTCATGGATCGTGAAGCACTATTTTTCTCGCCGAGGATAATAAAGCTGCATTCCAATGAGACTTATATTGAGGTAGGCGGACTCAAAGGTCACTAAGGTATTGAAGAGAATGGCCGTAGAAAAAACAGATTTTATACGACAAAGAATTCAGAAAGATGTCGACCAGGGCACATTGGAAGGTGGCGTAATTACTCGATTTCCGCCGGAGCCGAACGGCCACTTGCACATCGGTCATGCCAAAAGCATATGCCTCAATTTTGGTGTTGCTGAAGAATTCGGCGGAAAAACGTTTCTGAGATTCGACGATACTAATCCCCTAAAAGAGAGTGAGGAATATGTCTCCGCTATTCAAGCTGATATTGAGTGGTTGGGTTTTCAGTGGTCGGATGTCACTTTTGCATCTGATCATTTCGAGGAGATTTATCAGTACGCCGTGGATTTGATATCTGAAGGGAAGGCCTATGTCTGTTCTCTCAGTCCCGAGGAGATAAGAGTGACTCGTGGAACTTTGAAAGAGCCAGGGGTGGATAGTCCATTTCGAGCTCGGTCAGTAGCGGAGAATATTGATCTATTCAAGAGAATGCGAGACGGCGAGTTCAAAGAAGGGGAGCATGTCGTCAGGCTCAAGATTGATATGAGCTCGCCAAATATTAACCTTCGAGACCCCGTAATTTATCGGATTATTCATGCGAGTCACCACAGAACTGGTGATGATTGGTGCATCTATCCAATGTACGATTTCACGCATTGTATTTGCGACGCGTTGGAGAGTATTTCCCACTCCTTGTGTACTCTTGAATTCGAGGACCATCGTCCTTTGTATGACTGGGTATTGGATAAGATCTCAGTTAATTATCACCCTCCGCAGATAGAGTTCTCGCGCCTTGGACTCGAGTACACAGTTATGAGCAAACGACTTCTCAACAGGTTGGTTGATGAGAAGTTCGTGGACGGCTGGAATGATCCTAGGATGCCCACCGTCTCTGGATTGAGAAGGAGAGGGGTGCCTGCCCGAGCGATTAGAGACTTTTGCGACAGAATTGGCGTAACCAAGCAAGAAAATACTGTAGAGATGAACCTGCTCGAATTCTGCATTCGAGCTGATCTAGAAAAAACAGCGCCCCGAGGAATGTGTGTACTAAATCCACTTAAGGTGGTTCTGACAAATTTGCCAGAGAACGAGATTGAACGGCTTTCGGCAGACTGGCATCCGCAAAATCCTGAGCTAGGATCGAGAGAAATTCTATTCGGGAGGAACCTTTATATAGAAAAAGAGGACTTCCTCGAAGACCCTCCTGCGAAGTTCAAGAGGCTAACGCCCGGTGGTATGGTTCGATTACGCTACGGCTTTATCATTCGCTGTGATGAAGCGATTTATGACGAGACAGGCGGATTAACTCATCTCAATTGCACCTATTTCCCGGAATCACGAAGTGGACAGGATAAATCCGGACTCAAAGCCAGAGGCGTGATTCATTGGGTGGATGCGAATTCTTGTGAGCTTGTTTCGGTCAGACAGTACGGACGTCTTTTCGATGTCCCGATGCCAAAGTCGGCTGACTTTGTAGATCACATAGACAAAAATTCTCTTGTCGAATCTCATGGACTTCTTGAAAAAGCAGTTATGGAAAAAGACATTGAAAGAATTCAGTTTGAGAGGATCGGCTATTTCTATCGCGATCCAGACTTGCCAAGAACTTACAATAAAACGGTCAGTTTAAGAGAAGGGTTTTAACGGCTCGATGATTGAAGGAAATAACAGTGCCAGCGTTACGGTTATGGAAGTTAGTCCGCGGGACGGGCTTCAAAATGAGGAGTTGGTGTTTTCACCGGACCAAAAATTAAAATTAATCAAAGCGGCTATCTCCGCTGGTTTGGAGAGAATTGAGGTGGTGAGCTTCGTAAATCCAAAAAAGGTACCGCAGATGGCAAACGCGGAAAACGTTTGTGCTGGACTAACTGATATCCATGAGGCAAAGCTGACAGGGCTGGTTTTAAACGAAAGAGGGTACCAGCGACTTCGTAACACTTGTCTCCATGAGGCTGGGATAGTCATTTCTTCAACCGACACTTTTGGGATCAGAAATCAAGGTATGGACCTGGTGAGAGGTCTGGATTTTGCGAAGTCCGTTTTGAGAGATGGACAACAGACGCGATTTCCAGTGCAAGTTACCTTTGCGGTGGCCTTTGGATGTCCTTTTGAGAACGCAGTACCTGAGGCGCGAATACTAAGAATGGTCGAAGAGCTAGTAGAATTCCAGCCGGTTGAAATCGGCCTGGCTGATACAATTGGGATTGCTGGGCCGGGTCAGGTCAGGAGGTTATTCGCGCGCATTAGAGAACGTTTCCCGCAGGTTAAACTACGAGCTCATTTTCATGACACGAGGAATACCGGGATGGCAAATGCCTATGCTGCGATCCTTTCTGGTGTCGACACGATTGACTCTAGTATTGGTGGGATTGGAGGTTGTCCTTTCGCTCCGAAGGCTACCGGTAATATCGCGACGGAAGATCTGCTTTATATGCTCGAGACGTCAGGAGTAGATCATAGGATCGAATCACCAGTGGTGATTAAAACGGCAAAATGGCTAGAGCAAGTTTTGGGCAAATCTTTACCATCTTCGATCTTGCAAGTTGGCTGAGATAGCTCCGTTAAGAATGATCAGATGGAGGATTCCAGTTGAACGGTCAGACAGATAGTCAGTTGTTTCTCGGTCACCCGAAAGGGTTGGTAACTCTCTTCTTTACAGAGATGTGGGAGCGCATGTCTTATTATGGGATGCGGGCCCTTCTTGTTTTATTTATGACCGGAGGTTTGACTGGTTTCAATCCTGGTCTCGGTTGGTCGCAGATTGAAGCGCAGGCGGTTTATGGGATTTATGTTGGTCTAGTCTATTTTATGGTGGTTCCTGGGGGATGGCTTGCGGATAACCTACTTGGCCACCAGAAGGCCGTCCTATATGGCGCAGTAGTCATCGCTCTCGGCCACTTGGTATTAGCGGTACCCATCAACGAAACGTTTTTCCTAGGACTGGCTTTGGTTGTTCTTGGAACAGGTCTTCTGAAGGGCAACATCTCGACGATAGTCGGAAGGTTATACGAAAATCAAGGTATGGAAGATAAAAGGGACGCTGGGTACACGATCTTCTATATGTCCATAAACATCGGATCAACAATTGGATTTGTGGTTTGTGGGTACCTCGGAGAGAAAGTTGGATGGCACTGGGGATTTGGAGCAGCAGCCGTTGGTATGTTGCTGGGGGTCGTCAGCTATATTCGATATAGGCACTTGTTGGGGGATGCGGGCCTTTTGCCGAATAGTCATGATGAAGGTGTCAAAGAACGTTTGATTCTGAGATCTGTCCTTCTTTTCATCTTTATGGTGGCGGGGGCGGGGCTTCTTATTTCAGGCGTCGTAACTATTTCACCTAGAGATTTCGCGGAAAACTTTGCGTACTTTTTGACAGCGGTAGCGGCAGTTTATTTTGTATATCTTTACTTCTTTGCCGGACTTGAGCCTGATGAGCAAAGAAAGATCCTATTATTGCTTCTTCTATTTGTCGCTGCGGCAGCTTTTTGGTCTGGTTTTGATCAGTCTGGAGGATCTTTAAATATATTC